>JBBQOY010000109.1:0-1676 GCA_038331365.1 Erysipelotrichales bacterium | reverse complement strand
GACTCGGATGGGGATACTGGATCCTTAATCTATCAGACAAATGAGTCTATGAGACAACTCATCCCAAGTCTAAATCAAGATGAATCCAGAACCTTTGTGAAGAGGCTCTGTAAAGAGGCCACAATGAAGAAATATGACGACAGTTCTGATGTCAGAAGTGATTTTTTCAATCTGGCAGCCGAAGCGATAACGGATGAACTTAGTGCTTTGCCATTATTAAAAGTTCTACCATCGTATATGCAAAAAGACCCAATAAATCAATACAACAGTGATTATATCTATGCCACTTTAGCTTATTTGAAAGTCCTCAAAATGCTCAAACGATTTGAAGAACTTAATGACTTAATGAACAAGAACATGTCTCATCATAAGATTGCGATGTTTGCTTTTGAGTTTGCGATGGAGAAAAAAGATTATGAAGAAGCCTTTCGATTAGCTGAAAAAGGATCCGCTCAAGAGCGACACTCATATCATCTTAAGGATTGGCAAAACGCTCAGTTACTCGCTTTGAAAGCATTAAATCGTTTTTATGACTATAAGACTTTGCTCGTTCAAATGGCAAATCAAGGCAATATTGAAGCGTATCAATTATTAAAAAAAGCTTGTTTAAAGATAGAATGGGACAAACTTAAACCACAGATCCTGGATCAATGGATCGTTTTGAATCCGTTTCAAGTAGCCCATCAAGAACTATTTATTGAAGAAGAGGATTGGTCAAGATTGATTATCTCAATAGAACGACATCCGTCCACCATAAAAACATCTTTTCTTCAACTGGTCAAAGTAGAACCCCAAAAAGCAAAGTCTTTATTCTCATCCTTCATCTTAAGTGCAGCTCAAGTTGCGAAAGCACGACCAGATTATAGAGGTATCGCCAGTTTAATTCGCAAATATGCGAAAGGGACAGACAAGGCTTCAGCGGAAATGGTGATTCGGACGCTGATCCATCTGTATCCAAAACGACCTGCCTTCATCGAAGAATTACGAATGATTAGATTAAAGTGAGAAGGGTTAAAAAATATTCTTATTTCAATAAGTAAGGTTTTATTGAAATAGGAATAAATAATTATTGCATATATTTAAAAAGACTCCAATCGTTTGAAATAAGTAAAATTGATTAAACTTATTTTCCTGTCCAATTCTTCTTGAATAGCTTAAGTAAGTTTATAAAGCCACCAAACACAATAAGCCCACTCACATAACCCGCCATGTCAATCAACATGTCTATTGGTGATGAAGATCGTCCTGGTGAAAACAATTGAATCCCTTCATCGAATATCGGGATAAGATAGCCTATGAGCAAGATCTTATTTTGTTTTTTTTCTTGTGCAGCTTTAGAACTCAAAAAACCTAAAATAAAGTATTCTGTAAAATGAGCAAGTTTACGAATGAGATAAATAACGAGTTTAAAATGCTCCGGCTCTTTGAGAAAAGGTAAGACAAAGGCTAAAAAGTCTAAAACAAACGCACTCATTAAAGTGGATTCATCACCACTTTGTAGCGAAAAACCAAATATAACACAGATCCATAGGAACGTTAAGATGAGAAAGGGTCGGTTTTTAAGGTGCTTCATATCACTCAATGATATAATAAAACCATAAGGAATGATACCCTATGAAAAGACATGTCACCGATTTACTCTTAGTGATCTTCGGAAATTTAATTCTTGCCTGTGG
>JBBQOY010000108.1:0-1878 GCA_038331365.1 Erysipelotrichales bacterium | reverse complement strand
TTGAAGCATCACAACATTTTTGCCTTTTAGTTTACCAAACACCAATTGACCTTTATGTCCAACAACCGTTGATTTTGGGAAGTAAGGTAAATCAGCATAAGGGAAGATCTGTGGATCTTCAAGTTCTTCTGCCAAACCACCCAAACCTGTTCCCAATACAAAAGCGACAGAAGGGTTAATGACAATCTTATTTCTTAAGAAATCAGCACATTCATAAATTTTTTCTTTATAGTTTTCCATAATAACCTCTGTTTCTATTATACTCAAAATCAATTCACTTAATTCAAAGAATATAACTTTGATAAATGCTGGGACTCATAATAAACTTGCTTAATCATATCTTAATGTGAACTGTGATAGGATGATACAGAGGATAAACTATGAAAAAGATCATTTTGACTTTGAGTCTTTGTGTCTTACTAATGAGTGGATGTACAAGCACTTCCGTCATCAATTTATCGAACACAACGGGTTCGCTGCTTTTGTCAGAACAATCCAGTTTAAATCCACAAGTTGTGGATCAAATCAATGCCTTGGCTTTTTTACTTCAAGACAATCAATCAAAGGATAATACTTTCATTTCTTCTTTAAGTATTTATCTGGCTCTAGCGATGACATCTCATGGGACAGCAGGTCTGTCCTATGATCAATTTAAAGCCCTTCTTAATCCAAACAATCTCGAGGAGACCGAATGGTTGGATCAATTGAAAGCCTTACAAGGCAATTTAAATGCTGCTTCACCCATCAAAATCGCTTTATCAAACTCTATCTGGATCAGAGATAACTTCGCAGATCAAGTTAAGCAAGATTTTTTAGATCGAAACAAAGCTTATTTTGGCGCTTTCATCGCTGCCTTGGATTTTAGTCAAAGCCATGCGACAGATGAGATCAATGCTTGGGTTAAGAAGAAGACCAATAAATTGATCGATAAAGTAATTGAAACCATCGATCCTGCGACCGTCATGATGCTCATTAATACGATTTATTTTAAAGGCAATTGGGTGTCTCCATTTAAAGAAAGTGAAACTTTCAATCGAATCTTTCATGGGACAAGCGATCAAGAAGTGAAATTCATGAGTCAAACAGGTTCCTTCTTGTATCGTGAACACAAAGAGCGACAAACCATTCTTATGCCTTATGAAGGGGGCAAGATGGGGATGATGATCGTGATGGATAAAAACTCAGCCTCGCCAATAATTTCGACTCAGCAATTCAAGGAGGAGTTGGCATCATTGGTAAATGCCTCAGTTACATTGCATTTACCAAAAGTTGATATAGCGACTTCGCTTCAGCTGAATGAACCGTTGATTGCGTTGGGATTGAGTGCACCGTTTGAACCCGGTGTTGCAGATTTCTCGCGGCTTGCTTCAGCGGACTTATACATCAGTAAAGTGCTGCATAAGTCAAGGCTGTTAATCGATGAGAAAGGAACGGAAGCTGCAGCTGCAACAACCGTCATCATCGATAAGACCTCGATCGAGATCGGAGACTTTGAGATGCGGGTTGATCAGCCTTTTCAAGTGTTTATAGTCGATCTTGAAAATCAATTCATTCTGTTTAGCGGGAGCATTCATAAAGTCAACGATTAATAAACGATGGCTTCGTAAGATTCCGAAACTTTTTATACTAAGGAAGGTAAATAATTTTTAGAGATAAGCAGAATGGGTTATAATGAACACGTATGAAAAAAACAGTCACATTAATCGACCTATTCTGGTCATTCTTCAAAATCAATCTGGTTACTTTCGGTGGCGGATTCGTCATCATGCCGATCATCAAGAAAACATTTGTTGAACACAAAAAAGTTTTGGATGAACAAGACATGATTGATTTAATTGCCTTGGCTCAATCGATTCCAGGTGCGATGGCCATCAATAC
>JBBQOY010000107.1:0-1878 GCA_038331365.1 Erysipelotrichales bacterium | reverse complement strand
CTATCAAAAACGTTTAGCCAAAGCCAATGAAATCAATGTTGGTCAAGAAATGATGACTGCCATTACCTATGCCCAAGAGCACGAAATCCGTTTACTTAAAATCGATCGAAGTGTCACGGTTACCTTCCAAAGAATCTGGAGTTCACTTAACTTTTTCGATAAGATGAGTATGTTAACGCAACTTTTAACCTCTGTCTTTTCAAATGAAGAAATCACAGAAGCAGATATGGAGAAACTAAAAGACCAAGACATGCTTCAAGCAGCCTTGTCTGAGATCAGTACGAAATTTCCTAAAGTGGCTGAAACATTGATTTTTGAACGCGATCGAATCATGGCCTACAAGCTTAGACATGCGTCAGGATCAAATATTGTCGCCATTGTGGGGGCTGCACATGTTTCAGGGATTCTGTCTCATCTTGAAGACCCTTCACTTCAAATCAGTGATTTAATGAGTGTCCCTGCCCCAAGTAAAAGTTCGAAACTTTTAACTTATGTTTTTCCTGCTTTATTGATCGGATTAATTCTTGCCACCATGGCATTTAGCCCCAATATGGCTTTGAATACAGTTGTGAGATTCATTGTCTTCAACGGCTCTTTGGCTGCTTTAGGTACCCTTTTAGCTTTCGGTCATCCTTTGAGTATCCTAACGGCTTTCTTTGCAGCCCCCATTGGAATCCTATCCCCTGTTTTAGCGACAGGTTGGTTTGCCGGCTTGGCTGAAGCGTATATGCGCAAGCCAAAAGTCACCGACTTTATGAACCTTCAAGAAGATGCGATGCATTTTAAAGGATGGTGGAAAAACAGGGTCCTAAGGATCCTGTTGGTCGTGATGATGGCGAATATATTTGCCAGTTTTGGATCTATCGTTTATTCGATCGATCTGTTTAAGAATTTATTCAGTTAAGTTACTTTATTTAACCCAAAGGTTGACAGGATAAAGCCCTTCAGTCTTGAATTTAAGAAACTGTTCAACCACATATGGCTTATCTTCTTGATAGGTAACCCCAAACCATTCATTTTCAGACGGAATGACCTTAATCGAAAAGGTCTTTTCTTTTATGGTTTCCCCAATCATCGTTGGTATAACATGTTCGCACTTTAGCGGATTACGCGCGAGTTCCTTTTTTAGGTAGGCACTGAGTTGACGCTCAGCAAGTTCGAAAATCTTAGGCGTAAATCCCCAAAAATTCATTGAGACCAAGGCTTTTGTATCCAGTGGGATCGTACCCGTTTCTCCACTGCCACTGAGGATTAAATCCCCAACACGTTTGATTTTAGCATGCTCTGTGACGCCGACCAACACATCATCTTGGACTTCACACACACCTCGACTTACGGTCCCTGAATCAGATAAGGTATTCGTCAAACGATAACCGATCATATTGTAGATGCCGTCTTTGGCTTCATCTGATAAGAAATCATACATCTTCTTAAAAGCATCTTTTCCATAATAATCATCCGCGTTACAAATCATAAAAGGTTCTTTGACTTGATGACGACAGACCCATAAGGCATGCGTCGTTCCCCATGGTTTTTCGCGACCTTCTGGTGCACTAAAATCTTCCGGTAGATCTGTCATTTCTTGAAAAACAAATTCAACATCGATGAATGGTTTGATCTTGTCAACCAATGATTTTTCGAAAATAATCTCATGTTCCTTACGGATGATCAGGTAAACTTTTTTAAACCCGGCTTGAATCGCATCATAAATTGAAAAATCAATGATTGACTCCCCGTTGTTGCCTACTGTATCGATTTGTTTTAAACCACCATAGCGACTACCCATCCCAGCGGCTAAGATAACTAAACTTGGATTTTTCATAATGAACCTCGTTGTCTTCATTGTATAAGTATTTTGGGTTTAACTCAATCATAAAC
>JBBQOY010000106.1:0-2602 GCA_038331365.1 Erysipelotrichales bacterium | reverse complement strand
GGTTTTCTTTATGAGAAGTATTTTTAAACGCATTACCTCTAAATCTTTTACGGTCAGTGCCTTGGTTTTGATTCAACTTTTTTTAATCTATCTTTTGATGTATCAACTATCGAATTATATTCCACTCATTTATACCTTTGTGACAGGCATCGGAATCATTCTTTCTGTTTTTTTAATTAATTCTAAAATGAACCCATCGTATAAACTCTCTTGGATCTTTTTGATTTTGACGGTGCCTTTGATTGGGGTTACCAACTACTTATTGTTTGGGGGAAGAAAAGTCCCCAAAGATCTAAGAATGGGCATTAATTATTGTTCCAGTAATGATCAACCTCTTTTGATTCAAAAAGAAAGCCCTTTGAAAGATTTATCAAATGTTTGTCCAAGATCATTTAAGTTGTCTAATTACCTACTTAAGAATACAGAGTATCCTGTCTATGACGATTCTAGAGTTACCTATTATCCTACAGGTGAAAGTAAATATGAAGCCTTGATGGAAGCTTTAAAAGGGGCTGAGAAGTTTATTTTCTTAGAGTACTTTATTGTTAAAGAAGGCTTTATGTTAGATAGTATTAAAGCTGTCTTAATCGAGAAAGCCAAGGCAGGGGTAGAAATAAAAATGATCTTCGATGATTTTGGGGCGCTTAAACTCCCGAAATCATTTCGAAGTGAAATGAAGGATGTTGGGATTGAATTGTATTTCTTTAATCCAATTCGGCCTCTATTGGCCATTTATATGAACAATCGCGATCATCGTAAGATCGCGGTTATCGATGGGAAAATTGGATTTGTCGGTGGGCTCAATCTAGCGGATGAGTACATCAACAAGGTTAATCCTTATGGACATTGGAAAGATGCAGCCATTAGAGTAGAAGGCAATGCGGTTTATTCCTTAAGTGTCATGTTTCTTGACTTCTTCCGCCATCTTAGCAAACAAAACATTAATTTCACCGATTATTATGTTCCACAAGAACCCTTTAAAAGCGAAGGCTTTGTCCAAGTCTTTTCTGATTCTCCAACCGATGAAGAATTGGTCTCAGAGAATGCCCATCTGAGTCTCATCAATCTCGCCGAACACTATCTCTACATTATGACGCCTTATCTCGTCATCGGTCATGAGATGATCACAGCCCTGGTTTTATCCGCAAAAAGCGGGGTTGATGTTCGTATCTTAGTACCGCATATTCCAGACAAATGGTATGTTTTAGCAGTGACTCGATCCAATTATGAAGTCTTGACGCAGGCCGGGGTTAAGATTTATGAATATACCCCAGGCTTTGTCCATGGGAAAGTTATGTTGGCGGATGATGTTATGGCCATTGTAGGGACCAGCAATCTTGATTTCAGAAGTTATTATATGCATTTTGAATGTGGGGCTTTAATCACGTATTCAAAGAGCTTATTGGATATGAAGAAGGATTTCTTAACAACCTTGGAAGTTTCTCAAGAAGTGAGTTATGCAGAAACATTGAAAGTCAATCCAATGATTAAATTAGGTAGAATGCTGCTGAATGTATTCAGTAGCGTCTTATAAGGAGATGGGCATGAAAACAGCATTGGTTTTAGAAGGTGGAGGCTTACGTGGCGCATATACAGCTGGGGTCTGTGCTTGGCTGATTGAAAACGACATTGAATGTGATTTATACTGTGGGATCTCTTCAGGTGCTTTATTTGCAATCTGCACCGGTTTAAAAGACATCGATATGTTACATGATTGTGCGACAACTTATTCAGTTGCGCCACGGAATGTTGGAATTCAACCTTTTCTTTTAGAAGGTCAACCCGTTGGTTATGACTATCTTTTCAATACCGTTTTACCATTAAAAGTTAATTTGATTCCAGAACGTATCTTAACGATCAAACCTTTGATTGAATTTGGGGTATATGATTTAGAAGCTGAAGATGTTTTATGGAAGAATCAAAGTGATCTAAAAGAAAATTTATTATGGCTCAAAGCAGCTTGTGTTTTACCCATCGCTGGACATAATGTCAAGATTGGTAAGAAATATTATATGGATGCAGGGGTAAGAACCATGGTTCCAATAACCCAAACGCTAACGCATGGGGTCGATAAACTCTTCATCGTAACCACCAAGGCTGATAATTTTGTACGCAAAGACAATGCACCCTTAACCCAATTTTTATTAGATGTACTTTACTTTAAATACAAGAAATTACTGAAAGAATTCAGAGATCGCCGGGAAGTCTATTATCGTGAGATGGGACAAGTCAAAGATCTTGTCGATCAAGGTAAGGCCATTCATATGCGTCCAACCAAAGAAACAGGGGTCAAACGCTTCTCTGCAACCTATGAACAGGTCAATGATCTCTATGAACTCGGTCGATCAGATTGTGAAGCTAAGAAAACTGAAATCTTCGCCTTCTTCAATAAATAGAACTTAAGAAAACGCAATGTTTTCTTTTTTTATGACAGTTTGACTTAAACAAGGTAATATTAAGTCATGGAAACCAAGACCCAAACCCCAATTCAACATTTCTTTAAAACGAAACCTGAGGCGAAAGCACTCTTCGATGTTTTTGTGGTTGAAGTTTTATCTCGTTTTCCGGAGACTTCCATTAAAATTCATGCCACTCAAATCGC
>JBBQOY010000105.1:0-2644 GCA_038331365.1 Erysipelotrichales bacterium | reverse complement strand
ATGTTGCGTTGAAACAACAACTTTAGTAATTTTAACTGGTTTTTCATCTTCATAAAGCACAGTCACTTGAGTCTTACCATCTGGTTTGATTCGATCATCTTCACGCTTATAATCTGAGAGCCGTTTAGAAAGCTTATGCGCTGTATCAATTGCTAAAGGCATATAGTTGGGTGTGTCTTTACAAGCATAGCCAAACATGATGCCCTGGTCTCCTGCAGCGATTTCATTTCCTAATAATACTTTGCTAAAAATATCTTTGGATTGAGAACCCACTAAGACAAAGACTTTAAACTCATTTTTATACCCGATGTCTTTTAAAACGCTTTTAGCGATCGAAGCAAAATCAATCGTTGGGTTAAAATCTTTCGGTAAATTATCCATATCGAGTTTGGCATAAAGGTTCTGTTCCCCATAGACCACCACTATGTCATCTTTAATGGTTGCTTCAACAGCCATCTTGGCATGTTTGTTGCGGCGTAACGCTTCATCTAAAATCGCATCTGCAATCTGATCACAACACTTATCGGGATGACCGTCAGTGACGCTTTCCGATGAAAAATAGTATTTTTTGGGCATGTTATTGTTCCTCCTAATAAAAAACCCGTCTTACACGCAAGAAGGGTTAAACGTTACGATTGGTCCCTCATCGGTGTTAGCAGAACCACCTTACAAAATTGCAGGTTGGCGTGAGGTAATGTGAGCTAACTCTCTACCTCATCTCTGGATAAGACAGGTTTATTTAAACACATATGGTACTTTAACGCAAGTCATTCGAGCGGTTTTTGATAATAATTGCCTATGACTTTCTCCGTTTTGTTGATTGAGATAAAAACCAATGGGTCGATCCGACGACACGCTTCTACCAATTCGTTGACTTCAAATTCATTGACAGTCATATAAAGCACACTTTTTGGACGGTGACTATAGCCACCTTCGCCCCAAAGTTTGGTGATCCCATGTTTTAAGGTCGCATAGATTTTTTCCATCATCTCATCTGGAATTTCAGTGATGATGATCAACGACACATATTTATAACGTAAATGACGCGCACTGACCACTTGTGTTGAAACAAATTGGAAAATGATCGAATATAGGGCTTTATCCCAACCGAAAAAGTAACCAGCTATCCCTAAAAGTAAAACATTCGCATACAAAATATAATTCCAGGTATCTTTTTTAAGTTGGTTGGCGGCGTAGATCGCAATAAAATCACTCCCCCCCGAACTTGCGTTGGCGCTTAAAGCAAGACTGGAACCAAACCCACCCAGAATACCACCGAAAACAGCTATCAGAATAATATCTGCAGTAACCGTGATGTCTGGTAAAACTAAGGTGAAAATTGATACCAAAGCATATTGAATGACCGAGAAAATGGCAAAACGTTGACCAACAACTTTATAAACTAAAATGGTTGGGACGATGTTTAGCGCAACATAGATCAGCGCAAAAGGAATCTGAATTGAAAAATAGGTTTTTAAAAGACGAACTGTTAAGATGGAAATCCCAGAAAAACCACCTGGAAATAGACCGCCTGCTTCGATAAACATTTTTATACTCAAGGCATAAAAAAAAGCAGATAAGATGATAGAGATAAGTGTTTTTAGATCGCGTTTGGTTAATTTCATGCGTGTACCCAAACCATTATACATTGATTTCGTCAAGTTTCAAGGCAAGCATTGAACTCATCAAGGATTCTGTTAAATGAGATTGTAAGACCAAATGTTCCATGGCTTGACAACGCTTGATTTGCTTAATCAAAGACCGACGTCCAATCGGGATGGTTAAACTCTGTTCATCTTTGAATTTAATTATGGATGAAAGCCCGAAGGCCTTAATGTTTTTGACTTGAGTCACATTGATCCAATGGCAATCTAAAGCTTGAGGACTTAAAGTTGGAAAGAAATAGACTTGATGAAAAGGATCAATCAAAACTGGTATTTTCTGTTTAATGGACAAACGGGTTTTAAAAGCTGAAATCGAACCTGAGATTCCTAAGCCATACTGATTGGCCCAACGTTCTAACACTTCACTTGGTTTGCCCTTATAAAAAAGAATCGATTCACCAATGATTTCGGTTCTTTTTAAATGGGCATCATATTTAAGGTAATCGATTGTTGGCATAATTTCTATTTCGAAATCAAATGACAGAATCCTATAAAAAGCGGTTAGATTTCTCTAACCGCAGCAAGTTCCATCAGAACAAGTTTCGCTTTCACTGCCTTCTTTGCTTTCTTCACATGAACAGGCTTCGTCACCTTCTTCACAGGAACAGCCTTCTTCACAACCGCAATCATCCCCACAACCACAAGCTTCACCATGTTGGTGCGCAACTTGTTGTTCATAAACCAAAGTATCAATGACGATGGCTTCGATTTCAACTTTAGCGCCTTTGGCTAAAGCAGAAACTTGAACTGTTGAACGGGCTGGATAAGGATCCGAGAAATAGGTCGCATAGATTTCATTCAATGCTTGAAAATCAGCTAGATCCGTCAAATAAACAGTTGTTTTTACGATGTGGCGCATTTCAAGATTCATTTCAGTTAAAACGGCTTCCATGTTTTTCAAAACTTGATAAGCTTGTTCTTGGATATCGCCTTCAACGAGTTTACCTTCAACATCCAAAGGTAACTGACCGCTCAGATAT
>JBBQOY010000104.1:0-2714 GCA_038331365.1 Erysipelotrichales bacterium | reverse complement strand
AATTGGTAAACATGTCATCTTATTGGCTAAAAATGCAAATGGATTAAAAGACATGTTTAAACTGGTTTCGACAGCACATACCGAAAGAATGAGTTCAGATGCTAAAAATGAAGATACCATTTTAGAACCAAGATTGACCCGCAGTGATGTTCAAAAAAATCGCGAGCATCTTCTAATTGGATCTGCTTGTTATAACAGTGAAATTTTTGAGATTGCCATGAATCGTAATCAAAATGAATTAACAGAAGCTATGAAATTTTATGACTATATAGAAATACAAGCACTTGGTAATTATCAACCATTGATGGATAATGGAATCATTCCTTCTTTAGAACGACTCAAATTGATTCTCACCAACATCATAGAAAATGCACAAAGGCTTAAGATTCCAGTTGTAGCGACGGGAGATGTGCATTATCTCAACCCAAATGATAAGATTTTTAGAGAAATCTACATCAATTCTAAAGGCACGGGTAAATCGCGTCATCCACTCTATCTTTATAATCCAGAGCGTCGCCAAAAGTCAGTTTCACCAGATCAACATTTTCGTTCAACTGAAGATATGTTGGATCAATTTGCTTATTTGGGAAGTACCAAGGCCTTTGAATTGGTCGTCTTGAACAGTAACTTAATTGCGAATCGGATTGAACCAATTTTTCCGATCAAAGATCGACTTTATACACCCAGTATTGAACATGCTGAAGAAAATCTATTAGAGGTCGTTACTGAGACTGCTTATACTATTTACGGAAATCCACTACCTCAATTGGTTGAAGACAGACTGCATAAAGAACTGAGTTCTATCAATACCCATGGCTTTGCAGTTATTTACTACATCGCTCATCTGCTTGTTAAGAAATCATTGGATGATGGTTATATTGTGGGTTCACGAGGTTCAGTAGGCTCATCTTTAGTCGCAACGATGAGTAAGATTACTGAAGTTAATCCATTGCCACCTCATTATGTTTGCGAAAAATGTCACTTTAGTGAATTCTTTACGGATGGGTCAATTGAAAGTGGTTATGATTTACCAGATAAACTTTGCCCACACTGCAACGCCAAGATGAAACAAGATGGTCAAGACATTCCGTTTGAGACATTTTTAGGTTTCGAAGGGGACAAGGTACCAGATATCGACTTAAACTTCTCTTCTGAATATCAAGAATTTGCCCATGCTTACACCAAAGTTCTTTTTGGGGATAAACATGTCTTTCGGGCAGGAACTATCTCTACCGTTGCTGAGAAAACGGCCTATGGGTATGTAAAAGGCTATATGGAAGAAAAAAACATAACCACACCCTATAAGAATGCCTATCGGGCTTATCTCGCAAAAGGGTGCGAAGGGGTTAAGCGAACATCGGGACAGCATCCGGGAGGAATCATCGTTATTCCGCAAGATATGGATGTTCATGATTTTACCCCAGTTAATTATCCTGCAAATAAACTCAGTGCTGATTGGTTAACGACGCATTTTGAATTTGGTGACATTCATGACAATGTTTTAAAGTTAGATATCTTAGGCCATGTTGATCCATCCGCCATGAAAATGCTTGAACGCATCACGGGCGTCTCTATTGATTCTATTCCAATGAACGATGAAGCAACACTTTCCTTGTTTAATTCAAACAAAGCTTTGAAGGCAGAAGAAAACTTTGATGAAAAAACGGGTGCCATAGGTCTACCTGAATTTGGAACATCATTTGTTCGGCAAATCTTAAGTGCAACCAAACCTTCTAAATTTTCAGATTTAGTTAAGATTTCTGGTTTATCACATGGCACTGATGTTTGGCTTAATAATGCTAAAAATCTCATAGAAAGCAACATTACAAGTTTCAAGGATGTTATTGGTTGCCGGGATGACATCATGCTTTATTTGATTCATAAAGGCTTACCTTCAAAAGCAGCTTTTGATATTATGGAAGCCATCCGTAAAGGAAGAGGACTCAAAGAAGACCAAAAAACCATGTTGGCAAATCATAAAGTCCCACAGTGGTATATCGATTCGTGTCAACGGATTAAATATCTATTTCCAAAAGCGCATGCTGTCGCCTATGTTTTGATGGCCGTCCGTGTTGCTTGGTTTAAAGTCCATTATCCTTTGCATTATTATGCGACTTATTTTAGCTTAAGATGCTCATCATTTGAATATGAAACCATGATCAAGCCAATGCGGGTAATTCGGGGACGTTTACTTAACATCCAACAACGACTTAACGATATCAATCTAAAACGAGAAGTCACATCCAAAGAAGTCGATTTGATTTCTACTTTAGAAGCCACTTACGAAATGAACAGTCGTGGATTTAAGATTGCACCATTAGATCTGAGTCTTTCTTTAGGAAGTGAATTCATATTACATCCAAATGATCCAAGTCTGTTGATTCCACCCTTTATTATTTTGGATGGATTGGGTGTTAATGTTGCTAATTCAATCATTGAACAACGTCAGATTAAATCGTTTATTTCTAAAGAGGATTTGCAAAAACGAACCCTTATCAATAACACACAAATTAAACGTTTTGAAGATCTGGGTCTCTTAGAATCATTGGATGATAAGAATCAGATGAGTTTCTTTTAAACTTGATTATTTTTCTTAAATTGTGTATAGTATTTACGTATCTTAATTAGGGAGTGGTTCTTGCCACTCCTTCATTATTGTTTAAAGGAGGATTATGGAACTTCGATCCATCGAAAACCTGATTTTACCACTACTC
>JBBQOY010000103.1:0-2731 GCA_038331365.1 Erysipelotrichales bacterium | reverse complement strand
CTCTCCATTTGATTTGCTCATATTTTTTTTAATTAAAACCGACCTAAGTCGGTCAACATTTCTGTTATTTTAATCGACGTTTTTTTCCTATTTAGTTTTCAAAGATCGGCTGCATCTCTCGGTTACGACCACTTCTTGCTTACGCATGCCGTGTTCGTTGTTTTCGTGAGTGCCTATTAATAATATCAAATGCCCCTTAGACTGTCAACAACTTTCACCCACATTTCTCAAATTCTTTTTTGTGGATTTTTCGTAGGGCGGAAAATACATTTTACTCTAGACCTTTATGCTGCATTTTAAGATAAACATCGAAGTAATCTTCAATCTCATCCCTAATAAAGGGCGATTGCTTCGTTTCTATCAATCTCAACAGATCTTCCAAGGTACTTTCTACGGCAGCTTTCAAATCATCGCTGTAACGCATCAGTTCACCATGTAAGGCATATTCATCTTCATCTAGGATATTGGTTGCACCATCAGGATAGACTTTAACGTCGAGATCATAATCGATGTTCTTCAGCGCTTCCCCGTCATATAAAGAAGGAGAGGCTAAATTACAATAATAATAGATCCCACTTTTCCTCAGCATCGCAATGATGTTGAACCACTTCTCTGGATAGAAGAAACACACGGCCGGTTCACGAGTGAACCATCGACGTCCATCCGCTTCAATTACCCAAGTCTTATTGGTAACCAACACGGTTCTTTCAGGTGTGCTTTCCAAAATCAAGCCTCTCAACCAAGTGCGGTGTAAAGACCCGTTATGTTTGTACGACTGGATTTTAATCATCTGTCCTGGAGTGAGATTCATGCTGTTTCCTTAATGTGCTTTTCTATTATAACACAGAGTCCCATAAAGAAAGGATGAGATTAACTCATCCTTCATCATGAAGATATTTCTTCGGGAGGCGGGAAACAATCAGCGGCACCAAGATCATCCCTAAAATCAAAGTTGGGATCATATACCAAGCATTGTAGATTAAGGACCCAAGCCAAGTAACGGACCAAAGCAAGGCACCCACCACCACATGCGAAACAAAACGAATGAGATTCGTGATGATGACGCCTGTCTTGATTTTTAGGGATGCGATCTTTACATCTTTAAATAAAGGTGCAAAGCCATATACCCCAAACGGAATGACATAATCCAAGAGTAAGCCAATAAGTGGCCAAGTTGGCGTAAACCAAATGGTTCCAGAAGAGATTAACTGCAAAGGAACACTGATGAGCCCAACCGCAACGCCTTCTTTCCAACCCAAATGATAAGCAGCCACCAAGATGGCCAAAGAGCCTAAACCCAGTGATCCCCCATTGGGCATCTGAAAGAAGCCAAAGGTGTGGGCAGCATAATCTAAGACAATAAACAATGCAGAATACAAAGCAACGAAAGTTAACTTTAAAACAACGCGATCTCGTTTCATAAAAATACACCTCCTGTTGTGTGAGGCGTAAGGATGTAAACTCCCTACGCTGGTTTTAACCAGATCAGGTGATAAGGGTCTGTTTCTAAACATCTCAGCCAAATGGCTCCCCTGTTCACGAAAACATCTTACCACGGATGTGCTAAAATGGACACATGAACACATTTACTGGAACAAATGATTTAAATTTATTATTGAAACAAGCCGAAGCTTTATTAGAGGGCGAAAAAGATGAGATTGCCAATATGGCCAATCTCAGTGCCTTGATTTATCATTCACTTTCTGACCTCAATTGGGTAGGCTTCTATATATATAAGGATAAGGAACTCGTTTTAGGTCCCTTCCAAGGCCTTCCAGCTTGTGTACGACTGCAACTCAACAAAGGGGTTTGTGGTACCAGTGCACAAGAGCACAGAACCATCAACGTCCCCAACGTCCATGTCTTCGAAGGCCATGTGACCTGCGATGGTGCTTCGAATTCGGAGGTCGTGGTCCCCATCATCCTCAACCACACAATTTATGGGGTGCTTGATGTGGATTCTCCTAAGTTTGCTCGATTCGACCAAAGTTTGGTTGAATTTATGGAAGACATTGTCAAAGTGTTTATCAAATCCAGTTTTAATCCCTAAAACAAAAACCCAATTCAGTTCTTCTGATTGGGTTTTATTTACGAGATATCTGTGCCTTGGCTGAATGATAAACTGAAGTCTTTGACTTTACAGTTTGTGATTAAAATGGGCTGATGATGCTAAAGTTGTTTCTCTAATTGATGAACAATTTCTTCGGCAACCTCATGCGACTTCAAACTAATTTCAAACGGGAAATCAAAAGGTGTCTCATTTTGAATCGATGAGATAAAGTGGTGGATCATATCTTCAAATCCTCGCTTATTTAAAGTAGGTTGCCAAGCAGAATGAGTCTTGACTTTCATCTCATCATCACTGTAAGTTTCTAAGCTTTCCATTTGAAGGACACGTTTCTTTTCGCCAGGGCGCATAACTTCAAGCACTTCTTCAACGGTACCGTTATCATAATTTGTAATCCCGATGGCGTGTGCGTGCTTACCAAAATAGTGAACCACAGCCATTGTTAATTGACCTTGTTTAAATGTTCCTTTGGCCGCTACCGAAACCAAAGGTTCTTGAAGTAGATAAAGACAGGTATCAATGACATGGATATAGTCATCAAAGATAAAGTGACGAATCTCATCCCCTTGCGGAATGATGCGATTCTTTTGGAATAAAACCAGATCAGGACTGCCTTGTTTAGCCATTTCTTTTACGAAAGGAATGTATCTTCGATTGAAACCG
>JBBQOY010000102.1:0-2749 GCA_038331365.1 Erysipelotrichales bacterium | reverse complement strand
TGCCTTCATGAGAAAGCACTTTGATTAAAGCATCAATGATTGTATTGGGTCCTCCGGACACCAAACCGATGGCTTTTAATGAACCATGAAGTTCAACGATATCACCACTTTTCAAACCTAGGCTTTTAAATGTGGCAGTTGTACTTTCAAAGGTCACAGTTTCCATACTTAAGGTGTAATCAACCCTTTAGTTTTAAGCACTGCGATAAAATTAACCACATAGAGATTGATATGTTCCGGATCGAAACCTGTATCATCACCGACCAAGATCTCAGGTGTAAAAGACTCTTTGACAACCCCATTCAAAACGATGACATAGGTGGGTGTTGCAGCAGGTTGCGTTACATACGCATAAATCTTATTGAGTTGTGAGGCTGATGTCTTATCAACTTGGATCACATACATCGGCAAACTTTCACGTCTTACAACTTCATTGTTGACATCTTTCATAAATTCACACGCTGAACACCACGTATTAGCAAAATAAAAGATAAAACTTTCCTTGGCTTCAATCAGTTCTACAATATAACTCGGTTTAACTTGCGTAATTTCTTTTAAACTGGCGGCTTTATCTTTGATGTGTTCGGGAATGCCATCTGAACAAGCTGTCAATATTAACCCTAATACTGAAATCAACAATAGAATTTTCTTCATCGGTTTCTCCTAATTTTCTCTATTGGGTCTTTTTCATAGACCCAGAAGTTTACTGTGATAATAACCTTTTTTCTTTAAGTACTGCAATGAAATTGACCACGTAAAGATTGAAACAATCACTTACGAAGATCAAAGCTTACCTATAAAAACTTTTGAGGTGGATGTTTCTTTGACAACCTCATTAAGCATAATAACACAAGTTGAGAAGATTTTCTTTATCTCGATTTAGCGGCCATGATGATGGGCAAGCTTACTGGCCGCACTGGCTGCGATGGCCCCAACAATATCATCTAAGAACACATTGCACTGTGTCCCATGTTCATTGATGTTGGCCAAGATCCCAGGTTTTTCTCGATCGATAAAACCATAATTGGTTAAAGCAATGGATCCATACAAATTACATATCCCATACGCTAAAACTTCATCGATCCCATATAAACTGTAATCTTCCATCAAAGTCGCACGCAATTCTGGGTCCATATCAAAATCCGATTCAGCGACTTGATCGATCAAGATACCGGTTAAGATCGCATGTTGGACTTCGCGTTTAGCAATGACGCCTTGGACGGCTTCAAGCATTTCAGCATGCTCGATTTCAGGATGATATTTACCTTGCAGATAGTGCACCAATTCAGCGATCTGATCGAGCGTAACACCTCTTTCTTCTAATAAGTTAACACATTTATCGTACATCTTGTACTCCTTTACTTAATGCGACGGCGATTTTAGCACCGACTTTCGCATTGTTTTTAATTAAAGCGATATTCGACTCTAAAGAATCTCCACCCGTTATGGCCTTGACCCGAGCTAAGAGAAATGGTGTCACATTTTTACCACTGATCTTTTCTTCATGACTTTCTTTGAGAGCTTGTTCAATGGCTTGATCAATCACGAACGCATCCATCGCAACTGCCTCTGGAATTGGATTACTGATCAAAATACCACCTTCAAGCCCTAAGTCACGTTTGACTCGAATGATCTTGGCGATATCTTCTGCGCAATCAACGCGTAAATCGACTTTTAAATTAGATTTTGGGGTATAAAAAGCAGCGAGCTCATCGCTTTGATAACCTAAGACAGGGACCCCAAAGGTTTCTAGATACTCCATGGTGAGTGGTAAATCTAAGATTGCTTTCGCCCCAGCACAAACCACGGTTACATTGGTATGCGCTAATTCTTGAAGATCCGCTGATATGTCAAAAGAAGTTTCAGCGCCTCGATGAACGCCACCAATGCCACCCGTCACAAAAACTTCGATTTTGGCTTTGGCTGCGATGATCATTGTTGACGCCACAGTGGTGGCCCCCCAAGCTTTATTGGCAATCACCATCGGCAGATCTCTTCGTGAGACCTTAACGATGTCATGGCGCTTTCCAAAAGCTTCGATTTCTTCTGCACTCATCCCAACAATCATAACCCCATCAATGATCCCTATGGTCGCTGGAATTGCCCCATTGGCTCTGATTTCAGCTTCGACTTCTAAAGCAGTTTGGACGTTTTGTGGATACGGCATCCCATGCGAGATGATCGTCGATTCTAAAGCCACCACGGCTTTGCCTTGAGCCAAAGCTTTTGTTACTTCTTGATTGATTTTTAGCATAAGTCTTTCCTTACGAACTTTAAAAGATCGTGTAATTGTTTTACTTTCAACGGATGAAGATCTTGAACAACTGTCGTTTCACTCATCAGTGTCAACATCGCAGCCGCCATGGCATATTCTAAAGCCCCTTGAAAACTTTCACTTTGACGATAAACCAGATAAGCCCCCATAAAGGCATCCCCAGCCCCTGTTGCGTTTAAGGCTTGAATTGAGGGTGCACTGAGATGAAAATACTGGTCCTCATTGGAAACATAGATGCCCTTTTCAGCTGCACTGATGATGATTTCTCCGATGCCTTTTTCTCGAAAGAAATGAAGTGCTTTTAAGAAATCTGCTTCGCTTTTAAGTTCAAAACCTGTATAAATCTGAGCTTCAAAGACATTGGGTTTAAAGATATCCATTTGATGCAGATGCATCTTAAATTTTTCCGCTTTTCGTGTTGAGATTGGATCACACGCAACGATTGTTTTCTTGTTCGATAAAATTTGATCGATT
>JBBQOY010000101.1:0-2856 GCA_038331365.1 Erysipelotrichales bacterium | reverse complement strand
TACGATCTGTCATGAGGTAAGATAATAAGTTTCTCATCGTGATTTGAGGCTCTTTTATGTCTGTGATAAAACGTATTGAAAAATGAACATCTTTAAATTTATCGTTGATTAGTAATTGAATATTTTCTTTTTTTAATGGTTTGATCATGGGTTCCCCTAAAAAGTTCACTAAGATAGTATATAATAAAATTACATAAACACAAAGGAAGACGACTCACATGGCAATTAAGTTCGACCAACTCTCACTATTAACCGATTTTTATGAATTTACAATGGCTTATACTTATTTCAAAGAAAGTAAACATGAAGAAATTGCCTATTTTGATATGTTCGTTAGAAGTGTTCCTGATAATGGTGGATACATGATTTTTAACGGACTTAATCGACTTATCGATGTTGTTCAGCATTTCAAATTTAATTCTAAAGACATCGATTTTCTAAGAAAATCATATGGTTTCGATGAGTCTTTCTTAGAATACCTCTTAAATATGAGTTTAAGTATTGATGTATGGTCTGTTGAGGAAGGTACCCCTGTATTTGCGAATGAACCCTTGGTTACCATTAGAGGTACGACCATTCAAGCTCAGATTATTGAAACATTACTCTTAATCTGCATTAATTTTCCAACCTTAGTCACAACTAAGGCCTCCAGAATCGTTGCAGCTGCCAAGGGACGTGCTGTGATGGAGTTTGGGGCTAGAAGAGCCCAAGGCATAGATGCTTCTTTAGAGGGTGCTAGAGGTGCTGTAATCGCAGGCTGCGTTGGAACTTCTAATTCTTTGGCAGGCAAAGATTATTCCGTCCCTGTATCAGGAACGATTGCCCATAGCTATATTCAACTTCATGAAACAGAATACGATGCGTTTTTAAACTATTGTAAAGTTAATCCAACCAACAGTGTATTATTGGTCGATACTTACGACACCTTAAAAAGTGGGGTCGTAAATGCAATTAAAGTTGCGAATGAATGGTTGATTCCGAATGGGTATAAATTAAATGGCATTCGATTGGACAGTGGTGATTTAGCTTATCTTTCGAAAAAAGCAAGAGTCATGTTGGATGAAGCTGGCTTACAATCTACGAAAATTATTGCTTCGAATTCTTTAGATGAATACATCATTGATGATCTAATCTTGCAAGATGCGAAGATTGATGTATTTGGGGTGGGTGAAAATCTTGTTACCTCTAAGTCAAATCCTGTTTTGGGTGGCGTTTATAAAGTTGTTGCGTATGAGAAAAACGAGGAAATTGTTCCTGTCATTAAAATAAGTGATAATATCACTAAAATAACCAATCCCGGCTTAAAGAGTTTGATTCGCTTCTATGACAATGAAACCCATAAAGCCATTGCGGATTTAATTTGCTTGGCAGATGAAGTCATACCTTTAGATGTTTATACCCTCTTTGATCCAGATTATCCTTGGAAAAAGAAAACCATTACCAATTATACGTTTAGGCATCTTCAAGTCCCTGTATTTGTTAATGGTCAATTGGTCTACAATCGTAAAACAACCTTAGAAACAAGAACCTATTGTATGAATCAAATGAATACGCTTTGGGATGAAGTGAAGCGGTTAAGAAACCCACACAACTATTATGTTGATCTATCCGATAAATTATGGAATCTCAAAAATGATTTAATCAATAAAAATAAAAAGGTCTAGGCACAAATGCCTAGACCTTTCTTCGTGGTTATCGTTTACCCTGATCAAATGGCTCACCAGCTGCTTTAGGTGCTGCTGATTTTGCCGATGTAAAAGCTAAAACAATCAAAGTAGTTAAATATGGAACAATTTGATAGAAATATTTATTGATACCCAAAGAGGTAAAGAACGTCAAACCACTTGAATTCGAAATGACTTGCATTAAACCAAAGAATGTTGCTGCAAAGAAAATCCTTGATGGCTTCCATTGGCCAAAAATTAATACAGCCAACGCGAGGAATCCATAACCTGATACTGTCCCGGTGTATTCAACCGTTGTTGGAATAACCAATACTAAGCCACCTAATCCAGCCAAGGCTCCTGAAATCATAACACCTGCATAACGCATACGATTGACGTTGATCCCAACGGAATCAGCAGCTTGAGGATGTTCCCCACAAGCGCGCAATCTCAAGCCAAAACGTGTTTTATACAGCACAAAGGAAGCAGCAATCAAAATTGCAATGCCCAAGAAGGTGGATAAATAGGCATTCTTAAAGAATAAATCTCCTAAAACAGGTATTTCGGATAAAAGTGGAATTTTCTCGATTCTAAAAACATTCTTAAACGAAACCCCTTCTGTACCTGTTTTTGTAATTAATCTGGAAAGAAAATCATGAAAAGCAAAGGCAAATAGGTTTAGGGCTGTCCCTGAAATGGTCTGATTGGCTTTAAGATTGATGGAGGCATAGGCGTGAAGCAGCGAAAACACGATGCCACTGAAGATTGCAATTGCCATGGCTACCAAAATCAATATTTGAGGAGACAGTATATTTGGAAAGAAGTAAATAAAGAAAATCCCAAAAGACGCTCCAAAGACCATGATTCCTTCTAAAGCAATATTGATAATGCCACTTCGCTCAGAAAACATACCACCTAAGGCAACAATGGTTAAAGGAATCATAAACGGAATCATATTCCTAATTAGAAAAATAAGGGTATCAGCATTCATGATTTAACTCCCTTCTTACTAAAGAACTTAACCAATTTTTCTTGGAAAATTAGTGAGAACGCACTGGCGTAAATAATGACAGCAGTCATTATTTTAACCACTTCTTCATTAAACCCTGAACGCGATAGGGCTGGTCCTGCATTTTTTAGCGCTGCGATAAAAGCAGCAGAGAAAATGATACCGATTGGATTGCTCATGCCC
>JBBQOY010000100.1:0-2935 GCA_038331365.1 Erysipelotrichales bacterium | reverse complement strand
CGGCATACCAACAGTTCCAGTCGCATACTTAACAAAAGCTGTAGCTGCGGCATCATTCTTGGTTTTTACATTAATGCCATAACCTACTGTAAATACCATTGTTCCTTTTTTACCACCCATCGTTGGGACTTCCATAACACCGAAATCAACATCTGGGAAGTTCTGTTGTAAGAATCCAAGAACCCAGTTTCCTTCAACCATAATCGCTGTTTTTTCATTTCCGAAAGCATCGCCATTCCATCCCATGCCCAAATCAGCAGGCAATACAATCTTACCTGCAATAGCAGCATCCAATTCAAGTTTTAAATTGTTTGCGACAGCTGTGTCAGCCAAATTTGAGTAGATTTCATCTTTAATGATGCTTGCTCCATTGGCTTCTGCCATATAAAGTTGTCTCGCTAAATCCAAATTATAGGTCATCGCGGCTGTACCTACAGGTAAACTCGCTTTTAATGTTGTCAAATAATCAGTCCCATAAAGTTTTTCGTAAGTCGTAGGAATATCTGCTGCATTGACGAATTTCTTATTATAGTATAACGCTAATGTAGAATAATCTTTCGAAACGGCATAATATTTTCCTTCACTCGCAAATGCATTCTTAAGCGGATCATAGAACTTATCAAGTTCAAATTCTTTTACATCTAGTGCTTTCAAAACCCCTTGTTGAATGTAGAAAGGTGCCATGTAAGCATCTACGTAGAAAACATCTGGACCTGTTCCACCGATTAGTCCTGCTTGGAGTTCAGTATTATAGTCAGAAAATATTCTAATCTCAACTTCCACACCTGTTTCTACTTTAAATGCTTCGATCATTGCGTTGAACGCAGCAGTCTCAGCATCATTGCCTCCCCAACGGGCAACAACTAGCTTTGTTCCATCAATGACTACTTTTTTTGGAGCACAACCAGTCATATTAACTAAGAATAAAGCCAACATAAGTAACAATAATAACTTTCTTTTCATTTCTTCCTCCTTAGGAATTTTTTCCTACTAAATGATATTTTAGTAGTCTATAGTCACAAGGTAGCCCTTGTAATTATCTATGATTATCTACAGTTAATTCATCAATCAATATGTATTCTATATTCAGAATATTTATTTTAAGCGCTTTTCCATCGCTTAATTTAGATAATTTCAAATACTTGTGATCGATAAACACAAGAATTCTAGAGCCTTGATAATAGATATGAAAGCTCAATGATTTCCATGTTTTAGGTAAGTTTGGTGAAATACGCAGACTGTTGTTTACAAATCGAACACCACCATATCCGTTCACGACACACTGCCATACCCCTCCTAAGGCTGCCGCATGAATGCCCTCATCACTGGATTTCATATTTTTCCCAAGATCAATTTGTGCTGCTTTAATAAATAAATCATAAGACAACTGCGGATTTCCCAAATCGTTCGCCAAAATCGAATGGGTCGAAAGACTTAGAGATGAATCATTGAGCGTTTTTGGTTCGTAATATTCCCAACATTTTACTTTTGTTTCAAGACTGAATCGATCTTCCAGAAGATAAAATAAGATCATAATATCCGCTTGTTTAGATACTTGTATTTCATTGATTTGTTCAAGATTATATTTCTTGAATATTGAACCCACGTGTTTCTGTCTTTTATACGGTTCAAGATTGATAATCTCTTTTTGTAGATAGGTGGTGTCTTGAGGAACAATCCCAAAAGCATTTTCTCTAGGAAGATAAATTTTAGATACCTTGGCTTCCCATTCGGACACTTCAAGTGCTAAGTTTAAACGTTGTTCAAGCAACATAAACCAGGGTTCACTTTTAACCTTTAGTTTCTGAAAACATGCTATGGCGCTTACAATGTTAAAATGAGCCATATGATTGGTAAAGGCATTATCATCTATATGTTCTTTGTATTCGTCTGGTCCGACGACATTGTTGATATGATAACGATTATCTTTTTCATCGAATTCTAAGCGTGAAACCCAGAACTTAGCTGTTTCAAAGAGAATCTCATAACCTGCATCAATCATGAACTTTTCATCACCGCTGATTTTATAGTATTGCAAAACTGCAAATGCAATATCCGAGGTAATGTGTTGTTCAATAAAACCTGACCATATTTTTGTTGATTTTCCGGTAATAATATCAACCGCTCCCCAAACTGGCGTAACTTCACCATCATTACTTAAAGCGGACTCCCACGGAAACATCGCTCCACGATAGCCATTCTCGTTTGCTTTCTTGCGTGCCCCACTTAACGTCTCATAACGGTATTCAAGTAAACCACGGGCAATCGTTGGGTGTTGGAAAATATAATAGGGCAACATAAAGATCTCAGCATCCCAAAAAACATGCCCTTTATACCCTTCACCCGTAAGTCCCTTCGCTGGAATACTGACGCGTTTATCGTGATAGGGTGTCATTATCCTAAGATGATATTGGGCGAATCGAATGGCCAACTGATCAAACCCTTCTTCAGATTCGATCAAAATGGGTGCTTCGTTCCATACTTGATTATTCCACGATTCGTTATTTTCCAACAATAACTTTTTATAGCCCAAATCCTGAGCACTTTGTAAAGCTTCAGTACTTCTTTGGGTAAGGATTTCTGAACTCACAGATTCATTATCAATATCTTTATCCGTTACAAAATATGACATTTTACTAAATCTCAGGACACTACCTAGTTGAAGTGATATTGTATACTCCAATTCAATCTTTCTACGATTAGCGCTGACATGACCAGATAAATTTTGATCAACATCATCCACATAGAATCGATGTGACGCTTCCACCACTAGATTAATCTTGCTTTGCGTCGATTGTTGCTGAATGTGCAAAACATCATTCGAGAATAGTCTTTTTTCAAGTTTTGTAAAATGCTGAACGCCAGAGTTCGTAACTGAACTATCAATCCCTGAATTCACTTTAATTACGGCTGGTCCATCCAGTGACGTTATCAT
>JBBQOY010000099.1:0-2978 GCA_038331365.1 Erysipelotrichales bacterium | reverse complement strand
CTGAGCTCAGACTATATCATCCCATCTGTTTTTGATCCTAGAGTGATGGAAGTGGTCGCATCTGAAGTTAAAAGAGTAGCGATTGAAACTGGACTGGTTCGATGATTCACTCGCCTGTTTTATAAAACAGATTTAACCCTGAGATTAAAAGGTGTATGCTAATTAAGTAAGCAAAGTAAGCGCTTGTAATTGTTTCAATCACAAGAATTACGTAACATTATAAGCGAATCATCATCTATTCAGTGATGAATTAAGATCATCGTAAGGAGCGTGCCTCATGAGCCTAAGCATCGAACAATTTAGATATGCGACTTATTTTGCCCCACGTGGGAGTCAAAGAATGCAGAATCTTGGCAATCAAATTTCGCAAAAATATCTTTTACCCAATGATAAACTCATCGGCATGATCGGTGATGCGGGTAGTGGGAAATCACTCTTAATAAAAGGGATGTTTCCTGGCTTAGAATTGACCAATGACGATGATGGAATCAATACACGTCCGTCGCCTTTGATGCGTGATTATGGTAAAGGGAAATTCTCAGCCCATACCTACCACATCGATCTAAGATTTGAATTGGCGTTCACTCAAGCGTACGAATTGGTTGCCGCCATCAAAGCGGCTTTGAATGATTATAAACGCGTTGTTGTTGAACATTTTGATTCGATTTATCAACAATTAGAAATCAATGCCGATTTATTAATTGGGATTGGGGAAGAAGTCATTGTGGTTCGTCCCAATCTTTTTGGACCTGAACCTGAAGATATAAAGAAGACAGTTTATAAATCGCTATTATATCGGCGCATGGCTCATAGCGCAGAAGATCTCTTGGTGCATATCTTGGAAAGTGATTATCAATTGGTCTGTGATGGCCATGGGGACGTTAAACATGGTTTTATCTTGTCGTTTAATCGAAAACCGCGAATATCATTGGTTGTTTTAGAGAAAAAAGTGAAAAGCCTGATCGATCAAGATCTTTTGGTCAGTTATTTGGATCCAACCCACATTAAAATGGGAGATGGCATCATTCAACACTGTACCGGACCAAGAACACACATCGGTTCAACGAAGCAAATCAAAAACTTTCATTTACTTGAAGACTATGTTTTTGATCCGCAAAAACATACGTATGAATTGGTTGGGATGGTTTCTGAAGAAACCATTCAAGACATCCACAAAATCAATCATTTTGGGGATTAAGGAGCACCTATGGAAAAGACTAACGTAGTCATTGGCGTCATCGGAGCAGATGTCCATGCTGTCGGCAATCGCATCATTGAGTATGCTTTGAATCAAGCAGGCTTTAAAGTCATCAATCTTGGGGTCATGGTCTCTCAACAAGAATTCATTGAGGCAGCCATCGAAACCAACGCAAAAGCCATCTTTGTGTCCAGCCTATATGGTCAAGGAGAATTGGATTGTCGAGGTTTTGGAGACTATTGTAAAGAAGGGGGTCTTTCAAATGTCTTAAGATATGTTGGTGGTAATCTTGTCATTGGAAAAAGCGATTTTGAACCTGTTGAAGCGAAGTTTCTCGCAATGGGATTTAATCGTGTCTATCCACCAGACTGCGACATCAATGATGCCATTAGTGATTTAAAAACAGATTTGGGGATAACCCAATAAGATGCCAATCTATCTTCTCTTTGATGTTGGATCGACGAATACAAAAGGATGTATTGTCGATACTGAATCCGAAACGATTCTAGCGAGTGCGCATGCTCAAACCACGGCCAATTCGGATATCGCAAACGGGATTGCCAACGTCAAATTAAAAATGAAACATGTTTTAGACAAAGTCATGATCGATCAGACTTTGATGTGTAGCTCTGCCAAGGGTGGTCTTAAAATGATCGCGGTTGGTTTGGTCCCTGAATTAACTCTAAAAGCAGCGAGTTTGGCTTGTATGAGCGCTGGTGCTAAAGTCATCCGATCTTATGCTTTTGAACTCAATCAAAGTGAAGTGCTAGAAATCGATAGCGCATCTTGTGACATACTTTTGTTAAGTGGTGGAACCGATGGGGGTAATCATGAAGTTGTTTTACATAATGCCCAAAAGATCGCTGCTTTACCATCAAGTTTTCCCGTTATATTTGCTGGCAATAAAGCATGCACTGATGAAGTCATCGAGATTTTTGCATTGAGTCAACACGAACTTTTTTGTTGTGAAAATGTTATGCCATCTTATGGGGATTTACAGGTTGATGCCTGTCGGGCTTTAATTAGAGAAATTTTTCTTAAAACCATCATTAAAGCGAAAGGTTTATCTGAATTAAGTTCGCTGATTGATGATATCATCTTACCCACACCCTCAAGTGTCCTGGAAGCTTTAAAACTCTTGTCAAAAGGGACTAAAAACGAAGCTGGATTGGGTGATCTGATGGCAATCGACATCGGTGGGGCAACGACCGATGTCTATAGTATGAACAATAAAATCAGGATCAAAGATAATGTAAGTTATAAAGGTTTAAAAGAACCTTTGGATAAACGAAGCGTAGAAGGAGATTTGGGTGTTCGATTCAATGCTTCCAATGTCTTTGAACTTAAAAAAGATGAGCTAGAATACACGGAGGATATGGAGGCGTATATCACAATGATCAAAGAAGATATTTATTGTGATATCCATCCAGATTGCGATGAGCTTTTAGCGAAATGGTGTACAGAAATTGCGTGTGAACGACATGCAGGTCGTCTTGAAACAACGTACACACCGATGGGTGTAAGTTATACTCAACAAGGCAAAGATTTAAGTGATGTTTCACGGATCATTGGCATCGGTGGTCCGTTGGTTCATGCGAAAGACCCAACCCAAATTCTTCTAAAAGCGCTGGCCCAACAGCATCATCCTGAAATTTTGTTGCCAAAACAACTTGAAACCCATCTCGATAAAAATTATGTCGTGAGTTGTCTGGGTTTATTGGCAAGCCGTCATCCAGAAGTTGTGCTTCGTTTATTAAAAAGAAATGTGGAGAAAATTGTA
>JBBQOY010000098.1:0-3065 GCA_038331365.1 Erysipelotrichales bacterium | reverse complement strand
AGGGCTGATGATGGAACAATGGTCGAATATAACCAAAAGCTGATCTGCATTGGTGACAGCGATGTTACGTAAAATATGTGTTGCCAATCGAGGTGAGATCGCAGTTCGCATCATTCGTGCCTGTAAAGACTTAGGGATTAAAACCCTTGCAATATACTCAGAAGCGGATAAAGATGCTTTACATGTGCACATGGCAGATGAATCCGTTTGTGTTGGTCGACCCAACAGTAAAGACAGTTATCTTAACATCAGCAACATCATTATGGCAGCGACTTTGAAGCAGTGCGATGCGATTCATCCGGGTTTTGGGTTTTTATCTGAAAACGCAAAATTTGCTCGTTTGGTTGAAGAATGCGGCATGATTTGGATTGGGCCTAATTCAACATGTATCGATTTAATGGGGAATAAAATCAATGCTCGACGATTGATGAATGAAGCAAAGGTACCCATCATTCCAGGTTCGATCAATCCAATCCGTTCAATCGATGATGGGCTTAAACAAGCACGATATTTTGGATATCCATTGATGATTAAAGCGGCTGCGGGGGGTGGAGGACGAGGGATTAGGATTGTCAATAATGATGATGAATTTAAGTCAGTTTACCCCATGATTACTCAAGAAGCCAAGAATTATTTCAATGATGAAAATATCTATATTGAGAAACTTGTTAAGGCAGCAAAACACATTGAAGTTCAGATCATGGCTGATAAACACGGTCATGTGTTGCATCTGTTTGAGCGTGATTGTTCCTTTCAACGTAGGCACCAAAAAGTCATCGAGGAGGCGCCCTGTCATTATCTTAGTGTGGATCTTAGAAACTCAATTTGTAGTGCAGCTGTAAAAGCAGCTCAAGCAGTTAATTATGACAGTGTTGGTACCGTAGAGTTTTTACTTGATGATCAAAACAATTTCTATTTCATGGAGATGAATACTCGAATTCAAGTTGAGCATCCGGTCAGTGAAATGATTACCGGTATCGATTTGATCAAAAATATGATTCGAGTTGCTGGGGGTGGAACACTCCCTTATCAACAAGAAGATATCAAAATTTTAGGTCATGCGATTGAATGTCGAATCAATGCAGAAGATTTTAGAAATGACTTCAAACCATCATCAGGGAAAATTACTTTCTATCATGTGCCGGGTGGGAAGGATGTTCGAGTCGATAGTGCAGCCTATAACGGGTATACAATTGTCCCGTTTTATGATTCGATGATTGCTAAATTGATTTGTTTTGGAGATACTCGACTCAATGCAATCAAACGTATGCGTGGTGCGTTGGAGGAATTCATTATCGATGGGATTGAAAACAATGTGGAGTTCTGCTATTTTACAATGTTTAATGCCACATTTATAAGTGGACGATATACCACGGATTTTGCGGCTGAATGGATCAAGGAGCTTAAAGAACGTGAACACTCAATTCAACAAACGTAAAGAGCGTCTCAACCTCTTTCAAAAACTGTTTAAGAAAAACGATAAAACGGAAAAACAAGCGGTTTCGGATTTATCACCTTTGATGTGTCCGTCTTGTCAGACCCCGATCTCGACCTATGATCTCAATGTTCATCTTTCTGTTTGCCCCAACTGTAATCATCATTTTTCTTTAGGTGCTCAAGAACGTATCATTCAGTTGGTCGATGAGAAGAGCTTCAAAGAGCTTTATCGAAGTGCCAGAAGTAATAAAATCAATGACTTCCCTGAGTATCAAAAGAAAATCATAAAAGCTCAAGAGTTGACTAAAACTCAAGAAGCAGTTACGACTGGCATCGCTAAAATCAATGGTCAATTGGTTTGTTTAGGTGTTATGGACAGTCGCTTTATTATGGGCTCTATGGGCCAAATCGTTGGGGAAAAAATTACGCGATTGATCGAAGTGGCGGATCAAAAGAAGTATCCACTCATTATTTTTACAGCATCCGGTGGAGCCCGTATGCAAGAGGGCATACTGTCTTTATTTCAGATGTCAAAGACTGCTGCTGCTTTAGCTCGTTTTGACAGCCATGGTGGTTTCTATGTCAGTGTCTTAACTCATCCAACAACGGGTGGTGTCTCAGCGAGTTTTGCGATGTTGGGCGATGTTATCTTGGCCGAGCCAAATGCCTTGATTGGATTCGCAGGTCGTCGTGTTATTGAGAAAACCATGAATGAACAACTTCCTGAAGCTTTTCAAAAAGCTGAGTTTCTATTAGATAAAGGATTCATTGATCGAATCGTTTCTCGTAAAGATCTTAAGTCGACTTTATCCAATTTGATCATGATGCATAAGGTGAGTGTATGAGTCAAAAAATATCAGCGTGGCAAAGGGTTCAAAATGCTCGCAAAACAGATCGACCGAAAGCTTTAGATCTTATTCCTTATTTATTCGATGATTTTATTGAGCTCTCAGGGGATCGAAATTATGGCGATGATAAAGCAATTATTGCCGGGTTAGCTTTTTTTGAAGGATTTCCAGTAACAGTTTTAGCGCAATCCAAAGGTCGAAATCTAGAAGAGAATCTACGCTGTCACTTTGGAATGGCACATCCCGAAGGTTATCGTAAAGCAATGCGTTTATCACTTCAAGCTGAAAAGTTTAAAAGACCCATCATTTGTTTGGTGGATACAGCGGGTGCTTTTCCAGGTTTAGGAGCTGAAGAAAGAGGCCAAGCTGAAGCGATTGCTCAAACACTGAAACTCTTTTCAACCTTAAAGGTCCCAGTAATTACTTTTGTTCTTTCTGAAGGAGGCAGTGGTGGGGCTTTAGCTTTGAGTGTTGCGGATCGACTTTATATGCTTGAAAATGCGATTTATTCGATTCTATCACCGGAGGGGTTTGCCTCTATTTTATGGAAAGATGAAAATAGAGCTGAAGAAGCTGCTGAATTAATGGAATGTACGGCTTTTGATTTATACAACAAGGGCATCATTGATAAGATCATAGTTGAACCCTCTGAAGGTTTTGAACATAATCCATTGTCTGTGATTTCTGCGATGAAAACAGAAATACGAAATGATCTTCAAATTTTACGAAAACTGAAAACCAATGTACTTTTAGATCAACGCTATAAAAAATATAGAGATA
>JBBQOY010000097.1:0-3089 GCA_038331365.1 Erysipelotrichales bacterium | reverse complement strand
ATAATATTTATCATCATCCCAAATCAAACAGATTGGATTGACTGTATAATAGGTCCCGTTCTTTCTAAAAATCTTTTCTTTATTTAGATTAATATCGTAGTATTTAAATTTAATTTGACACTGATCAGATATGGCTTGATGAATTGCATTGACTGAAAAATAGATTTTTTCATTATCAGCTTTGGGTCTTTTCGTAATTAGAACTTGTTGTTGAAGTTTTTGAGCCTCATAGACACTCACATTCGCAGTGACCAACTTTCCGATTAAATCTTGGCTCTTCTTCTCTGTAATAAATCTTGCGGCTAAAACCGCATCCACCAAGAGTTTGAGTTCTGGCAACTCAAACTGCCTAGATCCAATTAAATAAAGGTTTTGTTTGGCCCGCGTTGTAATGATGTCAACACCGGTGCTTTCTAATAGTTTAATGTATTGATAAATACTCTTTCTTTCAGTTGATATTCCTTCTGATGAAAGTTTATTCATAATGTCTTTAACACCCAAAGGATGATTATCATCACTGTATTTTAAAAGGATATCCCATACTTTCAAAAGCTTTAGTTGATTCTTACCAATATTACTTTGACCAACATCTTCCGCTTCACTCGCTTCATCGATTGTTTTGGGTTCCATAAATATCCTCACATGTTGGTTCTATTGTACAACCCTTTGGACAGATAAACAAGAAGCTGAACTAAAAACTACTTTCTTTCACCTTGTTTTTCTTCTATAATAAACAATAGAAATGAGGATGTTATGGAAACGCTACTACAAAGATTTATTCGTTACGCCAAGATAAATACCCGCTCAGATGAAAGCAGCAGCAGTGTCCCTTCTAGCCCCAACCAGATCGAATTCGCAAAAGCATTGGTCACAGATCTAAAAGACTTAGGGCTCTCTGATGTTAAGATCAATCCAACCAATTGGTTTGTCAGTGCTTGCTTACCTTCAAATCTTGATTATCCGGTAGATCCCATTGGATTTATCGCACATTATGATACGGCTGATTTCAATGCAGATCATATTCAACCTCAAATTATTGAGCAATACGACGGAGCAGATATACTTTTAAATAAAGAACAAAACATCATTTTATCGCCTTCTGTTTTTCCTGATTTACTCCATCTAAAAGGTCATACCTTAATCACCACAGATGGCACGACTTTGTTGGGGGCAGATGATAAAGCAGGTCTTTGTGAAATCATTGAAGCGATGGTTTATTTAATGAAACATCCTGAACTTAAACATGGCAAAATTAAAATCGCTTTTGGTCCAGATGAAGAAATTGGACGTGGTGCTGATTTGTTCGATGTGAAAGATTTTGATACTGTCTTTGCTTATACAGTAGATGGGGCTGCTCTGGGGGAATTAGAGTATGAAAGTTTCAACGCCGCCAAAGCCGTGGTCCAACTTCAAGGCGTATCGGTTCATCCTGGTGATGCGAAAGACAAAATGATTTCGACCAGTAAATTGGCGATGGAATTCGATCGATTACTGCCTCAAAATGAAGTCCCTGAACATACTGAAGGAAAAGAAGGTTTTTATTTCCTATCGTCCATGAAAACCGAGATTGAAAGTGGTGAAATGATCTACATTATTCGCGATCATGACAATGCTAAATTCATTTCCAGAAAACAACAGATTCTAAAAAATGCAGCTTATTTAAATGAAAAGTATGAAGCTGAACGCTTTATCGTCACCGTAACGGATCAATATTATAATATGAAAGACGTCATTCAAAAAGACATGCGATCTGTTGATTTGGCACTTAAAGCCATGGATCGCTGTGGCATTGAATCAAAGATTTCCGCCATAAGAGGCGGTACAGATGGTTCTAAAATTTCATTTATGGGCATCCCTACCCCAAACCTCTTTACAGGTGGCGGTAATTATCACGGTAAATATGAATATGTTTCCTACGATGTTATGCAAAAAGCTGTTGAGACCATCGTCGAAATCATCAAACTTCATGCCGAAACATCGCTATCTTAACACTGAGTTACGCTCAGTTTTTTAAATATTGCCCAAATAAACATGATTGAGATATTTTTCAGCAATCGATTTTAGTCTGATCAAGGTTGATATTGGGGTCGGTTTTTCTTTGTCCATTTTATAGTGTGGAAAGAAACGGGTTAGATGTAACGTTAGATTGGGATCAATCGAAGCCAACCACTTTGCCTCTGCTTCCATTTGTTCATCTTGATCGTTTTGGCCTGGGATAATTAAGGTCGTAATTTCGACATGACAAGATTGGTGAGCCACTATAATGTTAGTTTTGACACACTCCAAATCACCTTGAATCGATGCATAAAAGGCTTGGGTAAAGCCCTTTAAATCAATATTCAACGCATCAATCGTAGGTAAAAGTAACTGAAGTTTCTTAGGTTCAATTGTTCCATTGGTGACCAAGACTGTTTTTAAACCAAACTTGTGAGCTTGCTTAGATGTATCCAATACATATTCAAAATTGATGAGCGGTTCATTGTAGGTAAATGCAATGCCTATATTTCCTTTAGCCTTTAACTTTAGCGCCAATTCAACAGCTGCCTCAGGTGCGAATGATTGACTCGTTTGGTCATCCAAACTCGCCATTGAAATCGAATGATTTTGACAAAATGGGCACCTCAAATTACACCCCATCGACCCCAAAGATAAGATCATTGAACCAGGGTAAAAATGCGCAAGTGGTTTTTTCTCGATGGGATCTAACGCCATCGAACTGATTTTACCGTAGGTTAATGAAATGTTGAGACCACCTTGATTTTGTCTACTACGACAAAACCCGATTTCGCCTTCTTTTAAGCGACAATGGTGAAAACAAAAATCGCACTCAATCATAATGACGAACCACTTCAAACCGTTCTAAAGTATACGCTTCAGACATTCTTATTCCTGCCTTTTGAAGTGCGATTGAAATCTGTTGCGAGACAGTGTCAACGCCTTCAAGATCTGGCAACAATAAACCTCGTCTTGATCCATTGCTTACGATGATGCCATAGCGTTTAACGTCACCTTGGGCTGAACTGTTGATCTTTTCAGCAGGACCCAATACATCCACCGACAGTTGAAGTTGATCTAACTCACTGTCTTCG
>JBBQOY010000096.1:0-3230 GCA_038331365.1 Erysipelotrichales bacterium | reverse complement strand
GTCTACCTCACCTACTTATTGTATCATAAATGCCTTTTAGTAAGGGATGATTTTACATTTGACAGTACCAACTCAACATGCTAAACTTTATAAGCGTCAAACGCGGCAGACAAAGTCGACCGGTAAAGCGTTCATCACATTAGGAAGAAAGTAAGCGAGCTGCACTGCCGAAATCTGAGGATGAACACCCCAATCGAAGATTTGTCCCTGATGATTTGAGCATACCACCAGGAGGTAAAAATAATATGTCAAGAATTAATGGACCCGTATATCGCTTGTCCAGACGTCTTCAATTCTCTGTTTTAGAAACAGGAGTTGAATTCTCTACTAAAGGCGGCAAACAAAAAGGCAGAACAACCGCACCCGGTAAAGCACCGGATACCCGCGCATCTAAACTGACGAATTATGGTCAGCAACAACGTGAAAAACAAAGAATTCGTTATATTTATGGACTCAACGAAAGACAATTCTATAACACTTTCGTTAAAGCGCAACACATCAAGGGCAACTCCGCTCATAACTTCTTATTCTTACTGGAAAGTCGTTTAGATAATGTTGTTTATCGTATGAATTTCGCCTTAACACGTCGTGGTGCCCGTCAATTGGTCAACCATGGTCATGTATTATTGGATGGTAAAAAAGCTGATATTCCATCAATCATAGTTAAGCCAGGTCAAGTCATCTCCATCAAAGAAACCAGCAAAGACATCGCTTGTATTAAAGATGCTTTAGATGCAACAGTAACAACCAAAGCTTTCGTAGAAGTCGATAAAGAAAATAAAAAAGGCAAATACATAAGATTGCCAGAACGTAAGGAATTAAACGAAGAGATTAACGAAGCCCTCGTCGTAGAATTCTACAACAGATAATCCTAATAAACCCACTTCAAAAAGGAAGTGGGTTTTTTATACGGATGGATCAAATAAAAACCACATCTTGTGAAGTGGTTTAGGCTTATTGGGTTGGTGGAATTACATCTAACATAAATTCAAAATATTCTTTGCTGGTTTTATTTAGGGCATTTTTCCAAGAAACAAGCATCTTGAGGTGAATAGGTATTGTGGATGAAAGCCCATTGAGATTAAATCCTTTAACATAATGGGCGTCCGCATTGATTTGATTTGGAATCATATAATAGGTGATGTCTTCAAAAACACCAATGCTTGGCATCATTGTTTTACTGATGACCAATGAACCATCATCTTGTATCAAAAGAATATGGATATCATACATCGCTACTTTGGGTTGATCAATAATGACATCATATCGATAACTTGAATTGCCTAAATCATTCGATGAAACAGCGATTGAATAATAGTCAGAACTTGTTTTGAAGAGCGTTGCATTAAAGATGTCGGTATAGTACGTTTGATAAGTTTCGATTTTAAGTTGATCTTGAGTTACGGCATTTGAACAACCGCTGAATAAAATTAAGACCATCAAGAATGTAAGGACCTTTTTCATGTGTTTATTATATCACGCCTATTTTGACTTACGCGCCTTCTGAAGACGGTTGATGATTTCACCGATTGTATTTGGAATTGTGTGTGATTTTCCGTCCATCATAGCAACCGTTACATTTCTTTTTCCTGCTGGTGTAATGCTTCGAATACTTTTAATTCGAAAATCGAAGTTAGAATAAATCACAGTTTTTTCAAAAACAGAAACCGTTTCGATGGTTTTAACATTAAGCCATTCAGAAAAACTCATGATTGCGAAGACTAAAATATAAGTGATACTTTGGATGATGTCCGTATAGAAAAATGCCATCCCAATAAAAAGTACGGTAGCCCCCATAAAGAGATACAAGGCACTCTTTGCTCCTTTGATTCGAATGTTTTCAACAAGTTTATCTCGATTAATCGCTTCAGCAAGCACAATTTTGTGTTTCTTGAAATCTCTAAATCTGACGAAAGTCAGAAATCCTGCAATCACTAAGGTCAAGCCTGAAATAATATAGTTCGTCATTTTACTCCTCGAACTTCATTACGAAGTAATTCTTTTTGCCTTTACGGACCACATAAAGATGGCTGTGTAAAGCGTTCTCTTGATTCAAAATATAATCTAATGCTGTTATTTTAGAACCATTGACACTGATCGAACCCTTTTCGATAAGTTCACGAGCTTCCCGCTTACTGATGGCCAATTTACTCTCAACCAAAAAATCGATTAAAGACATGGCTTGTGGAGTTGTTAGACTTGGTGCTTCATTTAGTGCATCTAAAATGTCTGCCAAATTAAGGGTAATCCATTGCCCGTTAAAGAAGACCTCAGTAATCATTAGCGCTTTCGACAATCCTTGTTCCCCATGAACCAATCGTGTCAATTCTTCAGCCAATGCTTTTTGGGCTTTTCTAAGATGTCCTTCTGTTTTCACGCCTTCATCGAAACTGCTGATTTCTGCTGCTGATTGTAAGGATAACCGTTTCATAAAATCGATAATATCCGCATCCGAAACATTCAACCAATATTGATAAAACGCATATGCCGAGGTTTTTTCTTCACTTAACCATATATTCTTACCTTCTGATTTACCGAATTTAGAGCCATCAGAATTAGTGATCAATGGCGATGTGATCCCAAAAACCTTTGCGTCATTTAAAGACCGACGAATTAACTCCGTTCCACTGGTTAAGTTGCCCCATTGATCAGATCCACCGATTTGTGCTTCACAATCGTAGGTTTGATAAAGGTGCATAAAATCTACAGCTTGTAAGATCATATAGGTGAACTCTGTAAAACTGATGCCACTAGATAAACGCGAAGAAATTGTATCTTTATTGATCATATAAGCAATATTAAAATGCTTCCCATAATCTCTTAAAAAGCTTAAGATATCAATTTTCGAGAGCCAATCATAATTATTGACTGTAATAAAGTTGTTATCGCCTGGATGATCAAGGAATCGAGCCAATTGTGTTTTTATTTTTAAACCATTTGAGCGGACTTCTTCGATGGTCAAAAGTTTACGCTCAGTGGTTGGCCGCGGATCACCAATCATTCCAGTTGCTCCGCCAATTAAAGCAATTGGGGTATGTCCAAACAATTGATAGCGACGCAACAATAAAATTTGTTGTAAAGATCCAATGTGCAAAGAATCCGCAGTCGGATCAAAACCACAATAAAGTTTAAGCGGTTTTTTTAATCTTTCAATAAAAGCTTCTTCATCCGTAACATCTTTAATTAAGCCACGCCATTTTAAATCTTCATATAAATTCATTTTCTTCCTC
>JBBQOY010000095.1:0-3288 GCA_038331365.1 Erysipelotrichales bacterium | reverse complement strand
GATTCCAGCCAAGAATGCTTGGATCAATAATCCAAGTATCGATCCAGCGTATCTGTGTGTTCAAGAACCTTTAGGCAATGCGATTCATACCGTCACCAGTGGTGACGTGAAAAACAAAACGGTGGCCATTGTTGGCGTTGGTCCCATTGGACTGATGGCCGTAAATGTCGCCAAGGCATTGGGTGCTGCTTTAGTCATCGCAGTCGATATCAATGATTATCGATTGGAACTCTCTAAAACCTTAGGGGCAAGGATTGCCTTAAACTCAAAAAGAGATGACGTTACGAAAATAATCCTTGAAGCCACCCACGGTTACGGGGTCGATGTGGTCTGTGAAATGAGTGGGGCACCAAGTGCTTTACATCAAGCTTTTTCTTTTCTTAAAAAAGGCGGAAGGCTTTCATTATTGGGCTTACCAGATGAACCAATGTTGATTGATGTCGCCAATGAGATTGTCTTTAAAGGCATCACCATCCACGGCATTACCGGTCGACGCATCATGCAGACATGGCAACAAGGAAAAGAACTCATTGATGCTCATTTATTAGACCTAGATAAAATCGTTACCCATATCTTACCCTTCGAAGATTTTGAACATGCCTTTGAATTAATGCACAGCGGTAATTGTGGCAAAATCGTCTTAAGAGTAGGCGAGAAGGAGAACCTATGAGTATCCATGATCTCGATTATCTTAAAGTCAAAGTCGATCAATTAAAAGCAGATGGGGTCTTTCGAGTTTTACCTGTATTAGAAACCCCAAATGAAGCTATGGTCATTGTTAATGGTAAAGAAGTCATCAACTTATGTTCAAACAACTACCTCGGCTTTGCGAATCATCCGCGTTTAAAAGTAGCGGCCATTCAAGCGGTTGAACAGTTTGGGATTGGGGCTGGTGCCGTTAAAACCATCCTAGGCAATATGACCCTTCATGAACAGCTTGAAGCTGATTTGGCTGTTTTTAAGAAAGAAGAAGCGGTCCTTGTTTTTCAATCAGGATTTAATTGTAATGCTGGGGTTATTCAAGCCATCACAGATGCTGGTGACTTAATCATATCAGATGAACTTAATCATGCTTCCATCATCGATGGGGTTAAACTCTCAAAAGCGGATAAAGCAATCTATAAGCACAGTGATATGTCTGATCTACAACGTGTCTTAGAAGAAAAAAGAGGTCATTATAATCAAGCCTTGATCATTACCGATGGCGTCTTTTCAATGGATGGTGATTTGGCCAAGTTACCAGAAATCGTTGAATTGGCAGAAAAATACAACTGTCTAACCTATGTCGATGATGCTCATGGTTCAGGTGTCTTAGGCGAAAACGGTCGTGGAACTGTTGATCATTATCACCTCCATGGTCGCATCGATTTTACAATCGGAACTTTATCGAAAGCCTTTGGGGCGATGGGGGGTTATGTCGCCGGTAAGAAAGTTATGAAAGAATGGCTCTCATTGAGGGCTCGTCCTTTGCTTTTTTCAACCAATTTACCCCCTGCAGTAATCGGTGCTTTACTTGAAGGCGTTAAAATGATGTCTGAAAGTGATGAATTCACCCGTTCTTTATGGGACAACAGCGCTTTCTTTAAAAGCGAAATGACCAAAGCGGGTTTTGATATTGGACACAGTGAGTCACCCATTACACCGGTCATGCTATTTGATGAAGCCTTATGTGTTAAATTCTCTAAACGACTTTATGACCTTGGTGTTTATGTTTCCCCAATTATCTTCCCTACTGTCCCTAAAGGCAAAGCGAGGCTTAGAGTTATGGTCAGTGCTGGACACACGCAAGAACAACTGATGAAAGCTGTTTCTGCTTTTATCAAGGTTCGCGAAGAATACAGCAAAGAATAAGTTATACTTTAAGTGTTACATAAAAAATGAATCCATTCATTTTATTTAAGTTACGTGATCTTAACTTATATTTATAAATTTCGAGCCTTTACCTCTATTCAAATTTAAATCGAGGGTGCAATGCACCATACCATTCGTCTTTGATTCAACAAGGAGATTTATCTCAATGAATGTTATCCTGTATTTCACGCTCTTCTTAGTCTGTTGCTCAATCTTTGTAAATGGCTGGACCGATGCACCGAATGCCATCGCGACGGTTGTTTCAACGCGTGTTATGCACCCTAAAGCCGCTATTTTTATGGGCGCCATCTTTAATTTCTTAGGTGTCTTTCTGATGGGTTCAGCCGTTGCGATGACAACTGCCACCATTATCTCGATTACTTCCGGAACAGAAGGTTTGATTACCCTTGCCGCTGCTCAATTGGCCATTGTCTTATGGGCTGTTGGAGCGTGGCGTTTTGGGATTCCTACCAGTGAAAGCCATGCTTTGGTCGCTGGACTTATGGGAGCTGGCATGTCGCTTAATGGTTTTGCAGCACTCAATTTTGTATCCATTGGGAAAGTCTTCTGGGGCTTACTTATTTCCGTTATTATTGGTTTGGTGGCGGGGTACTTTGGGACAAAGTTAGTTGCTTACCTATTTCGAGGGGTCAATCGCCGATCCGCTAATAAGTTTTTCTCCCGTGGACAACTGGTCTCAGCAATGCTGATGGCTTTTGCTCATGGTGCTCAGGACGGCCAAAAATTTATGGGTGTAATGGTTTTGACCTTAATTGTAGGTGGGGTGATTACCCCAACCCCTGGGGCTATGGTTATTCCAGTTTGGATTATGGTTCTGTCTTCCGCCCTCATGGCTTTTGGAACCTCTATCGGTGGTTATCGCATCATCAAAACCATGGGAATGGACATGGTCAAACTTGAAAAATACCAAGGATTTACAGCTGAACTTATTGCATCGACGAGTTTGCTTTTAGCAACTTATATGGGGATTCCCTTAAGTACCACCAATTCTAAAGCGACAGCGATGATGGGTGCAGGCGCAGCAAAAGGCATCTCCAAAGTTGATTGGGGCATTGCCAAAGAAATGATTGCAGCTTGGGTTTTGACTTTTCCTGCCTGTATGTTGATGGGTTATGTTTTTGCGACATTGATTCGCACTGTGTTGTTATAGGAGGCATTATGAACAAAACATGGTTACAAAAAATCAAAGGAATTATTATTCCATCTAAAGTCGATTATTTTGAAATGTGCACCTTAGGTGCCGAAATTACACTTAAGGCTGCAAATGCTTTGAAGTATGGATTTAAAGATGGTATCATCAGCCGTGAAGAGCAACTTAAAATCAAAGAGATTGAGCATGAAGGCGATCATCATGTCCGTAAATCGCTTCAGATTATTGAAGAAGCCTTCATTACACCGATTGATCAATCTGACCTC
>JBBQOY010000094.1:0-3290 GCA_038331365.1 Erysipelotrichales bacterium | reverse complement strand
GATTCCAGCCAAGAATGCTTGGATCAATAATCCAAGTATCGATCCAGCGTATCTGTGTGTTCAAGAACCTTTAGGCAATGCGATTCATACCGTCACCAGTGGTGACGTGAAAAACAAAACGGTGGCCATTGTTGGCGTTGGCCCCATTGGACTGATGGCCGTAAATGTCGCCAAGGCATTGGGTGCTGCTTTAGTCATCGCAGTCGACATCAATGATTATCGATTGGAACTCTCTAAAACCTTAGGGGCAAGTATTGCCTTAAACTCAAAACGGGATGACGTAACGAAAATAATTCTTGAAGCAACCAATGGCTATGGGGTCGATGTGGTCTGTGAAATGAGTGGCGCACCAAGCGCTTTACATCAAGCTTTTTCTTTTCTTAAAAAAGGTGGAAGACTTTCATTATTGGGCTTACCAGATGAGCCAATGTTGATCGATGTCGCCAATGAGATTGTTTTTAAGGGCATCACCCTCCACGGCATTACTGGTCGACGGATTATGCAGACATGGCAACAAGGCAAAGAGCTGATCGATGCCCATTTATTAGATCTAGATAAAATCGTTACCCATATCTTACCTTTCGAAGATTTTGAACATGCCTTTGAATTAATGCACAGTGGTAATTGTGGCAAAATCGTCTTAAGAGTAGGCGAAAAGGAGAACCTATGAGTATCCATGATCTCGATTATCTTAAAATCAAAGTCGATCAATTAAAAGCTGATGGGGTCTTTCGAGTCTTACCTGTTTTAGAAACCCCGAATGAAGCCGTGGTTATCGTAGATGGCAAAGAAGTCATCAATCTGTGTTCAAACAACTACCTCGGCTTTGCGAATCATCCACGTTTAAAAGTTGCGGCCATTCAAGCGGTTGAACAGTATGGGATTGGGGCAGGTGCTGTTAAAACCATCCTAGGCAATATGACCCTTCATGAACAACTTGAAGCTGCTTTGGCTGTTTTTAAAAGAGAAGAAGCAGTCCTTGTTTTTCAATCAGGATTCAATTGTAATGCGGGTGTTATCCAAGCCATCACCGATGCTGGTGACTTAATAATCTCAGATGAACTCAATCATGCCTCCATCATCGATGGCGTTAAACTCTCAAAAGCTGATAAAGCGATTTATAAGCACAGTGATATGTCTGATCTACAGCGTGTCTTAGAAGAAAAAAGAGGTCATTATAATCAAGCCTTAATCATTACCGATGGCGTCTTTTCAATGGATGGTGATCTGGCCAAGTTACCAGAAATCGTTGAATTGGCAGAAAAATTCAACTGTCTGACCTATGTTGATGATGCCCATGGTTCGGGTGTCTTAGGTGAAAATGGCCGAGGCACTGTCGATCATTATCATCTTCATAGCCGCATCGATTTTACGATTGGTACCTTGTCGAAAGCCTTTGGGGCGATGGGTGGCTATGTTGCAGGGAAGAAAGTCATGAAAGAATGGCTCTCATTAAGAGCTCGTCCTTTGCTTTTTTCAACCAATTTACCCCCTGCTGTGATCGGTGCATTGCTTGAAGGCGTTAAAATGATGTCTGAAAGTGATGAATTCACCCGTTCTTTATGGAATAACAGTGCTTTCTTTAAAAGCGAAATGACCAAAGCGGGTTTCGATATTGGACACAGTGAGTCACCCATTACACCTGTCATGCTTTTTGATGAAGCCTTAAGTGTTAAATTCTCCAAACGACTTTATGAACTGGGTGTTTATGTTTCTCCAATTATCTTCCCCACTGTCCCTAAAGGCAAAGCCAGACTTAGAGTCATGGTGAGTGCTGGACATACTCAAGAACAACTGACGAAAGCTGTTTCTGCTTTTATCAAGATTCGTGATGAATTCTGTAAAGAATAAGCTATACTTTAAGTGCTTACATGACAAAATGATGCTATTAATTTTGTTTAAGTTAAGGTGACCTTACTTATATTTTAAAATCTAGAGTCGTTACCTCTATTCAAATTTAAATCGAGGGTGCAATGTGCCATACCATTCGTTTTCGGTTCAACTAGGAGACTTATCTCAATGAATGTTATTCTGTATTTCACGCTCTTCTTAGTTTGTTGCTCAATCTTTGTAAATGGCTGGACCGATGCACCTAATGCCATTGCGACGGTTGTTTCTACGCGCGTTATGCACCCTAAAGCTGCTATTTTTATGGGAGCCATCTTTAATTTCTTAGGTGTCTTCCTGATGGGTTCGGCAGTCGCGATGACAACCGCCACCATTATCTCGATCACTTCTGGAACAGAAGGTTTGGTTACGCTTGCAGCTGCCCAATTGGCCATTGTCTTATGGGCTGTTGGAGCTTGGCGTTTTGGCATTCCAACCAGTGAAAGCCACGCTTTAGTCGCTGGACTTATGGGCGCGGGAATGTCGCTTAATGGTTTTGCAGCACTCAATTTTGTATCCATTGGTAAAGTATTCTGGGGCTTACTTATTTCCGTTATTGTTGGTCTGGTGGCAGGCTACTTTGGGACTAAGTTGGTTGCTTACCTATTTCGAGGGGTAAATCGTCGGGTTGCCAATAAGTTTTTCTCGCGTGGACAACTGGTCTCAGCGATGCTGATGGCTTTTGCTCATGGTGCTCAAGACGGTCAAAAATTCATGGGTGTTATGGTCTTAACTTTAATTGTCGGAGGGGTCATTACCCCTACCGCAGGGGCTATGGTCATTCCGATTTGGATTATGATCTTGTCCTCTGCCCTCATGGCTTTTGGAACCTCAATTGGAGGGTATCGCATCATTAAAACCATGGGAATGGATATGGTTAAACTCGAAAAATACCAAGGTTTTACTGCTGAAATTATTGCGTCGACGAGTTTACTTTTAGCAACTTATATGGGTATCCCCTTGAGTACCACCAATTCTAAAGCGACAGCGATGATGGGTGCAGGGTCAGCGAAAGGACTCTCCAGAGTCGATTGGGGAATCGCCAAAGAAATGATTGCGGCCTGGGTTTTGACTTTTCCCGCCTGTATGTTTATGGGTTATGTTTTTGCGACTTTGATTCGCACTGTGCTGCTATAGGAGGCATAATGAACAAAACATGGTTACAGAAGATCAAAGGAATTATTATTCCATCTAAAGTCGATTATTTTGAAATGTGCACCTTAGGAGCCGAAATTACGCTTAAGGCTGCAAATGCTTTGAAATATGGATTTAAAGATGGTATCATCAGCCGTGAAGAGCAACTTAAAATCAAAGAGATTGAGCATGAAGGCGATCATCATGTCCGTAAATCGCTTCAGATTATTGAAGAAGCCTTCATTACACCGATTGATCAATCTGACCTC
>JBBQOY010000093.1:0-3309 GCA_038331365.1 Erysipelotrichales bacterium | reverse complement strand
TTGATCATCGCTGCTGTCGCTGTTGGGATCTTGGTGGGGGGTATTGCAACCAAAGGGTTTGGTTATGCCTCTAAACTTCCATCATTAAGCAACATCGAATCCATCGACTTTAGTTACAAAGACTATTCCAACATCGTTATTCCTGTCCCAAATACTTCGGTCGATACGGGCAACAGTATTATGAATGCGGTCTTAAATTTGACCAGTGCGAATGACATTCAAACGATATATAATCTGCATAAAATCATTATTTCAGAGTATAAGTGGATCGACTATAACTACACTACTGGCTACAATGGCAACTTGATTAAAATCATTGAGGAACAAGCGGGTTATCATAGATCATATACGCCTTTCCCTTTCTACATGGATACTATGTATACCGGAGGCGGTGCTGACATTACCATTACGTATCACCTCAAAAATGGGGGTGATCTTCAACGTAGTTACATGATTCCTACAGAATGGACCAGCGAACTACTCAGCCTTGGAAATTCTGCGGAGATTATTAAATTAACTGCACCGAATTTGGCTTTAAGTAAAACCTATCCAATCTTAAAAAGTGTCACTTGGGTTTCTCCGCTTTATGGTGTTAACAAACAGACAAGCACTGGTGCTGCAGTAAACATTAATCTATCTGAACTCAAAGCTGCTTATTTATTGGATCTTAGTGGTTTGAGTGATGCTCAAGTGATCTCGACAGATTACACCGCTTTAGGGATCTTATTCATGACGACCTGCCAGAGCGCTACTTCGCCTAAATGTGTCAACTCGTCCATCGATGTCGATACGCGTTATCCACATGTCATGACCCTCTTACAAGCTGCAGGCATCAACTTTAATCCACAGCCTTTACAAGCCTATCCTAAGGCTGTCTTGTTGATTCCAACTATCAGCAGTGCTTTAATCAACGATACACCTCTATTTAGAGTGGCGATCCCTCAATTTACAGAACGCTATAGCTCAGAATTATTTATAAATTATGGAGACCAAGGCACCAATCGATTGACCTATGTTCGGTTGAGTGAAGAAGAGCTTAAAATGATTTTGCCTTATGTGTCACAAAAAGGCATCTCAAGTGAGCCCTTGATGAGTCTATACTTGGAAGGTCAAAGTGGTAACTTATTGATTCAGCTCCAATATGTGGATGAGGTCAATGCGATCATTGCAGGCAAAACCCAAGAAACAACACAAGATATTTATTCTATCTTCACTCAGTCATCTACAAAATAAAAATGAAGCCTCCGGGCTTCATTTTACTTTGGGAAATGGGATGACTTGTTTTTCTAACGATGCGTGCCACAGATAAAACGACGCAAAGGTTTGGTATGGGGCAAATCGATCATGTAATTCCTGAAAGAACGCTTTGGATACCTTATCCACATGATACAGTCTCATGATGCCTCGACGTATGGCCAAATCATCATAACTCATCACATCCATCCTTCTCAATGAAAAGATTAAGACCATTTGAATGGTCCATAAACCGACCCCTTTAATCGGCAACAATGTAACAATTATTTCCTGGGTACTTAAAGTGTTGATCTTATCCCAATCAATTCTCTGCTCTACTTTGGTTTGCGCCACATTTTTAAGATAGTTAATTTTTGAACGTGATAGACCTAAAGCTCGCATTTCCTCTTCTGAGGCTTCTAAGATCCCTTTTGGATCTCCTTGAGGGAAACGCGCAAAGACTTTACTTCCAATCGATTGAGCGGCTTTGCCTGAGACTTGTTGGGCGATAATACAATCTAATGTAGATACATAAGGGTCTTCAAGTGTGTCTCTTCTGAGTGGTCCCACTTTTTGAATATAGGCACCTAAAATTGGATCTTTTGAGGATAAGCTTAGCATCGCTGCTTCAGTAACCTCAATATAGTCTAAAGTCATCGCACGATCCCATTTTTCAAATCATGAAGTTGTAAGATTTCTAAGGAGGCTTTGTCTTCTCCAACCAACAACATGCCTTGGGATAATACCCCTCTTAGTTTAACTGCTTTTAGATTGGCGACCACCACGACTTGTTTTCCGATCAAATCTTTGGCTTCAAATTTAGGTCGTAATCCACTGACAATTTGACGGACTTCAGGTCCGATCTGAACTTGCGAAACCAAGAGTTTATCCGAATCTGGATGATTTTCGCAACTTAAAATCGTTCCGATGTGTAAATCAAGTTTATTGAATTCATCGATGGTAATCTCGGGTTTTAGTTCGAGCTTCTCTTGAGGGGGAAGCAGTTGATCTAAGACCACTTTTGGATCCAATCTCTGAAAGAGAATTGTTGGGGTTTCGGTGACTTTTGTCCCATTAATGATTCCGTTAAACTTCTTCAAGGAATCAAGATCACGCGCTTGGGTATTGAGTTGATCCAAGATTGAGGCAGAAGTTGTTGTGATGTATGGGATTAATAAAACAGCTGAAAAGCGAATGGCTTCACAGAGGTTGTAGATAACCGTTTTTAGACGATCTAAGTCCTTTGGATCTTTCGCTAAGCTCCAAGGTAAAGTCTCATCGATGTATTTGTTGGATCGTCTAAGCAGTTCAAAGACATCATCAATCGCATCTTGGACTCTTAAATGAGCCATATGTTCATTAACTTTATGTGGTGTTTCTAAAGCCAAGGTAATGAGTTCATCGTCAAAAGGTCCAGTAACTTCTGGATTTTCTAAAACACCACCAAAGTATTTATTCGCCATCGTCAGCGTACGATTGACCAGATTGCCTAAGATATTGGCTAAATCCGAATTGATTCGATCGATCATTAACTCATAAGTTAAACTACCATCTTGAGCATAAGGCATTTCATGAAGCATCAAGTATCTTACCGCATCCACCCCAAAGACGTTCACCAGATCATCTGCATAGATGACATTGCCTTTGGATTTAGACATCTTGCCTTCACCCACCAACAACCAAGGATGACCAAAGACTTGTTTGGGTAAAGGAAGATCCAAAGCCATCAACATAATTGGCCAATAGATGGTATGAAATCTTAAGATGTCTTTACCAATTAAATGAAGATCAGCCGGCCAGAATTCTTTAAACAACTGAGAAGAATTCCCATCGACATCATAACCGATCCCAGTAATATAATTGCTTAAGGCATCGATCCAGACATAGACCACATGCCGCGTATCGAATGAAACAGGAATGCCCCATTTAAACGACGTCCTTGAAACAGCTAAATCTTGTAGACCTGGTTTAAGGAAATTATTAATCATTTCATTTTTGCGACTTTCAGGCTGAATGAATTCAGGATGATCTTCGATGTGTTGGATCAAACGATCGCTGTATTTACTGAGTTTAAAG
>JBBQOY010000092.1:0-3319 GCA_038331365.1 Erysipelotrichales bacterium | reverse complement strand
GAACAAGCAGATGCTATATTGGTCAGCCATGGGGCAAGCACCCATCGCTATCTCCCTTCTGATGAACTTAAAACCTTATGTCTTCAACATGATTTACATATGCAACAAGCCCAAGTCAAACACTTAGGAACGGATGCAAATTATCTAACAATGATTAAATTGGTCGATGCACTCAGAGACAAAATCACCATACTTACTGGGGCTGAAGTCAAAGATGTTGATGCAAATCATAAAATTATTACTTATGTCAAATCTAAACAAACCCATGAAATCACTGCAGATGCGATTATCTTTGCGGTCGGTAGAGCCGGTAGCCGATTCTTCTCAGCTTGGTGTGCTCAAAACAAGATTCCTTTGATCAACAATCAAGTTGATATTGGTGTCAGAGTCGAATTACCTTATGAAGTTTGGAAGCATTTTTCTGAAATAATTTATGAACCTAAAATATGGTATCGGTCAAAGAAATACGGCGATATTACGCGCATGTTTTGTTTCAATGAAAAAGGTCATGTCGTTATGGAAAACACCAACGATATTTTAACTGTAAATGGTCATTCCTTTAAAGAAGAAGATAAAAAAACACCCAATTCTAATTTCGCCCTCTTAGCGACCATTAAATTTACCACGCCTTTCAACGATCCCATCGATTATGCCCGACATGTTGCCCATATGGGTAATCTGATCAGTGGTGGTTCCGTGTTGGTCCAACGGCTTGGTGACTTAATGAAAGGTCGTCGTACAGATGAAAAAAGACTCTCACAGAACACGGTTCGCCCGACCTTGAAGGCCGTGGCAGGTGATTTGTCTTTGTGTATGCCAAAACGTCAACTCGACGATATCCTAGAAACCTTGCAGGCTTTAGATCAAATTGCACCTGGGACAGCCAATTCAGACACTTTGTTGTATGGTGTCGAATGTAAATACTACTCTGCTCGACCAGAAACAGTCGATTTCGAACTGGTTCATACATCAGATGTCTATGCGATTGGAGATGGGGCAGGGTTTACCCGGTCATTGTCTCAAGCGGCTGCCCATGGATTATATGTTGCGGATCACTATCTAAATAAAATAAAGGAGAAAGCACATGATTAAAGCGGTCGTAGGTGCCAATTGGGGCGACGAAGGCAAAGGTAAACTAACAGATGTTTTCGCGAAAGAATCAGATATTGTTGTACGTTATCAAGGGGGCAACAATGCCGGTCATACCATCATCAACAGTTATGGGAAATTTGCACTTCACATGTTACCATCTGGAGTTTTCTACAAGCACATCACCAATGTCATCGGCAATGGTGTTGCTTTAAACATCCCTGCTTTCATAAAAGAACTTCAAGAATTAGCCAATCGTAATGTCCCAACCCCAACCATCATCGTTTCTGATCGCGTTCAAATCGTGATGAGTTATCACATCAATTTTGACAAATATGAAGAAGAACGTTTAGGTAAGGGTGCCTTTGGGTCAACCAAGAGTGGGATTGCACCCTTCTACTCTGATAAATATGCAAAAATTGGATTCCAAGTCTCTGAACTTTTCGATGAAGCTTGGTTATCTGAAAAACTCGACCGAATCTTACCTGCGAAAAATACATTACTGGTTCACCTCTACAATAAAGAAGCACTCAAAAAAGAAGATCTGATGGCTGAATTAATTCAATACAGAACTTTGATCTCACCTTACGTCCATGATACCTTCAAATTCTTTCAAACAGCCCTCAGTGAACAAAAAGTTGTTTTATTAGAAGGCCAATTGGGGGCTTTAAGAGACCCTGATTTTGGAATTTATCCTTATTCTACTTCATCTTCAACCCTTTCTTTCTATGGACCAATTGGCGCAGGTTTACCAAAAGCCATTGATGAGATTTGGGCAGTTACTAAAGCCTATTCTTCCTCAGTTGGGGCAGGACCTTTCGTGACTGAAATTCACAACCTTGAAGAAGCCCAGCTTCTAAGATCCAAAGGTGGGGATGCTGGGGAGTATGGCGCCACGACCGGACGACCTAGACGCATGGGATACTTTGATGCCGTGGCAACACGTTATGGCTGTCAAGTCCAAGGGGCAACACATGTTTGTGTTACAAATTTAGATGTTTTGGGTTATTTAGATACCATTAAAATCTGTGTGGCCTATGAAATCGATGGTAAACGACGTGATCATTTTCCAAACATAACACGCTTGGAACACAGTGTTCCAATTTACGAGACATTAAAGGGTTGGAATTGTGACATCTCACACATCCGTAACTACGATGACTTACCCCAAGAAGCCAAAGATTATGTTGACCGTTGTGAAGCCTTAATTGGTGTTCCAATCGTATTGGTTTCTAACGGCCCAAATCGCGAACAAATCATGACAAGAAAAAAATGAGTGAAAACTCATTTTTTTTATCTTTGTGTAAAAATGGGATAAACAAAACAATAATCGGTTATCAAAAAAATCGATTTATGAAGACCCTTCAATCGGACACAACTTACATTCATAAGTGATCCCATTTTTGGCATAAAGATCCTGAAACATGATGACCATGACTTTAAACATACGCGTAAAGATTTGACGATCATAGCGGGTAATGGTCCCTGCTTTATCTTGCATCCGCATAAAAATGGCACTCGATTCCTTATAAATGACATATTGACGAATATCATCAAAAGGAAAGGAACGATTAAAACGCGTTAAGTTAGGATCAGTATCCACATTTCTGGTTTTTGCAAAAGCAATGAGACCTTTAGAAAAATCATCCATGATTCGCATATATTGAGTTTCACTGTCATATTCGTGGCCAAACATATCGATCCGCTTATCGATTGAATAATCACGTGAGATCATTTCTTTATAGATTGGTTTTAAAAACAAATAAATCTCTAAAAATTGGGCATCGATCTCAGCTTCATCGATGGGTTCGGCTAAGTAATATAAAATGCCATATTTCGTATAGAGATCGACCAGATCGACTTCTACACCATTAACCATCGTTTTTTCAAGGCGTTGATTGACGTAGGTAAAAGGATCATAGATGACAGTCATCGGTCGATTGATGCGTCCTTCGAATTCTTTGACAACATCATCGATTTGTTGTTCTTCAACAGGCTCACGATTAAAGAAAATGTTATAGGCCCACACAGATGCAAAACCTAAAAGAATGACAATCATCACCAATAATAAGAGTCTAAATAACTTTAATTTGCGCTTTTTTCCGTGGGCTTGTATATAAGGCATGGTTCTATTATAGGGTATAAATACACCCCTTTCAAATGAAAATGGATGTAACTTAAAAAAAGCGGCAAGAACCGCTTAAACTCTATTTTGACGTTGATCAAAGCG
>JBBQOY010000091.1:0-3323 GCA_038331365.1 Erysipelotrichales bacterium | reverse complement strand
ACCCATACGGACACTGCCACAATCATAGAATTGAAGGATATGGATATTACTGCGAATTTAAGCTTAAAATTCAAATCCTTAACTCCCATTAAATCAAGACCATTGATCAGAAATCAACTTAAGATCGCATTGGCCAATGCAGCGGCCAATGTCCAAGTTAAAAGTGAGATTTTAGATGGTTTTGATCAAGGCACGATTCATCAAACTTTGAATAAGTTTAGAAAAGAAAAAGAATTGGTTACTATGGTTAAAGCATTTTTGGAATTATATCAAGAATAATTAAAATTCTGACTCAAGATTGTAGTTTTTTTGAGCCAATGAATGGAAAGAAGGGTAGCAATGAAAAAAATTGCTTTATATGGATTTAATAATTTGACGAAGACTTTAAGTTTCAACATCTACGATATCTGTTATGCAGAGACACGTCAGGAACGAAAAGACTATCTGACGTATATCGATGAGCAATACAATTCGACTCGTTTGACCAAGATTTTGTCTGAAGTTACCAATATTATAGGAGCAACCATTTTAAACATTGCCAAACAAGATTATGATCCACAAGGGGCAAGTGTTACGATGTTGATCAGTGAAGAGCCTGTTGAGGATCATCTCTTAGACCGTTCTTGCAATGTCGCTATAATTGATGATCTAATCAAGACTCAATCGGTCGTTGCTCATCTTGATAAGAGTCATGTCACTGTCCATACCTATCCTGAATATCATCCTGACAATCAGATTTCTACGTTTAGGGTCGATATCGATGTTTCAACATGTGGTAAAATCTCTCCACTCAAAGCCTTGGATCTTTTAATTGGAAGTTTTGATTCGGACATTATTACCATCGATTATCGGGTCAGAGGGTTTACGCGTTCTATGGAAGGTAAAAAATTCTTTATTGATCATGAAATCAGCTCGATACAGAATTTTATTGATCCCATCACCTTGCTTAAATATGAAGCCGTGGATGTGAATGTATTTCAATCCAATATTTTTCACACCAAGATGATGTTAAAAGCGATGGATTTGAATAATTATCTCTTCAAGAAAAACCCGGATGAACTTGAAGAACGCATCAAAAAAAGCATTAAATTGAATATTAAAGAAGAAATGACTGAAATTTTCAATGGGACTAATATTTATCATCTGAATGATGAGCACTAGGAGCAATCATGGGAAAATGGTTTACCGAAAAGCATTCTGATACGATTAACTTTTCGATCAAGATCAGTAAAACATTATATTCAACTCAAACGAAATTTCAGAAATTAGAAGTTTTTGAAAATGATGAATTGGGTCGATTTTTTACTTTAGATGATTATGTCATGATCACAGAAAAAGATGAATTCATTTACCATGATATGATTGTGCATGTCCCAATGGCTGTTCATCCCAAAGCACAAAATATTTTAGTGATCGGGGCGGGTGATGGTGGAACAGTAAGAGAATTATGTCGTTATCCTTATATCTCAAACGTAGATATGGTTGAGATTGACGAAGAAGTTGTAAAGGTCTGTAAAACTTATTTTCCAAATTCAACCAGTGGTCTAAGTGATCCAAGAGTCCATCTCTATTTCATGGATGGCCTAGCATTTGTGGCAAATAAAAAGAATCATTATGATCTAATCATCGTTGATTCAACCGATCCATTCAGTGTCGGAGAGGGACTTTTTACATCCGCTTTTTATAAAGATTGTTTTGATGCCTTGAAAGTAGATGGTATCTTAGTCAATCAACATGAATCTCCTTTCTATAAACATTATCAAAAGAACATGCAAAGAGCTCATAAAAGAATCAAAGAGAGTTTTCCAATCGCACAAGTTTATCAAGCTTTTATTCCAACGTATGCCTCAGGACACTGGCTCTTCGGTTTTGCCAGTAAGCAATATGATCCTTTAAAAGATGCTGACTTTAAACGCTGGAGCGCCTTGGGTCTTCAAACCAAATACTATAATCCAAAGCTTCATCAGGGTTCTTTCGCATTACCGACCTATGTTCAAGATTTACTAAATAAGGAGTAATCATGATTAATACCATACTCTTCGATCTTGATGGGACCTTACTTTCCATTGAGAACACTCAATTTGAAAAAATATATTTTGGTGGGTTAAGTAGTGCCTTTACGGATATGTTTTCCTCTGAACAATTGATTAAGTTAATTTGGGATGCCACAAAAGTCATGGCTCTGGACACCACACCCAGAACCAATGAAATTGTTTTTATGGAAGCCTTAGGAACTGTTGTGCAAGACAAATTGCCAGAGATGCAACGTCGTTTTATGCATTTTTATGAAACGGATTTCGATCGTATCAAATCAGCAGTAACAGTCCGTACTGAGATGTTGAAAGCAGTAGAAATCTTGAAACAAAAAGGGTATACCTTGGTCATTGCAACCAATCCAATGTTTCCTAAGATTGCGATTGAAAAACGAATTTTGTGGACTGGACTCAATCGTGAAGACTTCGTTTATGTGAGTTCCTTTGAGAAAAATCACTACTGTAAGCCGCAACCCCAATTTTTTAGAGAAATTCTTCAAGCCATTCAAAAATCACCTGAAGAATGTTTAATGGTAGGTAATGATGCTCAAGAAGATATGGTTGCTACGACCATTGGAATTAAAACCTACTTGTTAACCAATCACTTGATGGAACAAAAAAAACCAATCTTTGTTGCAGATCATCAGGGCGATTATGAAGATTTTTATGCCTTTGTTCAAACGTTACCCGCACTACTCTAAATTTATTAAAAAGTCATTGTTAAATAACAATTACTTTAACCAATAATCTAAAAAAACGCTGAATCAGCGTTTTTACTTGAAGATGACAGTACTACCAACAACTGGCAATTCAAAGGCTTTGCCTGAATAGGCGTTATATGCCAAATAGACAATCGCAACAAATAATGCTAAATTTAAGATACTGATTAATATTCCCCCAATAAACGGTAAAAAGCTTAAGACCATACTCCCTGCAATATCAATGATTAGAATCCATAGCCCTTGATTGGCGTGGAACTTTCCAAACTAGGAATCTGGGGCGGCTAATAACGGAAGAAAGAAAATCAAGTATGCCAAAGCTGCAATCACTTTATTCTTTTCGATATCCTGCGCTTCAAAACCAGTAATTTCTTTCATGTTTCTCCTTTTAAGTTACCTTTAACTTCATTTTAAGTAGTTGTTAAGCTTGTGGGGAGTGTCAAGAAAGTTGTGTGAATTCATAGGGAACTGCCGGATAAGTTACTTCTTTCTTCAAACATTTCAGCTAATCGTGGGTAAGCCAATTCAAATCCCTTCATAATTCTGCTGGATAACTTCTCGTTTTGGATCG
>JBBQOY010000090.1:0-3334 GCA_038331365.1 Erysipelotrichales bacterium | reverse complement strand
AGAGGCTATGATAAGAGTCGATTCTCCTTCAATGTTAAAGGGGGGCGTTGTGAACTGTGCCAAGGCGATGGCGTTAAACGCATCTCCATGCATTTTTTACCAGATGTTTATGTTCCTTGTGAAGAATGCGAAGGCAAACGTTACAATAATGAAACGTTAGATGTCACCTATAAAGGTAAGAATATTTATGATGTCTTAGAAATGACGGTCGATGAAGCCTTAACCTTCTTCGTCAATATTCATAAGATTCATCATCGTCTTCAAACCCTTCAAGATGTTGGTTTGGGCTACATCAAACTGGGTCAATCGGCCACCACCTTATCCGGTGGGGAAGCCCAACGAGTCAAACTGGCCAGTGAACTTCAACGCAAGGCAACTGGTAAAACGGTCTTCATCTTAGATGAACCAACAACGGGTCTACACAGTTATGATGTTGGAAAACTCTTACCTGTCTTACAACGTATCGTCGATAATGGCGATACCGTCATCATCATCGAACACAATTTAGACATCATCAAGAACGCCGATTACCTCATCGACTTAGGTCCTGAAGGCGGCGACGAAGGCGGTTTACTGATTGGGACAGGAACCCCTGAAGTGCTCAGTCAAAACCCCAATAGTGTGACAGGTCAATACCTGAAGAAAGTACTGAGGTGAGTTTATGGAAGAATTTGGAAAAGCACTCATCAGTGATCTTAAAGATTTCTTTAAGTTCGAACAAGTTTGTGGTGGGGCAGAAGCCCTCAATCGTTGGGTCATCATCCCAGACATCAATCGTCCCGGTTTAGAATTGGGCGGTTATTTCGTCGGCAGTGAGCCGCGTCGTATCATCATCATGGGCAATAAAGAATCCCTCTATATGAAAACCTTAGAACCAAGCGTTTTAAAAGATCGTTTAGAGAAACTCAGTGATGAATTTACCCCCTGTATGATTTTCTCAAAAGATGTGGAAATACCACCGGTATTGATTGAACTGGGCGATTATAAGAATTTCGCCATCTTCAAATCAACAATGCCAACCTATCAGTTGATGGTGGATGTAATTTCTTACCTCAGTGAAAAACTTGCCCCAAACATCAATGTCCATGGGGTCTTGATTTCAGTCTATGGGAAAGGCATCTTGATTACTGGTGATTCCGGAATGGGAAAATCAGAAACAGCCTTAGAACTCATTAAAAAGGGTCATATCTTAGTCGCAGATGATCGCGTTGATGTCTATAAATATCATAATGCGGTTTTTGGAACATCAACAGAATTACTTGCGGGTATGTTGGAAATCCGAGGCATTGGGATCATCGACGTCAATATGATGTTTGGTGCTTCGGCAACCTTAACCAAATCAGACATCGATTTTGTCATTTCCCTTGAAAAATGGAATGAAGATAAACAATATATGCGCGTTGGGATTGAAAGTGAGGAACAGTTTTATGAGGTCCTCGGTGTTCAGATTCCTATGCAAACGATTCCAGTCAAAGAAGGCCGCAATATCGCTGTATTGGTTGAATCTGCGGTAACCAACTTCAATCTAAAAGAAAAAGGCATCAACAGTGCCAAAGAATTCGAAAAACGTGTTTATGATTTCATTAAGAGTCAGAATAAGGAGACAAAATGACCTTTTTTCCAGATATTTCAACCTTTCTACAAATCGGGACCATCAGTATCAAAATGTATGCGATCTGTATTTTAGCCGGTGCTTTTATTACGTACTTCATCGCTGAGCACAATATCGTTAAAGCAGGGTATCCTAAGTCCTATGCGGAAGACCTGTTTTTTGGGGCACTCTTATCCGGCATCATCGGGGCAAGACTTTGGTATGTCTTGTTTTATAATCTGGATACGTATCTCGCCAATCCATTATCGATCTTTATGACTTGGAATGGTGGAATGGCCATCCAAGGTGGTTTGATGTTGGGGGTTGTTTTTGGCTATTGGTATACCAGAAAACGTAAGATTAATTTTCTAAGAGGTGCAGATATGGTTGTGCCTGCGATACTTTTGGCTCAAGCTTTAGGCCGTTGGGGGAATTTCTTTAACCAAGAAGCCTATGGTGGTATTGTAAATGAATCTTTCTATAACTTTTTTCCGCCTTTCATCAAGAATATGATGTTTATTGAAGGGGCTTATCGAACACCAACCTTTCTCTATGAAAGCGTGTTAAATGTTTTAGGCTTTTTTGCCATTACGTATGGATTAAAACATGTGATGAAGATCAAACGTGGAGATCAATTTTATGGTTATCTCGTTTGGTATGGGATTACGCGTTTCTTCGTTGAAGGATTAAGAACAGACAGTCTCTATGTTTGGGGTACCTTTATTCGGACAGCTCAAGTTTTATCCATCATTTATCTCTTTATTGGTCTTCTCGGTTGGAGTGGCTTATTTAGACGTTTCTTTAAGAAAGTCAAACCAGTCATCCTCTTTGATTTAGATGGCACTTTATTGGAGACGGAGCCCTTAATCGTTGAAACCTTTAAGCAAGTGCTTAAGAAGTATCGTCCTGAGTTAACCCTTACCCGAGACCAAGAGCTCGCCTTTTTAGGCCCAACCCTTCATGAATCACTCGCGAAATATTTACCGCCTGAAGAGGCTAAAACAGCCTTTGATGATTATCGCGTGCTCAACATCGAACTTCATGAAAGCTTAATTGAGCCGATGCCTCACGCTCAAGAATTACTCGACATATTAAAAGAAAAAGGCTATACGATGGGCATCGTTTCATCAAAGAAAAAAGAAACCATTAAGCTTGGCTTATCCATAACGAAACTTGAGGGTTATTTTTCAACCATCATCGGTTACGATGAAGTGAGTAAGTATAAGCCAAATCCTGAAGGGTTGCTCAATGCCTGTAAGGCGCTTAATGTTTACCACGATGATGTGATCTATGTTGGTGATACGGATACAGATATGTTGGCGGCGGATAAAGCAGGCATGTATTCTGTGGCGCTCATCACCCACGCCGAACGCAAAAATGCCATATTAGCCACCAATCCAAACATTGCGATTCATGATTTGATGGAATTATTGCCCATCTTAGAAAAGGATATCTCATGGACCAGATCTACGATTTAGCCATTATAGGCGCCGGTCCAGCCGGATTGACTGCAGCGATTTATGCCAAACGAGCAGGTCTAAAAATCATCCTTTTTGAAGGATCTGCCCCAGGCGGAAAACTTGTTAAAACATTTGAAATTGATAATTGGCCAGGTGAATCCCGTATTTCAGGGGTAGATCTCGCTCTTAAAATGTATCAACATACCACAGACCTTGAGATCGAAACTGAGTTTGTCGGCATCAAAATGATTCATGATGGTCCTTTAAAAAAAATAGACACTGA
>JBBQOY010000089.1:0-3382 GCA_038331365.1 Erysipelotrichales bacterium | reverse complement strand
TTTCGGAGATCTTATTGCTCAAGCTGTAAAACCTTTGGCAGGAAATATCTTCGGAATGGTTATCTTGTCTTTCGTTGCAGCGTTACCATTCCTGTCCCCAGTCTTGGGTCCGGGTGCTGTTATCGCTCAGGTCGTTGGTGTCTTGTTGGGTGTTGAAATTGGAAAAGGAAACATTCCTCCTTCAATGGCATTACCAGCATTATTCGCAATCAATGCTCAAGTTGGTTGTGACTTCGTTCCTGTCGGTTTAACCTTAGGTGAAGCTGAAGCTAAGACAGTTACGATTGGTGTACCTGCTGTATTGTTCTCACGCATGATCACTGGACCTATTTCGGTTCTGATCGCTTGGGTAGCATCCATCGGCTTGTATTCCTGATCTCATTAAATCCATAATAAAAGGGTAAAAAGAATACGTCCATCGTATTCTTTTTTTTGGTTATCTCAAAAACAAGGTATACTAATGGCATATGAACCTCTACAAACTATTTAAATCCGTTACATTAATCGATCAAGCTGTGAATCTTGAAGATCAACTTCAATTCGATAAAGATCTTTCTAAAAATATGGATGTATCTTCTTTTATTGTTCGTTTATGGAGCACACAGGGTGTGATTTTAGGCAAGGTTGATACTTTATTACCTGATTTTGATAAAGGCTTAAAAGTCTTGAATAAAGCCAATGTGAAGACCTTGATTCGTAAGGCGGGTGGTTTAGCCGTCGTTTGTGATGATGGGATTTTAAATTTAAGCATTCTTTATTCTAAGCATCATCCTTTAATTGGTGGACTCAATGAGTCTTATGAATTTGGGGTAGATCTAGTCAAACACTTACTTCATGAGCTTCATGTACCGATTGAAAGTGGTGAAGTTAAAGACTCGTATTGCCCGGGTAAATATGATCTCAGTGTCAACGGAAAGAAGATCGCTGGGATGGCCCAGTATCGAAGCAAAGACACGATTATGTTGATGGTCACAGTTTGCGTTTCTGGTCAACAGAAAGGCCGTTGTGAATTGATTAAGCATTTCTATGATGCGGCCAATCCTTTAAAGGATCCGAAGTATCCTGAAGTTGATCCTTTATCGATGACTACGTTGAGTGAGTTAAAAAACAGACTCGTCACAGTAAATGCACTTAAAGAAAATATTTATGAAGTTTTAATCAAAAGTGGCATCATATTTAACCCTAAAAAACAAATGTGAATATAATAGTGAAAAATGTGTATTATATACACAAACTTTGAACAAATGTCAAAATATCAACGATAATTTGACATTTTTTTAGTCATCGCCTACACTAAACTCGTGGAATATGTTATGGGTCATCACAAATGTCATGATTCAACATAGATTCATGCTGCTCTGCTTGCTTTTGCCACATTGATGTGGAAAGCATGTTGACCATTATCGTGGTCAAAGGTTTGTTTAAAAAGTTAAAATTATAAGGAGGACACAATGGGATACAACGATGATGTCCGTATGCTGATTGAAATGGCGCACATGTATTATGGCGCAGGGGCAACTCAAGATGAGATTGCCAAAAAGTTCAACATCAGTCGTTCTTTGGTTTCTAAATATATGTCTAAAGCCAGAGAAATGGGCTTGGTAGAAATCACCATCCACGACGAAAATCTTCATCCATACAAACTCTTGGAAGAAAAACTCAAGAAGTGTTTTGATTTGGAAGACATCATCTGTGTGAGTGCCCAAGATCCCAATCAGATTAAATCAAAGATTGGAGTGGCTGCGGCGAAGTATTTGACCCGTGTGATGAAACCAGACAGTGTCATCGGTGTATCTGCTGGCACGTCAGTCTATGAAGTTGCCTCCAACATCACAGTTTCTATCCCGATGACCAATGTTGTATTCGTGCCTTTGGTGGGTGGCTTAGGAAAAGCTCAGTCTGATATTCAAGCCAATGTGATTTGTGACATCTTTACCCGAAGAACAGGTGGTTCGAGTATTGAACTTCATGTGCCGGTTATGGTCGATGACATCAATGCGAAGAATGTGTTGATGAGCCAGCGCTTTGTCAAAGAAGTCTTTGATATCGCAAGAAATGTTGACATTGCCTTGGTGGGTATCGGGGGTCAACCAACCTATTTCGAAATGACCAAGGCTTACTTTCATAAAGTCGATCAGCTTCAAGAAGCAGAAGCTGCCAATGTGACGGGTGACATCTGTTATAACTTTATGGATAAACACGGCAAAGCCATTCGATCGGATTGGAATAAACGCGTAATGGCCATAGATTTGGAAGACATCAAAAAGATTCCAATGGTCATCGGATGTGCGGGTGGACCTGGTAAAGTTGAAGGCATTTATGCGACTTTGGTAGGAAAACTGATCAATGTATTGGTTACTGATGTTCAGACCGCAAATAAACTCTTAGAAATTTATCAATTAGAAAACAGTGGAGAGGAAAACAAATGAACACTTGTGATACTGTCATTATCGGTTCAGGTCCAGGCGGCTATGTCGCAGCGATCAGAGCCAGTCAATTGGGTCAATCCGTTACCCTAATTGAAAAGAATGTCATCGGAGGCACATGTCTTAATGTGGGCTGTGTCCCTTCAAAAGCGTTGCTTCAAGCCGGACATATTTATCAAGAAATCTTACATGCGGATAAATTCGGCATCTGTGCAACAGGCACGATCGATTTTGAAAAGACGCAGGTCTGGAAAAATACGCAAGTTGTCCAGAAATTAAGAATGGGGGTTACCCAACTCTTAAAGAAAAATAAAGTAAACATTCTATTTGGTGAAGCCAAATTTAGTTCTAAAAATACATTGACGCTCACATCTGAAGGCAAGAGTGAAGCACTTAGTTTCAAAAATGCTATTTTAGCGGTAGGTAGTCGTCCAATCGAAATCAAAGCGGCTCCTTATGGGAAACGTATTGTTGATTCAACGGGACTGATCAATTCATCTTTCTTACCCAAGACACTCAGTGTCATTGGGGCCGGTTACATCGGCTCTGAATTGGCTGAAGCATTCGCAGCTTTTGGATCTAAAGTAACGCTTATAGAAGCAACCCCAGGCATTCTACCTGGTTTTAATACGAAATTATCTGATTTGGTCAAACGTAATCTTACCAAACTCGGCGTTACGATCTTAACAGATGCTTTGGTGCTTGCTTCGAAAGAAGACGACACGAAGGTTACCTTAACCTACAAAAAAGATGAGGTAGAACACACCATAGAATCTGAACTTGTTTTGGTTTCCGTTGGAAGACGACCCAATACTGATCAAGTCAACATCAATGTTTCTGGTGTTGAGTTGGATCCTAAAGGTTTCGTTAAAGTCAACAAGCAATCTCAAACCACCAATCCTCAAATTTATGCGATTGGAGACATCACATTAGGCTTGGCTTTAGCCCATAAAGCT
>JBBQOY010000088.1:0-3478 GCA_038331365.1 Erysipelotrichales bacterium | reverse complement strand
TTCAGCCATCAAGGCATTGACCCAATTGGGATTGCGTAACAGTTCGCGGCCCATTGCGACCAAATCAGTATCTTGAAGGGCGGTTTCAACTTCTTCAGGACTGTTAATTAAACCGACTGAAATCACTGCCTTATTGAGCAGTTGACGGATGGTTTTCGCATAGTCGACTTGATAAAGTGGTTGCAGAGGTATTGTTGTTGCAATAACACCGCCAGAAGAGACATGAATCAGATCAAGTTGATCTTTAACTGGTTCAAGGAGTTGAGCAACATCCTGAGGATGATTGCCTTTCTCATCATATTCTTCAGCTGAAACACGAATCATCAGCCATTTATCTTTTGGCCAGATTGAACCAATTGAATCGATGATTTCTTTTAAGAAACGACCGCGATTTTCCGAAGATCCACCATACGCATCCATTCTAAGATTACTCAATGGCGACATAAATTGATTGATTAAGTAACCATGAGCCCCATGGAGTTCAATTCCATCAAAACCGGCTTTATCTGCTCGGATCGCAGCTTGTTTAAAGGCTTCTACTGTGTTTTTTATGTCATTTAAATCCATGGCTTTTGGATTTGTGTAATGGTCTGAAAAGGAAAGCGCGGTAGGTGCTAAATGAGGCTGTTGGGTTGCTTCTGATTTTCTGCCAGCGTGACCCAATTGAACCACGATCTTAGCGCCATAATGATGGACTTCATCAACGAGTTGTTTGAGCCCAGCAATATGCGCATCGCTCCAAATGCCGAGGTCGTGATCCGATATTCGACCATCGGGTGTAATCCCAGTTGCTTCAACGATGATCAATCCAACACCACCCATCGCCCGTGTCGAATAATGAGCCAAATGAAAGTCATTGACGAATCCATCCTTTGCTTGATACATACACATAGGCGGCATCACCACTCTGTTTTTTAAAGTGATGCTTTTTAAGGTAAAGGGTTTTAGGGCTTGCATAAGGTCTCCTTAGTCATTCGACTGGGCTATGTTTAGTTTAGCGTTTATAATCTGAGTTGTAAAGCGAGGGACAACCAATGAATAGAAATATCAAGAAAATCATCAAGGGTCAAGCGGCAATCGATGGGGCAGGGGTTAAACTCACTCGTGTTTTAGGTGCCCATGACGCAAAAGACATCGATCCTTTTTTAATGCTGGATGCCTTTGATTCAACAGATCCAAATGATTATCTCAATGGCTTTCCATGGCATCCACATAGAGGCATAGAAACCTTTACCTATTTGATTTCGGGACAGATTGAACATCAAGACTCGCTTGGCAACACAGGTGACTTAAGTGATGGCGAAGCCCAATGGATGACCGCTGGCAGTGGCATCATCCATCAAGAAATGCCTAAGGTCTCCAAACATCTAAAAGGTCTTCAACTTTGGATCAATCTTCCACAATCATATAAAATGACACAATCTGCTTATTGGGATATTAAAGCCAAAGACATCATCGAATTAAAAAAAGAAGATCAAATCATCCGCATCATTTCTGGAGAAATTTTAGGCTTTAAACCCAAGATTCAACCAAAATATGTTCAAGCGCGAATCTTGGATGTCACTCTGAATCCAAAAGCAAGTTTTGAACTTGAAACCACTCAAGAAAAAACTGTTTTTATCTATGTGTTTGAAGGAAAATTAACCTGTGGAATCGATCAAAACATACTGGATCATCATGTGGCTTTGTTTGGACACGGGGATAAACTTTCTCTTCTCACCGAAACTGGAAGTCGTTTTATGGTTTTTGAAGGCTTACCTTTGAATGAACCCATTGCTTTTGGTGGTCCGATTGTCATGAATACACAAACTGAATTAAGGCAAGCGTATCAAGATTTAGAAGAGGGGACCTTCATACGATAGTTGTGGTAATTATTGACAAGCCCAAAGACCTAAACTACACTATGTTAAGAAGTGCTTGGGTGGAATAAGGGAAAACAATAAAAGGATAAGAACAAGTCACTTAACGAAACCTCAATATTTTTTTTAATCGAATGAAGCAATCACTCGAAGTTAGAGTAGGAAAGATCCTTATGACAAAAAATAGACAACAATTAATGATCATTACAACCTTAGGTTTAATGATGGCGATGATTATTATCATGACGTATATTCCAAATTTGGGATACATCACCACTGGGTTTTTCTCGATTACCATTGTGCATATCCCTGTAATCATTGGGGCAATTCTTACTGGTCCTTTAGGAGGCTTGGTGCTGGGCACCACGTGGGGTATCACTTCTTGGCATTACGCAACAACCTTAGGTACCATTGAATCCGCCATTTTCGTTAACCCCTTAGTTTCAATCTTGCCTCGTATTTTAGTGGGCTTGATTGTTTCTTATTCTGCCTTAGGTCTTCGCAAACTCATCAAAGCAGACTTCTTGAGGCATTTGGTTGTTTCTGTGCTTGGGGCTTTATCAAATACCGTACTGGTTTTAAGTGCGATCTTCCTTTTCGCTTCAAGTGGCTTGGTAACGTTCAACCAAGGTTTGGCATATATCTTTACGTTCGTTATCTCGCTCAATGGATCCTTAGAAATCCTATCGGCAGGTATTTTAGTGCCCATTGTCTTAAAAGCTTTAAGCAAAGTGACTCGAAACAATCAAGCGGTTAAATCATAATCAAGATCAAAAAAAGTGACTGAAATCACTTTTTTTGATCTACAGGGAAATCGCGCGAGTCGGTCAAACGGGTTGAAGTACAGATGAATCAGGGGTAAAGTAAGTTTAACAACAGGAGAACAAATAATGACCTATACTTTAGATAAATTGCCGTATGAATTTTCTGCTTTAAAACCTGCCATCGATACTGAAACGATGACCATCCATTATACGAAACATCATCAAGCGTATGTGAATGGACTTAATGCTGCCTTAGATAAACATCCAGAACTTTATGATGTGCCGCTTGAAAAGCTTTTGCGCAATCTCTTTTCTGTACCATCCGATATTCGTATGGCAATCACCAATCATGGGGGAGGCCACTATAATCATAGTCTGTTTTGGAAGCTACTAACGCCAAATTATAAAGAACCTTCAGCGAAATTACTTCATCTGATCAATCGAGATTTTGGCTCTGTAGAAGGCCTTAAAGATAAATTCAACACAGCTGCCAAAACACGTTTTGGTTCAGGGTGGGCTTGGATTGTATTAACACATGAAAATACCTTAAAAGTGACCTCAAGTGCCAATCAAGATGTTCCATTCGATGAAGGCACACCAGTTTTGGCTTTAGATGTTTGGGAACATGCGTATTATTTGAAATATCAAAATCGTCGTCCCGATTATATTGATGCTTTTTGGAGTATTGTCAATTGGGAAATGGTTGAGCTTTTGGTGAATGCTGCGTTATAATGTTGGCATGACGAAAAACAAACCCAATAAGTATATACGCCTTTCAGTTGGCGAAGAAATAGGAAACGCGGTTACCCATGGGGTAATGGCGTTTCTTCTTTTGTGGCTCAATCCTTTTATTGC
>JBBQOY010000087.1:0-3519 GCA_038331365.1 Erysipelotrichales bacterium | reverse complement strand
ACTTGGACTTGTGGTAACACGTCCTTGTGGGACAATGGAAAACATCCGTTGTACTCCTGCAGCAATGCAGAGGCGCTATGACACATCACTTTGAAAAAAGGGACCGTGGATAGCATGGTCTTTTGTTTTCGGAGGAAAGAGAAATGAAAAAGATTACAGTTATTTTAACGCTCGCCTTGCTGCTATTGTCAGCCTGTGCACCAAAAGTTGTCGAAGATGTGCCTACCATTACCGTTGGCTTAGAATGCAATTACACGCCATTTAATTGGACGACTGTCGCTTCTGATTCAGCCAATTCAGTCATGATCGACGAGGAAGGTGCAGGCTACTGTGATGGTTATGACATCCAAGTTGCTCAAGCCATCGCGGATGGTTTAAACATGACTTTGGTGGTTAAGAAGATTGGATGGGATGGTTTGATTCCTGCTTTACAACAAAACGATATCGATATGATTGTTGCAGGTATGACAGATACCCCTGAGCGCAGAGTATCCGTAGCCTTTTCAAGCCCTTATTATGCCTCGGATCTTGTCATGGTCGTTGAAGCTGGTTCAAGTTTTGCTTCTGCAAAATCTTTAGCTGACTTTACTGGTGCAAGTGTGATCGCCCAGTTCGAAACATTCCACGATGATTTGATCGATCAAATCACATCTGTAAATCATCTAACACCTTTAGGCTCAGCTGCTTTATTGGTAACCTCAGTTCAAGCTGGAGAAGCCGATGCCATGGTTACTGAATATCCCGTTGCTCTAAGTATCGTTGCGACTAACCCTGATTTAGCGATTGTTCAATTCGCAACAGGTCAAGGCTTCACCACTTCGTTTGAAGAAACCACTGTCTCCGTTGCTTTACGTCAACAAGACACTGCCCTACTTGCGGACATCAATGCGATCTTAGCAACCATTAGTGAAGAAACACGTTCTGAATGGATGGCTTCCGCAATTGAACGTAAGCCTGAATAATGATTAGTTTAGCCAGTCAAATACCCAATGATTTATTCGGAGCGGCGTTTTATCTCGCAGATAAATACGCCTCTCTTTTCCTATATGGGATCCGAAATACCCTCTTAATTGCTTTGACCTCTACGGTCATTGGAATATTCTTTGGGTTAGGCATTGGGATCATCAAATCAATTCCAATCCTACGGGATGATCCACTGTGGAAAAAAGTGATCATCAAAATCTTAAAATTTTTTAGTAGCGTATATGTTGAAGTATTTAGAGGAACCCCGATGATGGTTCAAGCCGTTTTCTTCTTCTATACTTTCTTAAAAATCTTTAAAATGTTCCCGATTATGGGAAGTTATAAATTGACAGCTGGGATTGTAATTGTATCGATCAATACAGGTGCTTACATGGCTGAAATCATTCGAGCTGGCATCCAATCCTTAGATGAAGGCCAAAATGAAGCTGCAAGATCCATTGGCATGAGCAATTTTCAAACGATGGTTTACATTATTTTACCCCAAGCCATTAAGAATGCTTTTCCCGCCATTGGAAATGAATTTGTTGTTAACATAAAGGATACCTCTGTCTTAAATGTCATCGGGGTCACAGAACTCTTTTTTCAAACCAATACAGTCGCAGGAACAACCTATAAATTCACTGAAGCATTCTTCGTTGCGGCCATTATTTACTTGATTTTGACCTATACAACGACTTCCATTTTGAAAATCATCGAACGCAAAATGCAAATGCCTATTTCAGGAGGACCTTCAAGTTCGTCCATGCCAATATTGGTGACGCATTATAAGGGAGATAAAAATTAATTATGTTAATAGAAATCAAAAATCTGAAGAAAAGCTTTGGAAAAACACCCGTTTTAAAAGACATCAGTTTAACTGTTAATGAAGGAGAAGTCGTCAGCATCATCGGTTCGTCAGGCAGTGGTAAAAGCACCCTACTTCGTTGTATTAATCTGCTTGAACACTATCAAGGTGGTGACATCTTGTTTGAAGGTCACAATATTTTAAAATATCCAGATGGTTTGAATCGTTATCGGACACATGTTGGGATGATCTTTCAATCCTTTAATCTCTTCAATAATCTATCGGTTTTAGATAATTGTGTCATTGGTCAAGTCAAGGTCTTAAAGAAAACCAAAGCCGAAGCTGAAACCTTGGCCTTGTCTTACCTCGATAAAGTCGGTTTAAACGATTTTGTCAAAGCTTCTGTCTCTACCCTTTCCGGTGGACAAAAACAACGTGTGGCCATCGCACGGACGCTCTGTATGGAACCTAAAGTGATGTTGTTTGATGAACCCACCAGTGCTTTAGATCCTGAAATGGTAGGAGAAGTCCTTCAAGTCATCCAAAGCTTAGCTAAAGAACATCGAACAATGATCGTTGTTACCCATGAAATGTCATTTGCGAAAGAAGTTTCAGATCGCGTTATCTTCATGGATGCTGGGGTTATTTGTGAAGAAGGTTTACCTGAAGTAATCTTTAATAACCCCACCCAAACGAGAACCAAAGAATTTCTTGCTCGTTTTATCCAATAACACTTCACAGTGTTATTTTTTTTGATACAATAGCGACATGCGTTATCAAAGAATATATGTCGAAATCACGAATACTTGTAATCTAAATTGTTCATTTTGTCTTGAAACCAAGCGCGTTTCTCGTTTTATGAGTCCCTTTGAATTTGAACACATCCTGAAAGAAATATATGATTATACGGATCATATTTATCTTCATGTTAAAGGTGAACCCACTTTACATCCTCAACTTAAAGAAATCATGGATCTTGCCTATACTTATAATAAAAAAATTCATCTTGTAACCAATGGAACATTGTTTGATGTCATAGATTTTGATTTAATCTCGCACCCTGCTTTGGCTCAACTCTCGATTTCCCTTCATAGCATTTTAGCCCAATCCATCACAAACAGAGAAAAATACAAAAATCAGATTGAAAATGTGATTATGCGAAGTAAAGATAAACCTTTTAGTCTTTTTTTAAGACTTTGGAACGAAAAAAACAAAGAAATACTTCATTGGTTAAACACCCTACTGGGTATAGATTTTTTATATAGCCCTTTAAAAAACAGATTTCAAGTCTATAAAAACCTCACTTTAGATTTTGATAAAGCATTCACTTGGCCAAGTCTCGATCATGCGTTAATCACTCAACAAGGACATTGTTATGGTGGTCTTAAAATGATGGCAATCTTAGCTGATGGTAAACTGACCCCATGTTGTCTGGATACGGAAGGCGACATATCGCTGGGAAATGTTTTTGATCAGTCGTTTAAAGCGTTGATTCAAGGAAAACGCTACACTTCATTCACTCAAAACATGCATCAAAACCAACTTAATGAAGATTTATGTCAACGTTGTTCCTATCATTTAAAACATAAAAATAGACTCGGGTGAGTCTATTCAGGCTGTTGACAAATTAAGTTGACAGCCTTTTTCTATGGAGCGATAGAAATTGAATGAAATCGATGAAAATGGTAAAATAGAGGGAGTTAAAAGAGGGTTACGATATGTTTAAAGAACGTAAAATCCAACAGGATTCA
>JBBQOY010000086.1:0-3636 GCA_038331365.1 Erysipelotrichales bacterium | reverse complement strand
CCAAACCGGTATCTTTACTGGATTAATCGTAGGGAATCCTGAACTAGGCCTCGTCGTCGGCGGTACATTGCAATCTTATGCACTTGGTATCGGTACGTACGGAGGCGCTTCAATTCCTAACTACACCACAGCTGCAATGTTCGTTACAGCGATCGCCGGAGGTCTTGATAATGTTGAGTCCTTCATCACATTGTATGGTATTCCTATTGCGACATTAACCATTATGTTTGACGTTGCAGCTCGTTTTGCGAATACTGCATTCCAACATGCTGCTGACAAATTCGTCATCACAGGGGATGTTAAGAAAATTGAATTGATGAACTGGTTGGGTACCATTCCTTGGTCACTGTCCAGAGCATTACCAGTATTCTTCGCATTGGCATTTGGTCCATCAATGGTCGAACAAATCAATAAAGCTATTCCGGCTCAATTGCTTGCAGGTTTCAGAGTCGCTGGTAAAATCTTGCCTGCTGTAGGGTTCACCATCTTATTACGTTATTTGCCAACTGTTAAAAATATCGCTTACTTAATTTTAGGGTTCGTCTTAGTCAGTTACTTAAACGTTCCAGTGTTAGGCGTTGCTCTTATTGGGGCAGCTGCTGCTATTTTAATTTTCAAGAAATTGACTGAATCCGTTCAGGGAGGCGACATCGATGAGTAAGTTTACTAAACAAGAACTGCGCGCTTTAAATTTCCGTTGGATCTGGCAGTCACAAATCGGTTGGAACTATGAAAGAATGCAAGGCTTGGGTTATTTGTCCACCATGCTTCCTGTCATTGAAAGACTTTATGGAAAAGATCCTAAGGCTAAAGCATATGCATTAAAAGTTCATTCACAATTCTTTAATACACAACCAGCCATGGGCGATATCATCGTCGGTATGGACATTGCTATTGAAGAAGTTGGTGGAGAATCTGCGATTGATACTGTTGCAGCGATCAAATCATCCTTGATGGGTCCGTTTGCAGGTATCGGCGATACCATCTTCGGTGTTATCGGTGGAACCGTATTCGGATCTATCGCTGTCGATATGGCAGTTAATGGTAAGAGTTATGTTGGTATCGGTATTTGGACAATTTGGAATCTTACTGTATTGTTCGTCTTGCGTCCGTTGATGTTCAACTTAGGTTATAACCAGGGGGTTACTTTGGTTACAACTATGGCTCATAAATTGAGAGCGTTGACTGAAGCGGCTGCAGCCCTTGGGGTAATGGTCGTTGGTGCTATGATTTCAACCATGGTTGGGGTCAAATTCGGCGTTGTTGCTGCCTTCGGAAATTCATTCGATTTACAAGTCTTAGCCAATAAGATCTTGCCAAACTTTGGTGCAGTTCTATTGGTAAGCCTATGTTACTGGCTCTTGGGCAAAAAGAGCATGAACTCCAATAAATTATTGGGAATTGTCATCGCTATTGCCTTAATCTTGGGTTGGTTCAAACTCTTAATCATCTAATTCTATCTATAATTACTCCTCCTGCGTCAGTGGGAGGAGTGATTTTTATTTCAAGGAGAAACACATGAGAAACGAATATTTTAAAGTTATTGAATCTCTGCTTAAAGAAGTAGAAGAAACACAAAGTGAAAACATTACTAAAGCATCTCATCTGATCGCAGATTCTATTATGAATGGTGGTATTTTACAGGCTTTTGGGAGTGGTCATTCCTATGCTGCAGCCATCGAAATTTGTGGAAGAGCTGGTGGTTTGATTCCGGCCAAAGTTATTAAAGAACCTGCCATGGGTAATTATGAAGCCATCGAAGGCGTTGGAGCCTTGTTTGTTAAAAGGGCTGACTTTAGAAAAGATGATGTTGTTGTGCTCATCTCAAACTCTGGACGTAATCCTTTGCCGATTGAAATTGCACTTAAAGTTAAAGAAGTCGGTGCTAAATTAATTGTCGTTACTTCTCTAGAAGCCAGCAAACAACTGAGTTGCCGTCATTCAGGTGGGAAGAATCTATGGGAATATGCCGATGTAATTTTAGATAATCGCGTTGCTTTTGGTGATTCAACAATCGAAGTACCAGGCTTGCCTGTAAAAGTTTGTGGGACATCTTCTGTCGCTGCAGCAGCAATGTTGAATGAAGCGGTGTTGCAAGCCATAAAACTTATGGTAAGTAAGAATTTCTTACCACCGGTTTATATGAGTGCCAATGTCGATGGTGGCAATGAATTTAATGAAAAACTCTTCCAAAAGTACGCTGATCGCTTGAATCGGATATAGTCATTATGTTTAAATACGGTTCATTTCAAGTTTCCATCAATCCTTTAAACCCTGTCAAGCAATGTGGCTTTATTCAACAAGTTGAACCAATCTCTGAGGTCAACGATGACTTGTATCTTAGAATTGTTGTCATCGAAAAAGAGACCATGAGGTTGGTCTATTGTGTTTATGACAACATAGGCATTTCGGTGGATCAAAGCAAAGAAATACGACTTGCAATCCAGGCTCAATATGGGTCACCTACGGAAATTGTTACTTCGAGTACACACACGCATTTTGCGGGAGATCCTCGTGATGAGTCTTACTTTAAACAACTGAAGGAAACGACTTTAGCGGCGCTAAAAGAGATTAAAATGCAAGCCGTTGACAAACTACAATATACCTTTAAATCTGAGCCTTATAAAGGTGTTGGGTCAAGTCGAATTTCCGATCATGAGGCATCTGTCTATTTAGATTTGATGAGTCTTTATGATGGGCAAAAACGCTTAATAACTTTTATAATCTATAATTGCCATCCAACCATTATGAATGGTAAAATACCGTTTTTCTCAGCTGAATATCCAGGTTATGCCTTGAAACTTCTAAAAGCGTCACATCCTGATGAATTTTTCTGTTTTATGCAAGGTGCGGATGGTGATATTTCAACCCGTTTCACTCGTCAAGATCAGACATATGATGAAGTCAAGCGAATGGGTACTTTGTTGAAGAATGAAGTTGAAGCGCAATTTCAAAAACCTAAACTTCCTCAACCTTTTAACTTCACAGTGACTACTGTCGCAATCCCTTTGAAACATCGATTACTTGAGGTCGAGTCATTGCCTCAAAATCCTCATCCGAGTGATCGCGAAAAGGAAACCATTGAGATTGGGCGTAAGGTTCTCGAATCGATTCGTCCACGATTTCATTTGTTGCCAAAGATGTTGGAACTTACAAAGATTGAATATGGAGATTATATCCAAGTCTATGCGCCAAACGAACTTTTTAGTTATTATCTAAAAGCAATGCCTAAGGCTCGTAGTTCTTTGATTTGCTATTCACAAGGCTATGCACCTTATGTGGCTGGACTTGAACCAATGAATCTTTCATACGAATTATTTTCGGATACGTATACCGATGAAACAAAACAGGATCTCTTTAACACGATCCGTCGATTAACACAAGGGAGCTAAAATGAGAGGATATTTACTAATCAGTCATGGTGCTTTTGCAGAAGCACTCAGAGAATCATTACAAATGATCACGGGTGAGCGGTCAGATCTTTTCGCAGTTGGGTTGGCTCATGATGATGGTCCTGAAAGTTTTTCTGCTAAATTAGCCAGTAAAATGGCTGAAATGAAATCTTTCGATGAGATTTTCGTCTTTACAGACTTATTGGGTGGATCACCTGGTAATGCAGCAATTGCTAAATTTATT
>JBBQOY010000085.1:0-3737 GCA_038331365.1 Erysipelotrichales bacterium | reverse complement strand
TCTTAAAATCGCATCCGACATAAAATATTTAGCATTTAACCCATCATATTCCCAGATTGAATCAAAAGATCCTTTGACTGCCAAGTCAAAGCGTTGTTCAGAATGAAGTGTCTTTTCATATTGATTTTGTAAATCATCTTTGGCACTTTGAACTTTAGCTTTGGCATCTTCATACAAACTCAAAGTCCGAACCACTAAAAAATAGAGATAGATTGCCGTAATGAATACATAGAACCAACCTTTGAAAGTCTGAAGATGAGTATAGAGTTCATGATTTTCACCCGTCAATGCTTCTAAAATAGAATCAGAAACCACAATCCATACGATTCCAAAAATCATATAAAACAAGGTAATTCTAAAAGCTGAGCGAATCGGGCTAAGCGTTGTTTGTTGAACCAAAGGTTTAACTTTAGATTTGTTATGTTTGATCGGTGGAAGAGACGCCATACTCACATTATACGCTGTTGTTTAAAAAAATAACGACACAAAGTATCGTTATTGAGCTTAACTATTTATGATTCTATCTGACGATCTTTCTTTATGATTCGAACTTTTTCGATGACTTTGTCTTCAGCTTTAATGATTCTAAAACGAAGATCTCGATAAATAATTTCGCTGGTCTCATTGTCTTCAGGGATATGACCCATCAAACTGGTTAAAAAACCACTGAGCGTATCATAATCTTGAAGTTCTTCCAAAGGCAGTTTAAGCCCGCATTCCTCATCGAGGTCTTCTAAATCGATGCCCCCATCAACGTCAAACGTATAATGATTCAAAACTTGAATTTGTTTTTCTTCTTCGTCATATTCATCAAAGATGTTCCCAACGATTTCTTCAATCAAGTCTTCAATGGTAATGATGCCGGCAGTTCCACCATATTCATCAATAACAATGGCAATGTGAACTTTTCTTTTCTGGAGTTCTCTGAATAGTTCATCTGTTTTTTTAGATTCAGGGACGAAATAGGGTTCTCTAATCAATTTTTTTAAATCAAAATTGACAATTTGTTTGTGTTCAATGAATTGAAGTAAATCTTTGACATGCAAGATCCCAATGATGTCATCAATGGTGTCTTGATAGACAGGAAAACGTGTGTATTGTTCTTCGAAAACAATTTTCTTCACATCATCGAATGAGGCATCGATGTGGATCCCCGAGACATCGGTACGATGGGTCATGATGTCTGAGACATTGATGTTATCAAATTCAAAGATATTGTTGATCATTTCTTTTTCGGTATCACGGATGGAACCTTTTTCTTCACCGACATCAACCATCATTCTGATTTCTTCTTCAGTGACCGCATTGGGTTCTTTATTGGGATCAATCCCAAACAGACTGACCATAAAGTTCGTACTGATGGTTAAAAAACGAACGAAAGGATGAAAGAGTACCGCAATCCAATAGATGACTTTAACCACACTAAAAGCAATTTTTTCCGCATAATTCATCGCCAGGCGCTTAGGCACCAATTCTCCAAAAATCAATGATAACAAGGATAAGACCATGGTGATCGTAATCATCACGAAAGTCCGAACCGCACTTTGAGTAAAGACATTGAGATATGGATAGACTAAAGCGACCAACGGTCCACTAAAGCTGTCAGAGGCAAAAGCAGATGCCATAAAACCAGCCAAGGTGATGCCGATTTGAATGGTTGAAAGAAACTTTGTCGGAGAAGATAAAACGTGCTCTAAAAGGATGGCTTTTTGGTTTCCATTTTCAGCCATCATTCTTATTTTATTGTCGTTTAAGGTAATAAAAGCCATTTCACTGGCCGCAAAGAACGCGTTTAGGGCAATCAAGCCCAATAGAAACAGAACATCAAAGGTCATAGATTGACCTGCTTCTTACTTAAATCATTTTTGGTAAGCCTTCGCTCACCACTGCCTTCGTCACTCATGTTTTTCTCCATAAAATATGACCTTATGATACACATTTTAAATGGTTTCGTCAAGGAAGCTCCTTTACCCAAAGGCTTAATGAGGTCTTATCATTACTGATTTCATCTTTCATAACTTTGCTTAACAAAGCTTCTAGGATGACTTTTAACTTTTTTCCAGAGATGCCTAAGGCCACCAAATCGTGACCGTTGATTGCCAAGGTTTTCAAGGACACGCAAGGCATTTCACTTTTAAGTTGATTATAAAGCGCTTCATTGATGCCTGGGTGGCCAAGTTGTTTTTGAAAAAGAAGTCCTAGATCGATTAAATTTGTCCCGTATTTACCCATTAAGCATTTAAGCTCATAACGATCTTGCGGTTTACCTTCACTGATTGTTTTTAGATCCAGGACTTTCTTGATGAATGTCTTGGATAACTTTAATCGTTCCAATTGTGCTTTGATGCTTGGCTCATCCAAATGATCCAACAGACAAAGATAACGTAGCGCTCGATCATCGAATGTTTCTAAAACATCGAGATGATTCAGATTGAAATCAATACAGAAAGATAAGATGCCTCGATACGTTTTAAATAGATAGGAGACTTGTTTAGCTTGAATCAACTTATCCAACTCGACACTAATACGCTCAATCGGTAAAGTTTGAATCAAGTCTTGATGAATCAGGATTGCTTTAGAGGTCTCAGGTTCAATCCTAAAGTTCAGTTGTGCGGCCAAACGAAGTGCTCTTAAAAGACGTAAGGCATCTTCTTTGAATCGATCAAGGGGAACCCCGATGGCGCGAATGCGTTGATGGATTAAGTCTTCAAGACCCCCTATATAATCAATGAGATTGCCTTGAATGTCTAAAGCCAACGCATTGATGGTGAAATCTCTTCTCAACACATCTTCTTTGAGCGTATTGATAAAGTGTAAAGTATCCGGATGACGACTATTGGATGAACTGCCATCAAAGCGATACGTGGTAATCTCGATCCATTGTTTGTCGATCATGACCCCAATGGTACCCAATCGTTCACCGATCTTGGATAATGGATAGTCTTTAAAGACATCGATCATCTGGACACTTGAGGCATTGGTAGCTAAATCAATGTCGTACGCTGGTCGCTGCAGAAGCATGTCTCGCACATAACCCCCAACAACCACAACCTCAAAGTCTTTGTCTTTCAACAAAGTCATGAGTGTATACGCTGAACGGGGTATTTGAATGGGTGTTTCCATGCTTACTCGTATTATAACATGATGTGCTCAACTTGCCTTCGTGTCGAAAAAGCGAATCTATCTAAAAAGACATCTCAGTGATAAAAAGCACACAATTGTGTGCTTTTTAGTCGATAAATTCATGTTATGATGGTATCAGTCGAGGTGAATACAATGAAAAAAATAGTAATCTTTTTAAGTGCCCTTGTGGTTTTGGCTTTCGCGGTGTTGCTTCAATTGGACATCATCGCTTTATTTCATCTCAGTATCGCAGGCATTTATGATACCCCAACCCCCATGTATTTCTTATGGGTATTCCCAACTGTACTTAATCTCGATTATTCAGTTTTAAAAGACTCCTTATTGATAATCCTCTTGGTCAGTGATGCCTTGGTCCTTATTTCCGCTGCTTTAATATATTTAGGCATCATCACCGATAATTATAAAATGAATCGGAAATATCACTTTTAAGGCCGATGGGCCTTTTTTTCTAAGATGGCAAAAGATTCTATGTGTTTGGTATGAGGAAACAGATCGACACCTTGAATCCAAGTCACTTTATACTGCAGACTCAACTGTTTTAGATCTCTGATTTGAGTCAATGGATTACAGGAAATATAGAGGATCTGGCGCGG
>JBBQOY010000084.1:0-3789 GCA_038331365.1 Erysipelotrichales bacterium | reverse complement strand
GATCGCATCAATTCAATGCCTCGAAAGCTCTTCAATTTCAAAAGTAGTCAAGAAGTATACCAAAGCATGATAGAATCGACTTAAGCAAACATCAACATGATTCGGATTTATGAATGTCGCATTTGGAATGTCAATTCAGCGAAACATTTGAAACTAATAGCATCCTATTTGTTTCATTACGATTAAACCGATATAATAAAGTAAACACAAGCACGCTTAAACAATGCCCATGTTTTGAATTTTAATTAAAATGAGCTATGTAGCCCGATTGCCTCGTATAATTTTTTAATTATAAATAGAATAAATAAAATTGTCTCTCGGAGGAACAAATGAAAAAATATCAAGTTGCTGTGATTGGAATGGCTGTTATGGGGAAAAACCTCGCACTCAACATTATGGATCATGGGTATTCAGTCCTTGTTTATAATCGAACCACTCAGGTTACTTTAAAAGTTGTTCAGGAAAACCCTGGACTGGGTATTGCTTTAGATCTTAAAGAATTAGTCGAAAAATGTGAAAGACCACGTAAAATTATCATTATGGTTAAGGCTGGTGGACCGGTCGATGCGGTCATAGATCAATTGGTGCCATTACTGGATAAAGAAGACATCATCATAGACGCTGGTAATTCCTACTTCAAGGATACGATTCGCCGTGAAAAAGTATGTGCAGAAAAGGGACTCTATTATATTGGAATGGGCGTTTCTGGAGGTGAAGTTGGGGCAAGAAGAGGTCCGGCCATTATGCCTTCAGGCAATAAAGTAGCTTATTCGGCCATCGAACCGATTTTAACTGCGATATCGGCGAAGGTCCATGGAGAGGCTTGTTCAGCGTATATTGGCGAAAACGGAGCTGGTCATTATGTGAAGATGATTCATAATGGCATCGAATATGGAGATATGGAATTAATTGCTGAATCGGTTCAAATCCTTAAAATCCTTGGGCAGCATTCAAATACTAAATTATCTAAAATCTTCGCAAGTTATAATGCGGGTGATTTAGAGTCCTATCTTATCGAAATAACAGCTAACATTTTAAAAACCAAGGATGATTTAAGTGATCATGATTTAATCGATATGATCTTGGATACCGCTGGTCAAAAAGGCACAGGACTTTGGACCTCGAAAGAGGCTTTAGACTTAGGCGTCGACATTTCTGTGATCACTTCAGCTGTATTTGCCCGTTTGATATCGGCGGATCGAGCTTTGCGAATAGAAGCAGAAAAATTTTTACCAGAGTCTATTATTAAAGCACCTGTACCACAAAATCTTGATGCATTGATTGAAAAATCGCTTTATGCAGCTAAGATTATTTCTTACGCTCAAGGATTTGATTTACTTAAAAAAGCGGCTTTGAATTATCAATGGGAACTTAATTATGAAGTCATTGCTAAACTCTTTAGAGGCGGATGCATTATCCGAGCTAAATTTTTAAATGAGATTGCGACTGCTTTTAAAGATCCTCATTTATCCAATCTTATTTTAGATCCTTATTTTACCAAAATTATGCAAGATGCTTTGAGTTCTTTACGAGAAGTCGTGGCATTATCGATTTACTACGGGATACCGACACCGTCTTATACCGCTGCATTAAGCTATTATGATGCGTTGAGGAGTTCGAATTTGTCGACCAATATAATCCAAGCACAACGTGATTATTTTGGAGCACATACCTATCAAAGAAAAGACAGGGAAGGCTTTTATCATTATGAGGATTGGGGAGCTTATGAATAAAGCTTTAACTTTTACAATTTTTGGATCCACTGGGGATCTGTCATATCGAAAACTATTACCAGCATTATATCAACTCGAAGCCAGAGATCTTTTAGCAGATGACTTGATTATACGATGTATTGGAAGAAGAGATTACTCAACACAAAGCTATCTCGAAGTTGCGAAGCCATGGATTGAAAAGGGATCTCGCTTTACTTTTGATGAGGCGATTTATAAACGATTCATCCAACATTTGAGTTATATTGAAATGTCACTGACCGAGCTTGAAGCGTATTCAAAACTAAAGTCATCCGATGATCAACGAGATTATCTCTATTACTTTGCGGTTGCCCCTGAGTTTTTTGAAGTGATTGCGCTGCATCTAAAAGACAGCGGATGCTTGAATAAAGGGCAACATAGAATCATACTAGAAAAGCCATTTGGGAGCGATGAAACCCATGCGCGTTATCTTAATGAACGTTTAGGTTCAATCTTTGGTCAAGAAAATATTTATCGAATCGATCATTATCTTGGAAAAGAAATGATTCAGAATATTTTAACCATTCGCTTTGCCAATCGTTTATTTGAAGGCATCTGGAATAAGGATTATATCCAAGAAATTCAAATTACGGCTGCTGAAACAATAGGGATCGAAAACAGAGGCGCTTATTATGAACAAGCAGGGGCCATTCAAGATATGGTCCAAAATCATTTACTACAACTGTTGTCTTATGTTTTAATGGATAAACCAGGTGATTTGTCTCCCGATTCTGTTCAGTCCAAACAAGTTGAAATCTTGTCTAAAATCAAAATTAGTGACCTTGTTTTAGGTCAATATGAACACCATCACGAACTTAATGGATATCGAGAGGAACAAAAAGTTGATCTCACATCAATGACAGAAACTTATGTTGCTTTAAAACTCAATTGTGAAGATAAGCGATATGAAGGTATCCCCATCTATTTGAGAACTGGTAAGCGTTTAGATCAAAAAGCAACCTATATTACGGTTGTCTTCAAGCCCACAGACGGTACTTTATTTAAAAATCTTGTACCTTTACAAGAAATGTTGATCATTAAAATTCAACCTGATGAAGGTGTTTATTTCCAATTCAATGCAAAAAAACCTGGGATTGCTCAACAAGTTACCCCAGTGATGATGAATTTCTGTCAAAGTTGTATTTATGAGAATCGGATTAATACCCCAGAAGCTTATGAAAGGCTATTGAATGAGGCATTTCATCAAGATAAAACCTTATTTAATCGTTGGGAGATGGTCGATCTCTCGTGGAGTTTTGCCAGCAAATTAGAACGTTTCAAAATGGATAAAAAGATCGAACTTCAATTCTATCCGGCTGAAACGAATGGACCAGATTTAGCCGATGCAATGATTGAACATGAAGGGTCAATGTGGATTCCTGCTAAGATCACCGAAGAAGCCATAACGTAATTATCGTTTATAGGCTTCTTTTTTTGATAGAATGAACCTATGAAAAGAAAACTGGGATTAGCGCTTTCGGGCGGGGGCATCAAAGCATACTGTGAAATCGGCGTATATCGTGTCTTTGAAGAAAATGAGATTATCTTTGATGGATTTGCGGGAAGCAGTATGGGGGCAATCATAGCAGCCTTTATGGCTTGTGGTCTTTCAAGTAAAGCCATTGAAGAGCGAATGTTGAAGTTGGAAGCAGACATCATCAAGGACAAATTATTTACAACGCATCATTTAGAGATTTTACCACTCGTGTTAAAGCAAACAGATGGTTTTATCAGTAGTGCTCAATTCGAAGTCCGCTTAAAAACTCATTTTGATGAATTAGGAATCCACAACATCAATCAAATTCCGGCGCTTTTTGTTTGTGTTGCGGTTGACTTAATCAGTGGTAAACCAGTGCTTTTTACCAATGACCCAATGTCATTTAAGAAATCTAAGGAATACATCATTATCTCAGACATTGACATCATAAAAGCATTGGCCGCATCTTGTTCATTCCCTTTAATTTTCAATACGGCAAAAATTGATAAGATGCAATTGGTCGATGGTGGAATCATGATTAATATCCCAATCGTACCTTTG
>JBBQOY010000083.1:0-3874 GCA_038331365.1 Erysipelotrichales bacterium | reverse complement strand
CGTATGTGCTAAATTATGCGAATCGATAAATGATATGTTAGGATCTGCCAAGACATGAAGGTCGATGAACAGATTGGCTAAAGTCCCGCGTGAACGGATATGATGGACACCCATGATTTTAGGCAAACGATTAACAACTTCCGCGATTACTTGTTCCTCTACGACTTTTGAGTCCAATAAGATTGCACTGGCCATCTTGAATATTTCATAAGCTGCATAGAGAATAACCCCAGCAACCAATAATGAAACCAAGGGATCAATCCAAACAGGTAAGCCTAATTTAACCAAGACCAAAGATAAAATAACCCCGATGGTAACAAACACATCACTTCGTGTATGCATTGCATCACTCATCAAAAGCGTGGAATGTAGTTTTTTACCTTGATTGTATTCATAGACAGTGACAAAGAGATTGATGACCAATGTTCCTGCCATAATGATGAAAGTCCAAATATCAATGCTTGGAACAACAGGATGTGTAAACTTATTTATGGCTTCACTGATGATTTGAAAGCTTAAGAAGAAAAGCATTCCGACGATTAATAATGAACTTAAAGTCTCGTACTTTCCATGGCCATAAGGATGATCATCATCAACTGGTTTACTGGCAAAAGACATACCCACCAATCCAATGATGTTACTGGAACCATCCGTCAATGAATGAAAGCCATCAGCTAAAACAGAGGCGGAGTCCGTTACGTAACCCAAGCCCATCTTCGCGAAAGCCACAGCTAAATTTGCAAAAAGGATAACCCAAAGAATACGTTTGATTGATTTATACGCTGATGTCATTTTTTTCTCCCTAGGGTATAAAAAACCCACGAAACATCTCTTCTGTCCCGTGGATCGAATTTCCACTGCCATATTGGCCCAGCCCCACAAACCTTTTTGGTTCATCGCCTGCTCAGTAAGAATTATTTTACCTTAACCGCCTTGTTTTTGTCAAACACAATCTGTTGAGTGACATAAATGACTCATTCAAGCATGCTTAACAACACCGCATTAAAATCAATTTCTGTCTCATGCGGAAGATGACCCGCGTTCATAAACACATGGGTTTTATGGATTGGGACAATCGACATAATCTCATCCATGGCTTGAATGGGAACCCATGTGTCTTTGTTTCCCCAAAGCAGATTGATCTTTAAGTCTATGGTTTTAACTTGATCAATAGAAACATTTTTAGAAGTCTTGACGAATTGAAGTAAGCCACTGATGGTTCCTTGAGTGGTGACAGGAGCCAAATACCCTGCGATGGTTTCCTTAGATACGTCAGTTTGAGCCGCCCCCGTTAATAATCCTTTAAACGTTCCTTCATTAAATAAGAAATACCGCAGTGCGACTTTCAACCACGCCCCCACAGGTGTTTCCATAATCCAATTTGAATGATTAGATCCTGATTGAGTGACTGCCCCATCGATCATGGTGATATCCGCAATATTTTTATTGTCAATCTGGGCCATGGCAAGCGTTGTTGATGCCCCCATTGAATGACCAACCAAATGCCAAGGTGATGGACTGTTGTTTTTAAAATCATAATCATTTAATAATTCCCATAAGAAACCCGCAAAATTCATCTGGGTATATTCTAAATCGCTTGGTTTATCACTGTAACCAAAACCTGGTAAATCTACCGCGATGACTGTATATCCTTGTTCACTAAGATAGAGACTGTTATTTCGATAGGAAAAAGTTGAAGCCATTAAGCCATGAATCAAAAGGATCTTTCCGATTTCTTCTCCCTGTGCCTGATAAATTTGAGTATGTAATCTTAATCCACTTTTAGTGGTAAAAAAGACTGAATTTTCATATGGTTTTAACGGAACTGGATTTGAAAAATCTGTCGGGATAAAATATGGGATGATTAAAAGGAAAAGCAATACCACAGGGAAACCTTTCGCAATTTTTGTGAGAACTTTTTTTACCATATGATTATGTTATACCTTAAGTGCATCACTAAATCAAAACCTTTGATTTTTGGGTATAATAAACATATGAGCACTTATCTTACTAAAATCAAACACCCTTTTCAATTTCAAGGGTCATTAACAAAATCCAATTACTTTGAAGGGTGGTACTACAAACAAGTTCATCTTGAGAAAGATAAAACCATCAGTTTTATTTTCGGGATCAGTACCGGGAATAAAAATCCCCATAGTTTTATTCAAGTCATCCAGTCCAATCCTTTAACCGTTCACTATTTTAGTTTTCCCCTGAACTCTTTCAAAGTCGATGGGGCTTCTTTTGTGATCGATAAAAATCGTTTTAGTCTTAATGAAATCGAGCTTCATCTTGCTCAGGCTGACTTAACAATCGATGGAAGTTTAGACTTATCTGATCTTTCAAATTTGAATCATTCTCTTTTTATGCCAAATATCATGGGACCTTTTGCGTATCTCCCTTTTTTAGAGTGTAATCACGGCGTGGTCAGTATGAATCATCATGTCAATGGTACCTTAATCATCAATCATGAATCCTATCATTTTAAACAAGCAATTGGCTATATCGAGAAAGATTGGGGTGCTTCCTTTCCCAAACGTTATATTTGGATTCAAGGCAATCATTTTGAAGATCCGAAAGTTCGTTTTATGGTCAGTATCGCTGATATTCCTTTTCTTGGGTTTGCGTTTGAAGGAATAATTTGTCAGTTGGACCTTGGACAAAGAAACATTCGTCTTGCCACGTACAATGCTACCACTTTCCACAAGCTCGTTAAAACAAGTGACGGATTTGAATTCGAATTAAAAAAAGGTTCTTTAACCCTTAAAGTGACTGCTCACATTTTTAATACCGGAGATTTAAAAGCCCCTCATTTAGGAAATATGATCCAAACCATCAAAGAAGGTTTGGGTGGAAACATTAACTTAGTTTTAAGCGAAAAAGGACATGAACCCATACGATTAAATTCAGCCCATTGTGGGATCGAAATCGAGGGCTATCTGAATGATTCTCATATCTACGCTAAGGAAGCACTTTAATGTACCCTTTATTGATTACACAACTTGAAACTCAGTGGGCCATAGTCAAATATGAAGTGCTTGAAAAGGATCCAGCCCTATATCAAGAAATACGCACCTTGCTTAAAGACAAAGAACATCCCAATCCTGAACTGATGGTCAGTTTGATCCAAACAGCCTTAAGTCAAACAGCGGATGAAGGACGTCAAAACAATGCTTTATTACATGTATGGGGTTATTTCAAGAAAATTGTGAGTGATCAAGAAAAGGTGACATTTGAAAAAGAACATCACCTTTGGTTAACCCATCAAATTCCTTTACCTCAACTTAAACAATCACTTTTAAGCCTCGCTTTAAAATATAAGATTGATTATCTCATCCAATCTTCATATTTTAAGACTATGGATTAAGCAGCTTCAATTAATTTTCTAAGATAGTCATTGGCAAAAGTTAAATCATCTTTCCAATTGGAACTACCCATATACCAAAACTCTGCCACATACAAGGCAACACCTTGTTTCTTTAATACTTCTAATCCTTCTTTAAAACGAGTATCACCATGCCCATAAGGAATCTCTCGATAATGACCCTCAATAATTTCTTTTAAGTGGGCCGCAACAATGTGTCCATTCGCACTTTCAAGATCTTCTTTAACACTGATTTTAGATATCCTAGATGCATTGGTTAGATTACCGAGGTCTGGATAGACTTGTAAAAATGGTGAGTTTTTTTGTGAAACATAAACCATTGCTTTTTTTGCGGTGTCCATAAATAAGGTTTCCATTGTTTCAAAAGCTAAAATAATGCCATACTTAGAAGCCAAATCAACGCACTTCCCAAGATTGTTTTCGAACTGTTCAACGGTTGAAGCATCATGTGTTTCATAATAAACATCATACCCTGCCAATTGAATCAGA
>JBBQOY010000082.1:0-3894 GCA_038331365.1 Erysipelotrichales bacterium | reverse complement strand
AATCGATCAAATTTTATCGAACAAGAAAACAATCGTTGCGTGTGATCCAATCTCAACACGAAAAGCGGAAAAATTTAAGATGCATCTGCATCAAATGGATATCTTTAAACCCAATGTCTTTGAAGCTCAGATTTATACAGGCTTTGAACTTAAAAGCGACGCAGATTTCTTGAAAGCACTTCATTTCTTTCGCGAAAAAGGCATTGGTGAAATCATCATCAGTGCGGCTGAAAAGGGCATCTATGTTTCCAATGAGAACCAGTATTTTCATCTCAGCGCACCCTCAATTCAAGCCTTAAACGCAACGGGGGCGGGGGATGCCTTTATGGGGGCTTATCTGGTTTATCGTCAAAGTGAAAGCTTTCAAGGGGCTTTAGAATACGCCATGGCGGCTGCGATGTTGACCCTAATGAGCGAAACAACCGTGGTTCAAGATCTGCATCCGTTTAAAGTAAAACAATTACACGATCTTTTAAAGTTCGTAAGGAAAGACTTATGTTAAAAATCAATCAAGAAGTAACAAAAGCTTTAGCACAAGGCACTGCCGTGGTGGCTTTAGAATCGACGATTATCTCGCATGGGATGCCGTATCCACAAAACGTTCAAACGGCCTTAGAAGTCGAAGCAGAAATCAGAGCCAATGGGGCTGTTCCAGCAACCATTGGAATCATTGATGGGGTTATGATTGTTGGGATGAGCGCAGAAGAAATCGAGGCTTTTGGAAAGCGTCATGACATCGTTAAGGTCTCGCGAAGAGATCTTCCAATGGTGATTGCCAATAAAGCCTGGGGGGCAACCACAGTGGCGTCAACAATGATCATCGCAGCTAAAGCCAAAATCGAAGTTTTTGTGACTGGTGGAATTGGTGGGGTTCATCGGAGGGCTCAATCTTCTTTCGATATTTCGGCGGATCTTCAAGAATTAGCGCATACCAATGTGACTGTGGTTTGTGCCGGAGCGAAAGCAATCTTAGATTTACCACTCACCCTGGAGTATCTAGAAACCTTTGGGGTACCTGTCTTAGGTTATCAGAGTGATGAGCTCGCTGCTTTCTATACCCCAAAATCTAATTTAAAAGTCGATTTACGGGTTGATTGCGCAGAAGATATCGCCAAGATCATTCAAGTCAAACGTGACTTAGGTCTTGAAGGTGGTATTTTGATCAGTAATCCAATTCCAGAGGCGTATGCCATGGATGAGCTCGTGATTGATCAAGCCATCCAGCAGGCACTCAAAGAAAGTCATGAAGAAAAGATCAGTGGTAAAAATGTGACACCTTTTCTCTTAGCTAGGGTCAAGGCCTTAACTGGCGGAGATTCTTTAGAGTCTAATATCGCTTTAATTAAAAATAATGCAAAAGTCGGTGCTAAAATCGCCGTCGCATTAAGCAAAGGAGTACAAGATGTACAATAAATGTGTTAAATTATTAGAAGCAAGAGGTGTTACGCTCGATCAGATCGCTGAATTGGTGCACTATCTGCAAGGTAAATATCATCCTGAAATCGAGCATGCTGAAATGCTTGAAGCCGTCAAAGGCGTCGTCGCTAAGCGCGAAGTTCAGCATGCAATTTTAACCGGCATCTTGATCGATCAAGTCACTGAATCGGATTTCCCAATGGACCCAGAGTTACGTGCAACATTGTTGGAAGATTACAGTCTCTATGGGATCGATGAAGTCTTGGCGTATGGAATCTGTAATTTATATGGATCCATTGCTTTAACCAATTATGGTTTTATCGATCGAGAAAAACCTGGGATCTTGGCCAACATCAATGAACATGGGACACAGTGCAATGTGTTCTTAGATGATATTGTTGGGGCCATCGCTGCCAGTGCTGCCAGTAAACTTGCCCATCACCATGGCCGCTAAATCGAGATGAAGAAAATCCGCACTACCTGTGTTATCATGCTTAATGAGGGTAATCAATCTCTACCTGGTCAATTGAATTGCATTGTTTAAAGAAAAAAGATTATCATTACAATTAACACCTGGGTCGACTAAAAGACCCAACTGAGAAAGTTAGGAGAAAACAATGAAAAAAATTCTATTGTTGATTTCAGTATTAGGGCTCATGTTGACAGCTTGTTCAGATGGTATTCCCGAACGAATCAAAGATAAAGCCCCCAGTTTAAAGGAAATTACGCAAGTTAAACCGAGTTATGTTGTAGAACTGATTGAGGCCAAGGAAAGTTTTATCTTTTATTTCTCCAATACGTGGTGTTCAGCGTGTGAATTTATGAAAGATGTCAACAATGAGGTGGTTAGACGTGAAAGCTTACCGATGTATGTGATTCAAGTCGATAAGACATCGGTCACCCAACTGAATAAAATCTATGCTTATGTGACTCAACCTGCGGCCACACCCACCTATGTCATCGTTTTGAATGGGGTTGTCAAAGAATCTTTTACACCTGAGATTTTGGTTGGTGATGATACAGGTTTCGATCCGGAACATATCAATCTTTATGTGGTTAATTTTATCGCTGTGCTTAAAACTAAAGGGTTGATTACACCTTAAGTATGGAAGCTGTGACCTTTGAAAGCGCAACGACCACGTTTAAAAGCCTAGGGTTGAAAAGTGGTGATATTGTTGAACTTCATGGTTCATTAAAAGCCATCGGTTTGGTGTCCGGAGGACCCAATACAATCATTGATGCTTTAATCAAAGTGCTTTCTCATGAAGGCACTTTACTTATGTCTGCCCAATATTCCACCAATACAGAACCAGCCCATTGGGAACATCCACCTGTGGCCATCGAAGCCTTTAAGCTCATCAGAGCCACACATCCGCCTTTTAAGGGTCGTGAATCATATCTGGGATGGATGGGCTCTTTAGCTCAAACTTTGCAACTGAAGGAACAGACGCTCTTCTCAGACCATCCCAACATGGCTGTTATGGCCATTGGGAAACAAGCCCGTTGGTTAACCAGCGATGCCCCATTGACACCTGCTTTTGGTTTGAATTCACCTTTTGAAAAAGCCATTCAATTGAAAGCCAAGGTTTTATTGATTGGTGTCGATTATAATGTTTTGACAGGGATGCATGTTGCTGAAGCATACTCAGGCTTTCGACCTTTTAGAATTGATTCTGCAACCATCTTACATAATGGTAAACCCAAACGGATTAAGATCCTCGACTATGATTATGATTCTGATGCCTTTACCCAAATTGGACTTGCCTATGAAAAAGAACATCCAATTCAAAGCGTTCAATTGGGCAGTGCCTTATGTAAAGTCATCGATCTAAATTCACTCCATATTTTTACCCTCAACTATTTTAAAGAGCACCTATGAAAGTTAGCGTAAAGTTTCTGGATCTTTATCTTACACTCAAAGGGGATAAAGCTGGGATTACAGCTTTAAATTTTACCCCAAGTGATGAAAGCGATGGCTTAGCTCAAGGCGAACTACTTAAAGCCGTGGATCAACTCAAAGCCTATGCATCAGGTCAAAAAATAAATTTTGACGTTAAACGATCTCCTAAAGGAACCGTATTTCAAAAAAAAGTATGGCAAGCCCTCTATGAGATTCCTTATGGGGAAACACGGACCTATGGACAGATCGCAGAAGCAATCGATGCCCCAAAAGCGTCTCGCGCTGTTGGGGGTGCCTGTCATAACAATCCGATTGCCATCATCGTTGCCTGCCACAGAGTGGTTGGGGTCAATGGACTTACGGGCTATTACGGTGGTCTTGAACTTAAGGCAAAGTTACTTGATTTTGAAAAAAAATGAGACACAATCGTGTCTTTTTTGTTTAAGAAAAGGGCATGTTATAATAAACAAGTACTTATGAACTTTAAACGAAATATACGTAAAACACCTTTAAATAAAGGCTGGTCGAATGACGAAAAATTTATTCTAAAAACAAACGATGAAACCGTTCTTTTAAGG
>JBBQOY010000081.1:0-3918 GCA_038331365.1 Erysipelotrichales bacterium | reverse complement strand
TAATGGATTTGGTCGTATCGGACGCTTGGCTTTCCGCATTATGTGGGGTAATCCAGCATTCGAAATCGTCGCGCTCAACGACTTGACCGATGCCAAAACTTTGGCTCACCTTTTAAAGTATGATTCATCCCAAGGACGTTTCGACGGACATACCGTTACAGTCCAAGGCGATGATCTCATTGTTGATGGAAAAACTGTAAAAGTATTGAAAGAAAAAGATCCTTCATTACTGCCTTGGGCAGCTTTGAAAGTAGATGTCGTTATTGAATCAACAGGTTTCTTTGCAAAGAAAGCAACTGCGATGGCACACATCACTGCAGGTGCGCGTAAAGTTATTATTTCTGCTCCAGCAGGTGATGATGTTGAAACTGTAGTCTTTAATACCAATCATCAAATTCTTGATGGTTCAGAAACTGTAATCTCTGGTGCTTCTTGTACCACCAATTGCTTGGCACCTATGGCCAAATGCCTCAATGATAATTTTGAAATCATCAATGGCTCTATGACCACGATCCATGCTTACACAAATGATCAAAATACTTTGGATGCACCACACAGAAACGGCGATCTCCGTCGTGCTCGTGCAGCTGCAGCCAACATTGTTCCAAATTCAACCGGAGCAGCAAAAGCCATTGGCATGGTCATTCCTGAATTGAAGGGTAAACTGGATGGGGCCGCTCAACGTGTTCCTGTCATCACCGGTTCCTTAACAGAATTGTGTGCAGTTGTTAAAAAAGATTGTACTGTTGAAGAAATCAATGCCGCTATGAAAGCTGCATCCAATGAATCCTTTGGATATACAGAAGATCCAATCGTTAGTTCTGACGTTATCGGTATTGCATTCGGATCATTGTTCGATGCAACCCAAACGAAGGTTCAAAACGTTGGTGGTATCTGCTTGGTCAAGATTGCTTCCTGGTATGACAACGAAGCTTCCTATACCCATCAGTTGGTTAGAACAGCTCAATACTTAGCTTCTCAAGCAAATTTCTCTAAATAAACTAAAAAGGACTTCGGTCCTTTTTTTGTTTATAAGGTATTTTCACACCACTGTACGAAACGATCCATCAGTTCTACCCGAGCAATGTCATTGTAGATTTCATGTCGACATCCTTCAATATAGTTGAATTCGACTTGTTGATAGCCCAAAGCTTCAAGTTGATTGGCAGCTCTCTCAATCCCATTGGGTTTGTGACACGGATCCAATTGACCACTTTCAAATTTAATTGGGAGCTGAGGATTATGAATGTTCCAATTTTTTGAATGATATACTTCTTCCATTCCAGAAAGTAAATCAACAAACATCTGAGCGGTACAATCAAATCCACACAAAGGATCTTGAATATACGCAGCGACGTTTTCTTCATCGACACTGAGCCAATCATAAGCTGTTTTTGGTTGATCGATGTCTTTATTGAATTGACCAAAAGATAGTTTCGTTAAGAAAGGACTGGGGTGTTTCTTGCCTTTAAATAGAACAACTGCTTTAGCTACGGCAGCCCCGATGGCTGCGATTGGGCTTTCATCTGGAGATCCACTGAGGTATAACGCTTGTAAGTCTTCCGCATAATATTTTAGATAAGATCGTGCGACGAGCGAACCCATACTGTGCCCAAATAAGATAATCGGAAGTTTTTCTTGATCATTCACGTCATGAATGATGTGATGGATATCTTCAAGGTTATGTTGCCACCCATCTTTGTCGGCAAAATACCCTTTAAGGACACCATCATATAAACTTTCTCCGTGGCCTCTTTGGTCGATGGTCAAAACCTTGAAATTTGATTTAACCAATCTTTCAGCCAGAGGTTTATATCTGGCTCGATGGTCTGCCATACCATGCAAAAGAACAACCAAGGCTTTTGGATGCTCCACATTATAAACTGTGGTGTGTAACTTCTGCCCATCATATGCTGAATGATAAATTATTTCGTTGATGCTCATATCTTTCCCTCCTTTCATATCATACACATCAAAATCCCTCATTTACAATATAAATCGTACTTATCGTGCCTTTCTTATTTGAAAGAGATAATGATATAATGAAAGACATAGGTGAACCATGCGATTATTCAACTCAAAAACGAACCAAGTAGAAACTTTTATTCCAATAGAAGCCAATAAAGTTAGATTGTATGTCTGTGGACCGACAGTCTATGATGAGATTCATATCGGTAATGCTCGACCTGTTATTGTTTTTGATACCCTAAGAAGAGTTTTTGAAGCTTTAGGTTATCAAGTCGATATGGTTTCGAACTATACAGATGTGGATGACAGGATCATTAAAAAGGCCATCCAAGAAAATGTCGAAGAACGCGTCGTAACAGATCGCTATATTGAAGCCTACAATGATGTGCGAAGTCGACTTAACACCCAACCTTTAAGTGCCTCACCTAGAGTTACAGAAACAATGGATGATATTATTGCTTTCATTGGATCACTCATCACAGAAGGCTATGCTTATAATGTGAACGGTAATGTATATTTCAGAGTCTTAAAATCGGAAAACTATGGGGAAATTTCTAAACAACGCGTTGAGGACCTCTTGATGGGAGCACGTGTCGAAGAAGAGCCTGAAAAGGAATCTTCCTTAGATTTTGCGCTTTGGAAGAAAACGGAAACAGGCATCCAATGGGACAGTCCATGGGGTAAAGGACGGCCTGGTTGGCATACAGAATGTGTGGTCATGATCGATCATCATTTTCATGGGATGATTGATATTCATGGAGGTGGCATGGATCTTAAGTTCCCCCATCACGAGAATGAACTCGCTCAAGCCAAGGCTTGTTTACATCATGATTTAGCCAAGATATGGATGCATAATGGTATGCTGAACATCGATGGAGAAAAGATGTCTAAATCATTGGGCAATGTGATGAATGCCAAGGAAATCATCGATAAGATCGGTGCCAATACGGTGCGTTGGTTGATGCTTTCCGTTCATTATCGCTCACCACTCAACATCAGTGAAGAAATCATTGAACAAGCAAAGTCTGAACTTCAAAAAGCTTACAGTATTTTGAAACAGGTTGAGATTCGTTATGAACTTGCGAACGAAATCATCCAACCCATTCAAGATGAAGCGTTTGTAACTCAATTTTTAGAGGCCGTTTCAGATGACTTAAATACACCCAATGGGATGAAAATCATCTTTGATGTCATCAAAGTCCTCAATCAAGATCAACGTCAAAAAGATATTTCCGAGGAAATCTTGGTGAAACATTATGGGGCTTTAAAAATGATGTTAAATACCTTAGGAATTGAAATTGAGCCCATCCGTTTAACTCAAACTCAGAGAGAAACTTTTAATCAATGGAACAAAGCCAAAACAGAGAAGGATTTTGAATTGGCAGATCATTATCGAAAAATCTTGATTGAGGCACAGTTGTTATGATTCAGGCCGATTTATTGAATGGGTCTGCCCTCGCTTTTATCGGAGATGCCGTCTTGAGTCTTTATGTCCGAGAATACCTTTTAGAAAACGGCTTGACCAAAGCCAAGGACTTACAAGAGACCAGTACGAAATATGTCAGTGCGAAAGCTCAGGCTAAATTCATCCAGATCTTGCTTGCGGATAACGCACTTAGCGAAGAAGAACTGGTGATATATAAAAGAGGAAGAAATCATCGCAGCGACAGTATTGCGAAAAACGCGGATGTTGTGACCTATCGTCAGGCAACTGGTTTTGAAGCCTTAATTGGCTACTGGTATCTCACCTCAAACGAAACACGTTTGAAACAGATTTGGAACCAAATGAAAACATCCATTTAGGAGAAGTATGGCACAATACATCTATGGGAAAAACGTTGTTAAGCAATGGATTCTCAATCACAACAAAATGCATCATCTGTATCTTAGTAAAGAGAAACCGGATAGAGAAATCCAAGGATTGGCACAAAAGGATAATCTACCCATTGT
>JBBQOY010000080.1:0-4032 GCA_038331365.1 Erysipelotrichales bacterium | reverse complement strand
AATGAGAATCTCCAGAATGATAGACATTTCCACCTGGTGTTTTAACTAAGTAGTTGACTGCTTTCTCATCCATATCTGTCGGACAAATTCCACGAATATCATGATCAGCTGTCACGAGACAAGTCCGATCGAAGGAATCTAGGACAACGATTTCAGTATCTTTTATTTTAATGATGTCTCCAGGTTTGACAGTAACGAGACGATCTTCTGGTACGCCCCATTTACGCCAAACTTCAACACTTTTTTTAGGTCCAATGAATGGAATCTTCTCTTTTACATTCTGTAATACTGCTGCAGCCATATTCATATCGATATGATCCGCATGATAATGGGTCGACAAGACAGCGTCTACAGTCGTTATCGCAAAAGGATCAAATACGATTTGGCTGCCCCTGAGGTTAGGTTGAAGCAGTTTCCCACCGGTCATGTTTCTCATTTGATGGAAAGGCGCCATCTCTTGAACTTTTTTGCTTCGTTTGCCATTTCCAAACCAAGCGTCGATGACAATGTTCGTATTGTTCTCAGTTTTAAACCAGATTCCGACACAACCCAACCACCACATGGCGAGTTTGCCTTTTTCAACAATTTCTTGATCGATTTCTTCATTGAGCCATGTGCCCCATTCAGGGAATGAACTCAGGATCCAGGATTCGCGTGTGACTTCATCAATTTTTGCCATAATTAGCCTCTATTCTTTCGTTTACGTCACCAGTTTATTCTATGAAGTTCATTTAAACAAGCCCTTTTTATGAACTGTAAGCCCTTTTTATGAACGATTAATTTTTTGATAGGGTTTTCATTTGATTATATGAACGATTAAATGTATATTAATCATATATTAAGCGAGGTCCACCATGAACGCGTTAAAACGTTACTATTCTAAAAAAGAAAGAATGAATCTCTTTCTCACTATTTTCATTCTTATTGTCTTCATTGTTTACTCAATTTATTTGATCAGTGCTCAGACTGACATCGTAAGAATCCTTACCTTGGTAACAGTATTGGTCTTTTTTAGTGCCTCACTGATACTTAAAGAGGTTTTAAATTTCCTATTTCAAAAAGCCATTTATCAATTAACCGTTGAGTGTGATCCTTTCCTCGGCTTCGAAACAATAAACTTAGTTCGAAAATGGGATCTCTTAAAAGGATATACCATTTCTTACGTTGCTTTTAGTTCACTTGTTTATATTGATACCGATAATGCTCAAGCCATTCTAGAACTCTTTGCCCCAGATAACAAACTAACCAAGACTGGTAAAGATATGATCTTAATTAAGTATTATTCAATCTATAAAGCTTATGTGATCTTAAACAATAAGACACAGATGAAAAAGGCTTATGCTGAACTGATTAAACTTAAAACATTTACTGCTAAAGGCAAGAAATTGAGTCCTTTATATGCCTGGTTTGACATCGAAGCCGAATATGCCTTTCTAACCAATGATTTCAAAGAAGCCTCTGGCATCTTGTCAAAAGCCAATATTACTGCACTGAATCTACGTGAACGTGCCCATCATTTTTATTTATGTGCACTTGTAGAAACTGAAAAAGGCAATATTGATGAAGCGAAAACCATGCTCACCGATGTTGTAGCCATCGCGAATAAAATGTCCATTAAAGAGAAATCCCTTCATAAAATAGAGGAACTAAATCATGAAAAGACACAAAAAACTCGTTGACGAGAGACGAAATCAACTCCTATTTGAACTTTCGGTCAGCCCAGACATCAAAGTAGAGACATTGGCAGAACGTTTGAAGGTCAGTCCGTTAACCATCCGTAGAGATCTTCAATTTTGGGAAGATAAAAATCGTATTACCCGTCATTATGGTGGCGCAAGTTTAGTAGAAACTTTTCAACAATCTTGCAATGTTTCAGATGTCAAAGAGCTCAGGAAGAACGCCATTGCTAAAAAAGCCGCTGAATTTGTTGAAGATGGGGATACTATCTTCATTAACACCTCTTCCACAGCATTATTATTGTTAAAATATATTAAACAAAAACGCATCAACGTTATAACCAACAATGCCAATGCCATTTATATTCAAAAAGATCATTTGATTAATGTCCTTTTAACAGGTGGTGAATTAAGAGAGCCAAAAGAATCAATGGTTGGAGAATTTGCCTATAATAATCTATCCCGGGTTAGTGCAAACAAAGCGTTCATCGGTTGTAGTGGCATCAGTGCGTCTGTTGGAATGACCACAGCGATTTTAGCTGAAGTTGCCATCAATGAAATGATGCTGAGACAATGCACTGGGACAACTTTTGTTTTGGCTGAAGGGATTAAGGTAGGACACAATCACAGTTTTGTAAGCAGCGCCATCAGAAAGATTGATTATATTATTACAGACCAGTCTGCTCCAGAAGATGCTATTGCACAACTCAAAGACAAGGGTGTAAAAATAATAAGTGTAAATGTTGACGTATAATCCTTCCATAAAAAAATCCCAATCAATGAAGATTGGGATTTTTTACTTTTAAATGTAATATTATTTAACTTCAACTGCGTTTGTAATGGCTTTTTCTAAGGTAGCAACAAAGGTTTCAATACCGATGGTGGTTCCAACCAAGATGTCTGCAGAAGTTGCTTCGCCAGTAGCACTCATAGCGATGGCTTTAACTTCAGTCAAGGTCATTCCAATAACTTTTTCAGCTAAGAAGTTAGCTTGTTCATACCATTCTTTTTTGATTGCTGAAGCGCCCTTCATTCCATATGCATCGCCTTTTTCAAACTTTGTCTTTGTGTAAGAAGCAGGATCCGCTTTTAATGCACCCATGGCATCAAATTTTAAATTACTTGTTTGGGCAATATCCCATACAACACTTAAGATTTTGCCGTTTTTGTCTAAAGCAACTTTAACGATGTCAACATTGACGCCGTACTTGCCATCAACAGCAGCTGTTTCACCAACTGCAGCTTTTGCAGCCGAGCCAGTAACACCAATCATCGTAGATACACCATATTTAGCAACGCTCTTCGTTTCAACTGCGTTCGCAGCAGCTTTTTCAAAAGCAGCCAAGAATGAATCGATACCGATGGTTGTTCCGGCTAAGAGGTCTGTAGCAGTTGCTTCGCCAGTTGCACTTACTGCAATTGCTTTAACTTCTGCAACGGTCTTCCCAACGATGTAATCTGTTAAAAATTTAGATTGTTCATACCATTCTTTTTTGATTGGTGAAGCGCCCTTCATTCCATATGCATCGCCTTTTTCAAGCTTTGTTTTCGTATAAGTAGCAGGATCAGCTTTTAATGCACCCATGGCATCAAACTTCAAATTACTGGTTTGGGCAATATCCCAGACTGCACTAACAACTTTACCTTTACTGTCCAAAACGACACTTACGATGTCAACATTGACGCCGTACTTGCCATCAACAGCAGCTGTTTCACCAACTGCAACTTTTGCAGCAGAACCGCTAACAGCAATAACTGTTCCAACACCATACTTGTAGACTTTTGCTGTCGTACATCCCGTTAGAGATACAGCAAGCATCACGATTGTGAGCAAACTAACTAATACTTTCTTCATTTTATTTCCTCCTTGAAACATATAAATGATAGTGTTTTCACAAGTTAAAATCAAGTCATAACTATCAACTTTCACGCATTTTAGATGAGTTTTTTCACAATTTTGTCACAGATTCTAAAACTTTGCTTCAACATATTAACTATTTCACAAGTTATTTAGTTATTCGTTTACAAGTCCTTTTCGGTATCCTTTATAACCAATCCAAATAATCATCATTAAGGTTGTAAGCGAAACAAGCAATGATAAAATCCACTCATAGGCTGAAATTGGACCACTCAAAAGCCTCATTCCCATAATTAACATCGAGCTTACTGGAACAAAAGACAAAACATAGCCAAAGCCCTGAGCAAGTTGTTGGGATGTATTTAATACTAAACTCAAATAATAGAGCGCTAATAACCCCAAATAAAAGGGTCCTTGAATGGATGCCGCTTCTTCAATGGTCTTAACCTTTGCCGATAAAATCAAAATCAGTACCTGAATGATCAATAAGCCTAAAAT
>JBBQOY010000079.1:0-4055 GCA_038331365.1 Erysipelotrichales bacterium | reverse complement strand
TGTTGGTACCCCATTGCCTGAGGCATTAAGATCATTGGGTGAGGTTAACGAAGCGATAAAGACACCGTTTTTAATCCCATAGGCAGCATATAAAGCAGCTAAATCTACCGTATTATCAAAAGATAATCCGGTATCATTTCTTGGAAAGAAATTATGACAGGCAAGATAATGGCTTAAATCGCCTTTCTTCTGAATTGTTTCTATTCGAGCACGGGGGTCATGAACCATCGATGTATTGTCTTCAATGGCAATTCCATAAGGATTGGTGGTCATTAGAGCAACTTCTTCATCACTAAACCCACCATCTAACCTTAATACTTTGATTTTCTTGGCTGAAATAACCGACAAATCTTTCGGTGAACCACCTAAAGATTTTAAAACTCGATCATTGATGTCCACATGGACAATAATCTTTTTGGCATCACACAGGTCAAATAAAGCTTGAAAATCGGCTGCCGCATCGGTTTTGGTGTTTTCAAAGCCCAAATTACCCAATTGGATCGATGTAAAACAACGGGTGTAGCCTAATTTGGCTGCCCGCAGAATTTGTTTTTCCAGTTCTGGTTTTGCGTAGAAATCTGGGTATACTGAGATGCCTATTTCTGATTTTTTCATGGTTACCATCCGTATTTGTTGGGACCCCAAGCTGTTTTAACGAGGTCTTGTTTAGCGTATATTAGCGTATTGTCGGCGAGATCTTCATACAGAATTACGCCACTACCCACCACAGAACTGGTGCCAACTTTGACACCTGGCATCAAGATGGCGCAAACGCCTGTCCGACTGTTGTCGCCCATATAACTGGCGTTGCCAAAATTAGCTGGTATTTCACGATGTCCGTTGACGTTTTGGACACTCGGTCCATCATCGAAACGTAAGGTACCACAGGTACTTCCAGCCCCTAAATCGGTATTTTCTCCAATCATGCCATAATATTCCCCATAATGAACCAAATAAACATGATCCATTATGAGTCCTGTTAAAACTTCAAAGCCTTGATCCATCATACATCGATTTCCTAAAGTTGTATTGTCACCAAGTTTGGCATGATTCAAAAGCGAACAGTTATTTCCGATGATCACATTCGCGCCGAGAATAACGCCTTGATCAATTAAGGTATCATCACCAATGATACAATTGCCTCTGACCCAGACATTTTTACCGAGTCGACTGTTTTTACCTAAGCGTACAAAGCCATCCAATCGAGCCGAAGGATCGATTTCGGCACCTTCAGAAAGTTCATTTCGAGTTAATTGTTGACATATTTTCCCGTTGAGCCAAGCATTGGCAGATAAAGCATGCCACGGTTTATCCATGTCAAATACAGGTTCACTGGTTTCCATGGCAATAAGTCGTTTACCATCGGTAATTTGATCCATAAGAGATACTTCAATGTACGTCTCATCCGGGGAACCAACGCCTACTTTAAGATTGGTGAATTTGCCCGGATTAGCCTCACAGATCGTTTTTAAACGTATATCGGTTATGAAAGCAACCATCTGATGGGTCATGATTGTGCCGCGGTGATGGCCTCCAAAAGCACTGATATGGTCATCTTTAAGTGAACAGGCAATCCAATGCATAGACGCTTCTTTTAAAGGAGCAACCAATACAGAATCCAATTGACCTTGATTTAAAAAGCGTTGAAGATCATTGGGCTGAACCAAACAATCTCCCAGAAGAACCATAAATGGATTTTCAGGATGATGAAGTTTACTACTGCCTTGAATAAACGAGTCTGCAGAGCCTTTGGTGGCGTCCAAATGCAGGACCTCAACCGCCTTGATTTTACGAAAAGCATGCCGAACAGCATCCGTGTGGGTCGATGAAACAATGACCACATGTTCAATCTTTGCCTCCAATAAAGCCTTGACTGAATGTTCCAATATTGGTGTATTGGAAATTGGAATCATGGTTTTGTTTCGAGTGGATTGATAAGGCCACATCTTGGCGCCTTTTCCAGCTGCTAATATTAACACTTCTTTGATCATGGGGTTTCCTCCGATTAAAAGTAAAAAGGTTGCCAAAGCAACCTTTTCTTCTTAAAAAGTTATTCTGCGGAACTCTGTTCCAACGCGTATTGTTTGTTGTCCCATGTTTTAATAAACGGATAATAGCAGGCAACAACAATCAAGAAGTTAACAGCTTGAAGCACAACGGCTTTCCAGTCTCCACCTGTCGACAAGAAGCCAGCAAAGAAAACTGGGGTTGTCCAAGGTACTGCAGCCACGATCTTATTGACCAACCCAACACTCATCACGAAGTAGGTTAACGATGCAACGATCAATGGGGAAACCAGATAAGGAATGATTAAGATTGGGTTCATAACGATTGGAAGACCAAAGACGATTGGTTCATTGATGTTGAAGAGACCAGGACCCAAAGACAAACGGCCAACCAATTTCAATTGTTTTGATTTTGAGAAGAAAGCACATACGATGGCTAAGCCTAATGTACCACCTGTACCACCAACATTTAAGAATAGAGCTTGGAAGCCTTCCACAGCGACGTGGACGACTTGTTGTCCTGTACGCCAAGCTTCGACGTTGGACAATAGACCCGCTGTTTGTAATGGTAAAGCGACAGAGTTGACAATCAAATCACCATGCAAACCGAAACACCAGAAGATTGAAATAAAGAAGCTGGTAACCATCGCACCGACATAACTGGCACTAACTGCAACTAAAGGTGCCTGTAAAATGGTAACAATGAAATTCCCGGCTGTCCCATAACTGGTTAAAGCGAATAAAACATGAATCAAAGCAAATAGAACGATAACGATGGCTCCAGGAACTAAAGCAACAAAGGAACGACTTATGGCTACTGGAACACTGTCAGGCAGCTTAATAACCATACCTGATTTAACCACTTTAACATAAATTTCAGCAACGACTATGGCAATAATGATGGCCAAGAATAGACCTTCAGCCCCTAATGCTGCGGACTGCCAAACCCCCTCCGCACCGTTTTGAATTAAGAAAAATGCGGAAACTGACAAAACAGCTGCCACAATGCCTTCTTCCTTATAGCTTTTAGCTAAGGAATAGGAAATCCCCATGACAGCAATTAAAGCAGCTAAGCTCATGGTGGATTGGAATACAACCCCCCAAATGAAATCATCCCATGTCGGGAAAATTCCAGTGATGAATCCAGCCCATCCCGGAATCGGGAAATCGGTACTGAAGATGATGATGATCGACCCTACGATCATCAAAGGCATGGTCAAAATCAAGCCATCACGGATGGCGAGTAAATGACGTTGTGCCGAAATCTTCATTGCAATTGGCGAGAGCTTTTCATCAAAAAATGCTACGATTTTATTCATAGATGCTCACTTTCTCCTTTTCAGCGGTAACCGCTTACAAAAATATTATATTCTAATGTCATGACATATGTCAATTCTAGTTTGTCCATTAAAACAACTAATTCATTTATACATCACAACATCCCCACAAATTTGTATTATGGTCGATTTTATGCGCTTTTTTTCTCCCCAAAAACAGCTTATTTTTATAAGAGTTAGATGTTTAATTGCTCAATTGCTGAATTTTTACTTTCAATTTATATTTTATTTATAGTCGTTTCCCTTATGCTCAAAAATATTCAGTTCTGATTTTAAAATTAAAGCCCTGACGATGAATTATTCCCCATGTAAAGAATACGGAAAGAAACCTTTCTATAGACCGAAAGAAATGTTGGTTTTTAACCCCTTGCTTTCTATTAACTGATTTTAATGGTTATTCATGTTTCTGACCTTAAAAATAGTGTTGAATTGAATAAAGTCAAAACTTAAAATTGAGTGCTTAAAAGATCCGTCAGAACTTATAGGTTGTAATTCACATATTCTTGCACACATTCAACAAATCAAAACAAACTGAACCGAAATTGGATGAATCTATTATCTCGCAAACCGCTTCACTTTCGAACACAAACAGTATTATTGTTATTCATCTACAATCCAATTTAAGTATCAAACTGATTCAAAGTGCTGTAGTTTTAAGAATGGACAACTTCACAATGAGGTTCACAAATTTACAAAATCTTAAAAGACGTTT
>JBBQOY010000078.1:0-4132 GCA_038331365.1 Erysipelotrichales bacterium | reverse complement strand
TATGGATTTAAAGATGGTATCATCAGCCGTGAAGAGCAACTTAAAATCAAAGAGATTGAGCATGAAGGCGATCATCATGTCCGTAAATCGCTTCAGATTATTGAAGAAGCCTTCATTACACCGATTGATCAATCTGACCTCATCGATATTTTGAAATCCATCGAGAACGTGACCGATCACATAGATTATGTATCTGCCCATATCTATATGATCAACATTAAAGAACCAGATGTTTATTATAATCGTTTTATAGAGATCCTTGTTCATCAATCTGAACTCGCACTGGATTTGATGAAAAACCTAAGACGTTTTAAAAAGATGAATTTTGAGGAAATGTATAAATTAATCGAAGAAATAAATACGCTAGAGGAAGATGCCGATCGTCTTTATATTGAAAGTATGCGTCACCTCTTCATCAATGAAAATGATGCGAAACGGATCATTCAGAAGAAAGAAATCTATGGTAGACTCGAAGATACCTGTGATCGTCTTGAAGATGTTGCTAATTCTGTAGAACGCCTCCTCATCGCAAAATTATAAGAAGTGGATTGATTTCAGAAACCTAAACAGGAGAGAAAAACATGAAAACATTAGACGAAGTAAGAATTTTATCCAATGGCGTTAAAATTCCACTACTTGGATTTGGCACATGGCAAATCCCCAATGAAGAAGCTTATGAAGCTGTTACTTTGGCTTTAAAGAATGGTTATCGGCATATCGACACTGCAGCTGCTTACGGCAATGAAAAAGCCGTTGGTCGTGCCATCAAGGATTCTGGCATCCCAAGAACAGAAATCTTTATCACCAGTAAACTTCAAGCTCAAATCAAAGGCACTGAAGAAACCCTCAAGGAATTCGAAAAAACAATTCAAAATCTTGACATAGATTACTTAGATTTGTATCTCATTCATGCGCCTTGGCCATGGAGTGAAATCGGTAAAGATTGTACTCAAGGCAACATCGATTCTTGGAAAGCATTTGAAGCATTGTATAAAGAAGGCAAGATTCGCAGTATTGGTGTTTCAAACTTCTCCCCTTCAGACATTCAATCTTTGATCGATGCTGGTGAGGTCACGCCGATGGTCAATCAGATTTCTTATTGGATTGGTCATACCCAAAAAGAAACGGTTCGTTTCTGTGATCAACACGGAATCTTAATAGAAGCGTATTCGCCATTGGCGACTGGACGTTTATTCAAAGACGAAAAAGTCATTGCTTTAGCTACTGAGTTAAATGTCAGTTTAGCCCGTTTGGCCATTCGCTATTGTGTTGAAAAAGGAACGGTGCCTTTACCGAAAACGACGCATGAAGCCCGGATGATTGAAAACGCGGAACTTGATTTTGTTATCCCAGCCGAAGTAATGGCTCAATTGGATCAACTCGACGAGAAATAGACGTGTCAGATAAACTCACTGTACTCTTTCAAGGCGACAGTATTACCGATTGTAATCGAAATGACTTTCCACCATTTGGTAATGGCTATGTCAATCAAGTCGCCAAAGTTTTTCCTCAGCTCAACATCATCAACCATGGCATCAGTGGTAACCGTGTCATCGATTTGAAAGAAAGATGGCAATCAGATACGATTGAACAAAACCCCGATATCTTATGTATCCTGGTAGGGGTTAACGAAGTTTGGCATTACCTTAAATATGGCAAGCCTTATACCGATCAACAATATGAACAAGATCTCAACTTGATCATTGACCAAGCTAAGGCAGCAAATCCACAACTTAAGTTGATTATGATGGCACCATTTCTATTCGAAGTTGGGGTTGTCACAGCGGATTGGTTGGCACCCTTAGCCCGTTTACGCAGTTTATTTACGAAGACAGCCGCCATTAAAGCAGATGTCTTCATTGACCTACAAAGCGTCTTAAATCTAGCCTTAAGTCATGCCAGTATGGAAGAACTTTGTGGCGATGGCGTTCATCCCCGTGATCTTGGACATACGGCCATCGCAGAGGCATTCATTAAAGTCCTCAAGCAAATCCTCTAAAATCCCGCAAGGGATTTTTTGATTCAAATAAGAAAATAGATCCGTTTAAGATGATAACGCTAACATTACATATGAAGACCAATTCTAGTCACATTGATGGTTATCTATAGATTCAAGTGTTATTTTTATCTTATTCGAAATGGATGAATTGATAAGAAAGCGAGACGACTTATGGAACACAATGAATTATTACGCTTAAGAAGATCGATTTATGGATTAGATAAAAACATACGGGTAAGTGATGAAGCAATCAAAAAGATCCTCGAGGATGCACTGCTTCATACCCCAACTGGATTCAATTCCCAAGGACCTCGCGCTGTACTGTTATTGAATAAAGGTCATGAAAAGTTTTGGGCAATCACTTTAGAGGCTTTACGCAAGATTGTTCCTGCGGCAAGTTTTAAAAGTACTGAAGACAAAATAAAAGGATTTGCGGCAGCGTATGGCACAATCCTCTATTATGAGGAAATGGATATTATCAAGGACCTTCAAACGAAGTATCCCTTATACAAGGAAAACTTCCCCATTTGGGCAACTCAAAGTAATGGGATGCTTCAAGAAAATGTTTGGCTCGGTTTGACTCAACTTGATTTAGGCGCTTCCCTTCAACACTACAGCGAGCTCATCGAAGAATCCGTTCGTGAAGCGTTTGATGTTCCTGCTGCTTGGAAACTGATTGCTCAAATGCCTTTTGGCAATCCAACTTCGACCCCTTCACCTAAAGAATTTAACCCAGTTGAAACCCGTTATAAAATCATTCGCTAAATTATAGGAAAATTTTCAATCCGTTTTATTAACTGTTTGAAAATTTTTTAGTTATTTCACTTATAATACCCACACTTATTGTTTACACTAAATGTGATAAAGGAGCACTAATGGATAACTTTAAATTTCATGCATCCACAGAAATTCTGTTTGGGAAAAATCAAATCAAACAACTTCCCGAAGTCATTCGACCCTATGGCAAGAATGTCTTATTGGCTTATGGAGGGGGTAGTATTAAGAAGACTGGTTTATATGATCAAGTCAAATCTCTATTAAAAGATTTCAACGTGATTGATTTCTCAGATATTGAACCGAATCCACATTTGAGCTCAGTTGAACGAGGTGCAAAGCTTTGTCGTGAAAATGAGATTGATGTGATTTTAGCGGTTGGGGGAGGTTCTGTCATTGATTGCAGTAAAGTAGTTGCTGCAGCCGCTTTGTATGAAGGTCAAGCGTGGGATCTTGTTTTAGATGGTAACCTTATCACCAAGGCCTTACCGTTGGTTACGATCTTAACTTTGGCTGGGACAGGTTCAGAAATGAACAAAGGCGCTGTCATTACGAACACCGAAAATCATATGAAAATAGGGACAGGCAATTGGGCTACCATGCCGAAGACTTCAATTGTTGATCCTACTTATCTCTATACTTTACCGGCGAAACAAACCGCCTCAGGCTCTGCCGATATCTTCTCTCATGTTTTAGAGAACTATTTTAAACAAACATCCGATGCGTTTGTCCAAGATAAAATCGCTGAAGGTATCCTTCAGACGGTCATTAAATACGCTCCAATCGCACTTAAAACACCGGATGACTATGCTGCCCGAGCCAATCTTGTTTGGTCAAGCTCTTTGGCACTTAATGGAATAACAGGCAGTGGTAAAGGCGGAGATTGGTCCGTCCACCCGATTGAACACGAACTCAGTGCTTATTATGATTTAACTCATGGGATTGGTCTTGCAATCTTGACCCCACATTGGATGAGACACATTTTAAACAAAGACACCGTTACTAAGTTCTGCGAGTATGCCCTTAATGTATGGCACTTACCCTTTGATTTAGATCAATTCAAATTGGCCAATCAAGGCATTGATGCCACTGAAGATTTCTTTAGATCTCTGGGTATCCCGATGAGTTTACGTGAAGTTAACATCGATCAAGAGAAATTTGAAATGATGGCGAAGCGTGCAGTCGAACTGGGTGGTTTAGAAGATGCCTATGTCCCACTCAACGTAAAAGATGTGCTTTCTATCCTTGAAGCCTCCTACTAAATAAAAAATGCACTTCTTAGAGAAGTGCATTTTTATAGAAAGGGAAGATTTATTCTGCCAATAAGGTCAACGGATGTTCAATCAGATTGACTAAATC
>JBBQOY010000077.1:0-4244 GCA_038331365.1 Erysipelotrichales bacterium | reverse complement strand
CGTCAAGAATTTGGACATCTAGGAGGACCTCATGACTGAACAACACGATAAAATCAGACAAGTCAATATTTCCTCTGAAATGAAGACCTCATTCTTAGATTACGCCATGAGCGTAATTGTCGCTCGCGCCCTTCCGGATGTTCGGGATGGTTTAAAACCTGTTCATCGGCGTATTTTATATGCCATGAATGACTTGGGCATTACTTCAGATCAAGCCCACAAGAAATCAGCCCGTATCGCTGGGGAAGTTATTGGTAAGTACCATCCACACGGGGAAGGTTCCGTTTATGATGCGATGGTTCGAATGGCCCAAGACTTCTCTTATCGCTATATGTTGGTGGATGGTCACGGTAACTTTGGCAACATCGATGGCGACAGTGCTGCGGCAATGCGTTATACCGAGGCCAGGATGTCTAAAATTGCTATGGAAATGGTTCGAGACATCAAAAAAGACACCATTGATTTTATTGATAACTATGACGGTGAAGAAAAAGAACCGGTGGTTATGCCTTCGCGGTTTCCAAACTTATTGGTCAATGGATCGACTGGAATCGCTGTCGGGATGGCCACAAACATACCACCGCATAATCTTGGTGAAGTCATCGATGCCACCATTGCGATTATGGATAACCCTGACATCTCGATTATGGAATTGATGGAAAACTATATCAGTGGTCCAGATTTTCCAACGGGTGCCCTTATTTTGGGTCGTGCAGGGATTAAACAAGCATTTGAAACAGGCCGAGGATCAGTCATCATTCGTTCTCGCGTTAGAATCGAAGAAATGTCCAACGGAAAACATACCTTGATCGTGACTGAGATTCCGTATCAAGTCAATAAGTCGGAACTAATCAAAAAAATTGCTGTATTAGCAACCAATAAACAAATCGAAGGCATTACGGATCTTAGAGATGAGTCCTCAGAAAGAGGCGGAATTAGAATCGTTATTGAGCTTAAAAAAGATACCCAGAGTGATGTTGTTTTGAATCAGTTGTATCGTATGACAACCTTACAAGTATCGTTTGGGGTTAATATGTTGGCTTTGGTCAATAATAATCCTAAACAACTGTCTTTAAAAGAAATCTTAAGTCATTACATAGACCATCAAGAGGTTGTCATTCTTCGTCGAACACAATTTGATTTAACCAAAGCGAAGGAAAGAGCCCATATTCTAGAAGGTTTACGAGTCGCGCTTGATAATATTGATCGAATCATCACATTGATTCGTGGATCTAAGAATGATGAAGAAGCCATGAATGGTTTGATGACAGAATTTTTACTCAGTGATCTTCAAGCCAAAGCCATCTTAGAGATGCGTTTACGTCGTTTGGTTGGATTAGAAAGAACCAAGATTGAAGATGAATACCAAGGTTTGATGCTTTCAATCGCAGACTATATCGATATTTTATCGAATCATGGACGCGTGGTCAGCATCATCAAGGAAGAATTGGGTGAAATCAGACATCGATTTAGTGATGATCGCCGATCTGAAATCATAGAAGCAGATACAGACATCGAAGATGAAGATTTAATCCCACGAGAAGACATCATAATGACGATGACCATCAATGGCTACATCAAACGAACACCAGTGGATACCTATCGGACTCAAAACCGAGGTGGTAAAGGCATCAAAGGGATGACGGTCAATGAAGAAGATGTGGTGGATCAATTCTTAACCATGTCGACCCATGATCAACTCATGTTGTTTACAAATTTTGGCAAAGTTTATCGCATTAAAGGATATCGTGTGCCTTCTGCCAGTCGAATCGCTAAAGGTTTACCGGTTCAAAACTTGCTGAATTTGGATAAAAACGAAAAAGTGAAGGCGTTGGTTGCGTTAACCCCTGAACACGACGGAAAATATTTATTCTTTGTGACAAAAAATGGTTTGGTTAAACGCGTTGCAGCAGAAGAGTTCGATTCGATTCGACAATCTGGTAAGATTGCGATCGGATTGAATGAAGAGGATGAATTGATAGCGGTAAAAGCAACCGGTGGCAATGATGAAATCATCATTGCTGGAAGTAATGGTAAAGCCGTCCGTTTCAATGAAAGTGATGTTCGTCCGATGGGCCGTAATGCGGCCGGAGTTAAAGGATTTACAACAGATGGCTGTCATGTTGTAGGGATGGCCACCGACAAAGAAGGTCAGTTTATCTTGTCAGTTACCCAAAACGGTTATGGCAAGAAGACAATCCTAACAGACTATCGATTAACCAATCGTGGTGCTAAGGGTGTAAAAACAATCAATATCACAGATAAAAACGGTCCCTTAGTTGTTGTGAAGGCCGTGGTCGGGGATGAAGATCTTTTGATGGTTACAGATACAGGAACAATCATTCGGATCTCCTTGGAGAATGTTGGGGTCTATGGCCGCGATACCCAAGGGGTGCATATGATTAGTGTCAATGAAGGCAGTAGTTTATCAATGGCTGCTGTCATTGAGAAAGAAATTGAAGAAGACGGGGAATAAACCCGTCTTTTCTTTATGTTTTATTTTAAATAAGGTACAATAAACCCATGTACGGATTAAACCTAAATACCTTTTTAGTTCTAATTGAGATTTTATGTATTGTTTATGTTATATCAGCACTAATTATTTATATGGTACGAAGACACAACATGCATTTAATGATGAGTTTTTCTTTTTTTGTTTCTTTTTTGGCATTTGAATTGTTGCGTCAAACCATTGCTGATCCATCTATTTGGGTTGTTTTCGTCTACAATGTGATTACCTTAATCGCTTTAGTTTTCATGTTGGCAGGGTTTAGGACATATTTTAAATTAAAAGGTATCCCAAAAAGATATTTAGGCTATTTGTTATTGGGTAGTATTGGCTTTTTCTGGTTTATCGGTGTTTCATCTTCATTTGTCGGTAGAGTTTTTATCAATGCATTCTTCATGTCGTTGTTTGTAATAGATACTCTGATTGAAGCTCGAGAGGCGATCGATAAGGAATATGTTAAAATTCGCACAACGGTGTTTGTTGTTATGTATTCATGGATTGCTTTATTTATCATACGCTTTATCTTAGCTTTATTTGATAACCCAATCAATGATATACATGTCAATTTGGTCAATACTGTTTTTGAATTGGGATTATTTTCTTTAATTACCTTTAATTTTTGGATCATCGGTTCTTTACTTCTTGAATCGAATCTACAAATGACTAATTTAAAAGAAAAAAGTAAGAAATTAGAAAATCTTGCGATGCTTGATCCTTTAACACGATTGTATAATCGTCATCAATTTGATATGGACATCAATGACTTACTGAAGGCGAGATCAAGACAAGGGACACTTCATTCTATTTTAATGATGGATTTAGATCATTTTAAAGCAGTTAATGATAACGAAGGCCATGATGCAGGGGATCAGGTTTTAATGACGGCTGCACAAGTTATCCTAAATTCACTTCGTTCTCAAGATCGAGTGTATCGCTGGGGTGGAGATGAATTTTTGATTTTAACGCCGCAAACCGATAATCAGGGTGCCAGTCGCTTGGCTCAGCGGATTAAAGATATGATTGAGACAACAGAATTTCTCAAAAAAAGAAACATTACGATGAGTATCGGATGTGCACAGCATTTTATTTTAGAATCCAAAGAAGATTGGTTTAAAAGAGCAGATTTAACCCTTTATAAAGCTAAGCAAATGGGGCGCAATCATATTGAAGTTTGGCAAAATGATGAACTTTTACCATCTACGATCGCAAAAATAATTTGGAGTAATACCTATGGCAGTGGGATTGATTTATTAGACAATCAACATAAAGCACTGATTGACTTATCAAATGAACTTTACGACTATTTATCAACTTCTAAGTCAGTTGCTGAATTGGATGGGATTTTAGATCGAGTTATGGATGAACTACAAACTCATTTCACCACGGAATCCGAATTAATGCGAAAAGCAGAGTTTCCATTACTTGCAGAACATAAGTTAATCCATGATCGAATTTTAAGAGAATATGATCAATTGCGTTTGCGTTTGAAGACGGGCAGCACAGGGCTTGGTGATTTCTTTAATTTCGTGAGTGTTGTGGTCATTAAAGAACACATCGCAGTAGAAGATATCAAATTCTCAAACTTCAATAAATCAGGTTAGATGAAATAGTAAAATCCTGATTGTAAAGTTAACATCCACATCATTGGATGAATCGAGATAAATCAGCTTAAAAGAGACATAAAAGTGCACAAAAAGAATAAAAGTGGTGTTATAGTGGGCATAGAGCGTATCTT
>JBBQOY010000076.1:0-4292 GCA_038331365.1 Erysipelotrichales bacterium | reverse complement strand
GCTTTCACAACAGACCCCAATGAACCACATTGTATATTCTAAGATTCACACGTTATCCGTTTCAAGCATAGTGTTCGTTAATAATTCATTGAATAAATCTGTTTTTAAATCAACATTTTTCCCATGTAATCAAACCAAGATCAAACATCTTTTAATTTCAATCATTTCACCGGATGAAACGAATCTGGATGACTTTCAAACGATAACGGATAATCTGGCTATTTCAATGGCTAAATTAGGAATTCTTTTAAGTCATTATGGAGCGGATCTTAAATTGGCGACATGTCAGCGATTATTGAGTTCACATAAGCCAATCATTGTCCCGTTCTTTGATTATGCACCGCATGATTTGATTCTCTCATTAAAGCCTCAGCATCTTCGCGAAGACATCGATGAAATGTTGATGTTTCCAACTTCAAAATAAAGTCACAATCATGTCATAATTTAGGCATGATTGTTTTTTATCCTGCATATAGATGATAAATCTCATGGGAATAAGTGCTAATAAATTATGTTTGTAGGTTTGGTGTGAAGCTGCTTTTTATCAATCCAAGTTTGCAGGATATTAACTTATATTCAAAGAGAATCTTACATAAAACAAGGCAGATTAACCGTATCTAATCCTAACCGAGCTCAAATTCAATGTTTCTCCTTGAAGTAGGCCTTAAGTGGTCTTTTTTGTGAAAAAAGTGCGAATATTATAAAGTTTAGAGATATTTCACATATTTTAATGTTTTTAAGCGTTTTCACTTGTAGTTGAGACAGAAAGTGACTAAACTAACTATGGACAATCTAACTAAGAGAGGACCCTTAAAATGAAAAAAATTCTTATTGTAGGGGGCGTAGCCGGTGGTGCCACTGCAGCAGCACGACTTCGCCGTTTAAGTGAAGAAGATCAAATTATTATGTTTGAACGAGATGAGTACATCAGTTTTGCCAATTGCGGACTGCCTTACTACATCGGGAAAGTGATTACAGATCGAGATGATTTATTGGTTCAAACCATCGAAGGGATGACTGAAAGATTTAATTTAGACATTCGTAACTTCTCAGAAATCATTGACATCAATCGAGCTGAAAAAACAGTCACCGTTAAAAAGACAAAGACTGGAGAAACATATACCGAATCTTATGATGTGCTTCTCTTATCCCCTGGAGCAAAACCAATCGTTCCGCCACTTGATGGGCTTAAAGAAGCCACTAATTTATTTACTTTAAGAAACATCCCAGATACGGATGCGATTTATCATTTCATTGAAGAGAAGCATCCAAAGAAAGCAGTCGTCGTCGGTGGAGGATTCATCGGTGTTGAAATGGCTGAAAACCTTGTAGAAAGAGGCATTGAGGTTACCATTGTTGAAAAGATGCCACAAGTTATGGCACCCATCGATTTTGAATTGGCTCAACTCGTTCATCGTGAACTCAATACCCATGGGGTACATCTTGTTTTAGGTGATGGGTTATTGAACTTCTCCAATCAAGGTAAAAATGTCAACTTAGAATCAGGGACTTCCATACAAACCGATTTGATCATCTTAGCCATTGGGGTTTCGCCAGAAAACACTTTAGCTAAAAAAGCGGATCTGGCAATTGGACCGCGCGGTCACATTGTAACAAATGGTAAACTTCAGACCTTGGATGGGAAAACCAAAGAGGTTGTGGATGGGGTTTATGCGATTGGTGATGCGATCCAAGTCAAGGATGTTGTGGCCAATGTGGATACAGCCATTGCTTTGGCATGGCCTGCGAATCGTCAGGGTAGAATTGTTGCTGACATCATCAATGGTGCCGATGTAGAATACAACGGTTCAATGGGAACCTCGGTCTTAAAAGTCTTTAATTTGACCGTTGCTGCAACAGGCAACAATCAAAGAATGGCTGAAATGAGAAATATACCTGTTCAGGCGATTCATGCCCATAGAAACAACCATGCTTCCTATTATCCAAATGCGTCCAATATTGCTTTAAAATTAATTTACAATACAGAAACCCTCGCGATTGTTGGTGCTCAAGCCGTTGGCCAAGAAGGAACTGAAAAACGAATTGATGTTATTGCGACAGCCATTAAATGCAAGGCCAAGGTTACAGATCTTTCTGATCTCGAATTGGCATATGCACCGCCTTTCTCATCCGCGAAAGATCCAGTTAATATTTTAGGCTATATCGCTGAAAATGTTGTAGAAGGTATTTATAAAGTTGTTTATCCATCACAAATCGATGAATTGGCCAAACAAGGTGCGTATTTCTTGGATGTTCGTACACCCATCGAGTTCAGTACTGGACATTTTGAAAACGCAGTCAACATCGAAGTCGATGAATTACGAGATCGTCTCGATGACATAAAGGTTGCCAAAGATACCCCAATCTATGTCAATTGCCAAGTTGGGCTTCGTGCTTATGTCGCGATCCGCATCTTAAAAGGCTATGGGTTCACGAATTTGTACAATGTATCTGGTGGTTATAGCACATATAAGAGTTTCAAATATGTCTTGAATTCAGCCAACCATACCACTTTGGCTGCGGTTAAAGTGGATGAAATCACAGGCCAGTCTAAAGTTGAAGCGACGGGAAAAGTCGAAATCGTCGATGTGACAGGCATGCAATGTCCAGGACCATTACTGGCCACCTACAAGGCAGTTCAAAACATCAATGAAGGGGATACCGTTAAAATCATCGCAACCGATCCTGGGTATTCGATGGATGTTGAAAACTGGTGTAAGACCAATGGTCATACCTTGGTATCCATCAATCTCGTTGGGAATAAATACACTGCTGAAATCGTCAAAGGTAAAAAAGCTCAAGCGACATTAAGCACTGGAGCGACCAATCAAGAAAATGCCACCATCGTTCTTTTCTCTGGAGAGCTCGACAAGGCTTTGGCAGCGATGATCATCGCTCAAGGTGCTGCTGCTCAAGGTAAGAAGGTCACCATCTTCTTTACGTTCTGGGGACTCAATGTTTTACGCAAATCAGAGCATGTGGATGTAAAGAAGAACTTTATTGAAAAGATGTTTGGATTCATGATGCCTCGTGGGACTAAACATTTGCCTTTATCCAGTATGAACATGTTGGGTATGGGTCCTGAAATGATCAAGATGATCATGAAACAGAAAAATGTGAACTCTTTGGATCTTATGATGAAGAGTTGTGCAGACTTAAATGTTAAGTTCATCGCTTGTACCATGAGTATGGATTTGATGGGCATCAAAGCAGAAGAACTCATCGATGGGGTCGAATTGGGTGGTGTAGGAACCTACATCTCTCACAACGAAAACGTTGGGACAACCTTATTCATCTAAACACGGTCAAAAGCCGTGTTTTTTTATGAAAGAACTTGTGTCATAATTAAGACACAAGTTCTTGTTAGAATAATGATGAGGTAAGATTTATGAAAGTCCTGTTGTGTGATGATGAGCTCAGTGTTCGGGAAAGTTTAAGCCTATATCTTCAACGTGAAGGATTTGAAGTTTTTTTAGCGAAAGATGGTCAAGAAGCACTCGATCAATTCAATACCCGATCCATGGACTTTGTGATTTTAGATTTGATGATGCCTAAAATACAAGGCGCTGAAGTTTGTAAAGAGATTCGTAAGACATCGGATGTACCCATTATTATGCTGACTGCTAAAGGTGAAGAGATCGATCGAATCATCGGTTTTGAACTTGGCGCAGATGATTATATCGTAAAACCCTATAGTTCAAGGGAAGTCATAGCCCGCATTAAAGCCATTCTGAGACGAACCAAGGAACAAGCCGAGGGAGAATTAAAAAGTATCGTTCAAGTCAAGGATTTGATCATCTCTTTAAGCAATTATTCAATCACATATCTTAATCAAAAAGTTCAAGCTACGCCAAAAGAAATTGAGATTCTATACATGTTGGTTTCTCATCCATCCCAGGTCTTTACCCGTGAACAAGTGCTTAATCGTGTCTGGGGTTTTAGTGACTACATCGATGATCGATCGATTGACACCCACATCAAACGAATCCGGGCTAAATTACCTGAACCGTATCGTGAAATGATTAAGACTGTTTATGGGGTTGGTTACAAATTCGAGAAAGAACTATGCGTTTTAAAAGTCCAAAGTTAGTTCACAGTCTCTTTTTTAGATTACTGATGATGTTTATTTCCTTAAGTGTGATGGCTTTGGTGATCACGTTTATGGTTTTTCTTCCGGTTGGGCGCTCTTTTATTACCAGTGAGAAGGAAAACGAGGCTACCCCCATCATTGAATCCATGTCGAGTTTGTTGGAAGCATACCTCGATGAAACCATTTCTGAAGAAACGATGCT
>JBBQOY010000075.1:0-4381 GCA_038331365.1 Erysipelotrichales bacterium | reverse complement strand
ACCAAAACATATCGTTGATATTCGTCTATGAAAAAAGTAAAAAGAGATTATCGTTCACGCCGGAAGAAGTTAAGATGGAAGTTTATACTTCCACTTTTAGTCTTGATCATGTTGGCATCTTATATTGGGCTCAATTTACTCTATCCACATAAGGTAGACGTCATCCAACCTAAATTTGCAGTTTGCGATTATAGTTTATCAAAAGCCCAATCCGTCTTTAAAACAATGACGTATTCAGATACGATTGACCTTACTGAACATCTTTTCTATGGGGAAACCTTAAACATTTATAATCAGCCTTTTGTGCTCGCCAAGGCAGATCCTTTTGTTGGGAAGACTGTGATTCTTAAAAATATTTGTGACGGGAGTGAGTTGGTTTATATGATGGAGAGCAATATAGATCGCCAAATTCCTTTAGATGCGATTCCATCTGGGTTTTATGAAGTTTTCGTGATCGAGAATTTGACAAAAACCAGAATAATCTCACAGAACACCATCTATGATGAGTTTTTTACAATACGTCGGAATAATGCACTGGGCAAAGAAATCGAACTGGTTGCTGATAAGGACCTGATTGAATCACCTTATGAAGATCAAACGATTTTTGATCAGAACTATGTGTTCATACGCGTAACTGAAAAAGCAGTTCCTGAAGCAATTTATGATGTTGTTATTGATCCTTCAAAATACCAAAATGGTGATGATTTCATCATCAAGGGTAACGTCAATGTGGCAGAGGCATTGGTTCAATCCGCTAATCTATTAAAAGAAAAACTTGAAGCCTATGGACTTAAAGTCTTTGTGGCTCGTGGGAATGAAATCATCGGTCGATGGGGCGATGATGGACGTATGGCAAGGGTTTATGAAGTTAAAGCAAAATATTATATTGCGTTAGACATCAATAGTAACAGTGATGCGAATGTAAAAGGGGCTCGGATCATTTATTCTCATTACACCTCAAATCGGTTTGCGACCGCTATTTTTGATGCCTATATGAAAATGAAAACATTGACGATTTATGGGGTTGGCTCTAAAGGCAACAAACTGGGCATCATCTCTGGAAGAGTCTTAGCGGACAATATGGATGTCAATACGGATGTTCGTGAAACCGGAGGCAAGATTTTAGGGGCTGCTCAGTACTCACTTGATTCAAAATTGAATGCCAGTTTTGCGGCTGAGAATCCTTATGGATTACAAGCGGTTCTACTGGATCTCTTATTCATCTCAAATCCTCATGATTATGAACTCTATACCACCCAACAGAATGCGTTGATCGAAAATATCGCTTTGGGTTTTGCAGATTATCTGCAACTCAAAAAGGTTAGCGAATGATTGTATCGATTCAAAAGGGGAGCAAATCTTTTGGTCCTCAAGATGTCTTTACTGACATAGACTTTGAAATTAGAGATCGCCAGAAGATTGCCCTGGTGGGTCGTAATGGCTGTGGGAAGACGACGCTACTTAAGATTTTGAGTGGTGAATTGACTTTAGATAAGGGAGACCTTACACGACCGAAAGATCTAAGAATCGAGACCTTATCTCAAATCACATTCAGTGATGAAACGCAAAGTGTTGAAAAAATGTTGTTGGAGATTTATCAACCCTTATTTGATTTGGAAGACCAACTTACCCATTTGGGTGAACAAATGGTGTATGACCACAGTGAAAAACTTTTAGAAAGCTATGCCAATACTCAGCATCGCTTTGAAGATGAAGGTGGCTATACCTATAAATCTGAAATGATGACGGTATTTACGAAATTCGGTTTTGAAACGGATGATCTACAAAGAGCCTTAGCGACATTTTCATCCGGTCAGAAAACACGCTTAGCTTTCGTCAAACTTTTATTGAGTAAACCAGATCTTTTGCTTTTAGATGAACCCACCAATCATCTTGATATGGCGACCATTGAATGGTTGGAAGGCTATCTGAAATACTACGATAAAGCCATCCTCTTTGTTTCGCATGATCGCATGTTTATTGATCATGTGGCAGACATCATCCATGAGATTGAATTTGGAACATTAACCAGTTACACTGGAAATTATTCACAATATCAAATCACCAAGGCTTTAAATCAGGATAAACAACTTTCAGCGTATAAGCGCCAACAAAAAGACATCGAACGATTAGAAGGTTTAATTGAGAAATTTAGATATAAAAGATCAAAAGCCAAATTTGCTCAATCCAAGATTAAGTACCTAGATCGTATGGAAAAGATTGATGCGCCATCGGCAGATCTTAAGAATTTCAAAGCGCATTTTTCTTCACGTTTAAAAGGTGGGAAACAAGTCTTGAAAAGTGAAGCCTTAACCATTGGTTATGATATACCACTAGCGTGCATTGATCTTACGCTCATGCATGGAACGAGACTTGGGGTTATTGGTCCCAATGGTCACGGGAAGTCCACTTTTCTAAAAACAATCATCAATCAAATTCCGGCACTTTCCGGAGAAATTTTATTGGGTCATCAGATTGAAATTGGTTACTTTGATCAAGAACTCAGTGATTATAAATCAGATAAGACTGTCCTTGAAGAACTTTGGGATGCTCATCCTCAATTGACGCATACCCAAGTGAGAACCATCTTAGGGAGTTTCCTTTTCACAGCTGATGAAGTCTTTAAAAGTGTCAATGTGTTAAGTGGTGGTGAAAAAGTAAGGCTGAGCCTGGCAAAACTTTTACTTTTACGGGCAAATTTACTGATTTTGGATGAACCAACTAACCATTTAGATATCCTGGGCAAGGAAGCCTTAGAAGATGCCTTAAAGGATTATGATGGGACCTTGATTTTTGTTTCGCATGATCGGTATTTCATCCAAAAGATGGCCAATGCCATCTTGAACATTGAAAATGGGAAAGCTTCGTATTATCCTTTGGCTTATCCTGAATTCACCCAAGTCGTAGAAATAAACCAAACTGAACCGGTGATTAAAAGCACACAGCGCACTCAATCCAAAGATTCAATAAGTCGCTTAACCAAGCAACTCGATAAACTCGAAGAAGCCATTACCTTAAAAGAAACGGAACTTGAAAGTTCCCGAGAGAAACGCTATGATCCAAGCTATTATCATGACCATGCTTTAATGGCACAACTTAATGATCAAATCGATGTGATTCATAATGAACTCAATGCTTATTTAAAAGATTGGGAACTCTTAAGCGCTAAGATTCAAAATCTGCAAAAAGCTAAGAGTAAACTAACATAAAAGACCATTAGAGCGAATATTTTATTTATTGACTAAGTTATGACATCAATCGCCATGAAACCATCAAGCGAAAAATCATGTATGTTTATGAGTTTAGCGTAAAACTACTTTTAACAATGAACTTTTAACGGAAGTCAGGTGGCAAGAAACTTAAAGAAGTTGTATAATATTTTCGAACTCAGGAGGACATTATGGGAAATTGTATCGTAGCACAATCAGGTGGACCCACGTCGGTCATCAATGCGACTTTAGCAGGGGTTGTCAAAGCCAATCAACTGAATCCGATCTATACGAAAGTATATGGTGGGCTCAATGGGATCGAAGGTATTCTTCAAGAAAAGTTGGTTGATTTAAGCAACATGAGCGAAGAAGAAAACAGAATACTGAGGCAGACCCCAGCCAGTGCGTTAGGCTCTTGCCGGTATAAACTCAAAAGAAGTAATAAAGCTGATTTTGAAAAATTATTTGCCATCATGGAAAAATTCGATGTCGATACCTTGTTTTACATTGGTGGGAATGATTCGATGGATACGGTTTATGCTTTAAGTGAATATGCTGAGGCAAACAAAATTACAAATCGTCGTTTTGTAGGCTGTCCTAAGACCGTTGATAATGATCTTATGATGACGGATCATTGCCCAGGTTATGCATCTGCCGCAAAATTCATTGCGACCACGGCTTTACAGACATGGTTAGATGTTAATGTGTACACTCGTCAGGAAGTCTTCATTCTTGAAACCATGGGGAGAGATGCTGGTTGGTTGGCTGCGTCCGCTTGTTTAAGTGGTGTGGTTGATTTATTGATCTTGCCTGAAATTCCTTTTGATCAAGAAATCTTCTTGAGTGAAGTCAAAAAATGTATCGATGAAAAAAATAAATGCTATGTTGTTGTTTCGGAAGGTGCTCGTACCGCAGACGGGACCTACCTGGCAGCGGGTGAAGCGAAGAATGATGGTTTTGGGCATGCAATCCTAGGGGGTGCTGCCAATGCAGTCAAAGAAATGATTTTGACCAGTGGTGTTGCCAATCGGGCAAAAGTCCAAGATTTATCTACAGCTCAACGTTGCCATGCTTCGGAACAATCCTTAGTCGATGTGGAAGAATCCTTTAAGTTAGGGATGAGTGCTCATATGCGCTCTCAAGATCCTGCCTTTACTGGACAAATGGTCGGG
>JBBQOY010000074.1:0-4518 GCA_038331365.1 Erysipelotrichales bacterium | reverse complement strand
TTGATCCGTTCGCGAATGCAATCTGCCAAATCTTTTGGGGATCCAAAAAGATGAAGACTTTCAGTGACATCAATCCAAACTTCATCGATCCCAAAAGATTCGATTTTATCACTATAATCGGCATAAATCGCTTTAACCATTCTCGAAAACCGTAGATATTGAGAAAAATTAGGTTTGACCAAGATCAGATTGGGACATTTCTGTAAGGCTTGCCACAAGGCTTCCCCAGTCGTAACACCGGCTTTCTTAGCCAACTTGTTCTTAGCTAAGATGATCCCGTGGCGCTTCTCCACATCGCCCCCAACGGCCATAGGGACATTCCGGTACTCAGGATGATGTAGACATTCGACTGAAGCATAGAAACTATTTAAATCGCAGTGGAATATAACTCTGTCCATAGGGCCTCCTTATATCTATAGTTTACTTGAAAAATATTCAAGTATCAAGGTTTACTTGAAAAATATTCAAGTTCACGCTATACTGGGTAGTGTTATGATCAGTCTGCATGAAAAATTGAAACAACTGAGAAAAGAAAGAAGTCTTTCCCAACAAGACCTGGCTTTTCATTTTGGATATAAATCCTTTACAACAATTCAAAAATGGGAAGATGGATCTTCCTTACCTCCCATCAAAATCTTGACGCAGTTGGCTGATTTTTACCACATCAGCATCGAAGATCTGATGCGTACAGAACGTCGCATTGCGATTCCAATTTTAGGGACAGTTAGAGGCGGTCCATTACGGTATGCGACGCAAGAGTTCAAGGGATTTGAATATATTGATCCAAAAGATGGATCTGCAGAAGACCATTTTTATCTTGAGGTCATTGGCGATTCGATGATCAACGCTAGAATACATCCAGGTGATTTGGTTTACGTTCATACCCAAAACATCGTTGAAAATGGGGATATCGCAGTTATTTTAGTGGGCGAAGAAGCCACCATCAAACGTGTCTATTATAAAGAGGATGCTTTGATCCTAAAAGCTGAAAACCCGAAATATCCTAACATGATCTACACTCAAGATGAGTGTGAAAGCAAACCCATTCGCATCCTTGGTAAAGTGATTCATTGTAAAATTAAACTGTAAGTACACAGAAGTACTACAATTTTAAGCATTTATAAGCTATAATTATTTAATGACAATGGAGGACCACCGTGTTTTTAAAGCGAATCGAAATCCAAGGATTTAAATCATTTGCGGATAAAGTCAATATTACTTTTGACAGCAACATTAGTGGCATCGTAGGCCCAAACGGTTGTGGTAAAAGCAATATCGCGGATGCAATCCGTTGGGTCTTGGGTGAACAGAGTGTAAAATCTTTGCGCGGTTCCAATATGACAGATGTTATTTTTACCGGAAGTGAGTCTCGCCGCAAAGTCAATCTTGCCGAAGTCACGTTGGTTTTTGACAATTCTCAGCGTATTTTTGAGTTGCCTTATGATGAAGTTGAGATTACCAGACGACTGCACAGAGAAAACGCAGAAGGGGAATATTTAATCAATAAATCCCCTTGTCGATTGAAAGATATTTTAGATTTAACCATGGATTCGGGGATTGGTAGAGATTCTTTAAGCATCATCTCACAAGGCTCCATCACGGAATTTGCTGAAGCCAAACCCGATGAATTAAGAAGTACTTTCGAAGAAGCCGCAGGGGTTTCTAAATATAAAAAAAGAAAAAAGGAAGCGCTTAATAAACTCGACCATACCCAAAGCAACCTTGAACGAATGAATGATATTTTCTTAGAACTTCAAAAACAAGTGCTCCCTTTAAAGCGAGCTGCTCAAAAGGCTAAGATCTACACTGAAAAGAAACAACGTTTACAAGAAATCGAAATAGCAGTCTTAACGACAATGATTACGCGTTTTAAGAAATTAGATGAAGATGCCAATAAAGAACTTTTTGAGTTACAGTCGAAAGAAGCCGTTTTGGAAGCATCTCTTCAAATTAATGAAAACAGCACTTTATTGGCAAAGACTGAACTTCACCAACTCGATCGTCAAATCCATGAGACCCAAGATGAATTATTGAAATTGATCAATGAAATTCAAACCTTAGAGACCCGAAAGATCGAAATCGATGAAAAACGTAAATACACTGTAGAAGTTGGTAATTCTGAACAGAAAACCATTGAACTTAAACAACTGCTTCAAGAAGCCAAACAAGAGTATGAAGATCGACAACAACGCTATGATGCGTTGGTTTTAGATATGGAAGCCCTCAATAAACATAATTTGGAACTCAATCGTCAATTGATCGACCAGAATGCTTTAGTGGATGAAAGTTCCGTTGTAACACAACGCTTGAAAAATCGCTTAGAAGTTGTAAAAAATCTTCAAGCTCGACCTTTTATGAGCCAAGCCGGTGTACAAGCAATTTTAAGTGCGCAACAGAGTTTAGTCGGTGTTTTTGGGGTCGTATCGCAACTGTTAACCCCCAATCAAGGCTATGAAGAAGCCATCAGTGTCGCCTTAGGCGGAGCAATGTATAACATCATCACCAAAGATGAAAGTTCAGCACGACACGCAATCGGATTTTTAAAGAAAAACGAGTCAGGTAGGGCGACTTTCTTACCGATGACTGTGCTTCAAGCCCGTGCAGTCCGGCGTGAAGATGAAGTTATTTGTCGTAACACCAAAGGATATTTAGGTCTTGCTAATGATTTTGTTGATTGTCAAGATAAGTACAGATTGGTTAGTTTGGCTTTATTGAACAATGTTTTGGTCGTAGAGAACCTTGAAGTTGGAAATCATCTGGCTTCTTTGTTGAACTATGCCTATAAGTTAGTGACCCTTGAAGGAGATGTTATCCATAAGGGTGGTTCAATGACCGGTGGTAAGCAAAAAGACACAGGTTCACCTTTAACCTTACTTAAAGAATTCAATGAACTGAGTACTCATGTTGCTTCTAGCACACAACTGCTTCAATCACGCCAACAATTGCAACAGGAAATGTTGGTTAAAAAGACTGAAAATGAAATTCAACTGGTCGATAAGCGCATTGCGATGGCTTCACTTGATCCTGTTTTAGATGCGAAACGAGCCAAATATGATCGACTTAAAAACGATCTCGATGTATTAGCCCCAAACGGATCAATCCAGGATGCGCCAGAAGATGATTTAATCACTTTACTTAATAAAGCTTATTCTGCGAGAGATTCAATCAATTTGCACCTACGTACATATCGGGATTCACGCTTAAAAATCGGCACTGAAAGTGATCGTAAAGATCAGCAAATGCGTCAACAAAGGCGTGAACTCAATACCTTACAAATTCAAAAACGTGACTTCGAACTAGAACTGGCTCGCAATTCAACCAATGTTGAAAACTTGATGTTACGCTTAAGTCAAGAGTATCAATTAACGTACGAGTTTGCTTTACAAACACATAAGGAAAGTGATATTGAAATCGCCAAAGAAGAAGTTAAGCAATTGCGTCAAGACATCGACAACTTAGGCAATGTCAATATGGATGCACCAGTAGAATACGATGAAGTCAATATCCGGTATGAATTCATTAAAAAACAATATGATGAACTTTCTGAAAGTCGCGATAAAATTTTGAAATTAATCGCAGAGCTCGATGAAGTCATGGTAACCCAATTCAGTGCAATGTTGGATAAGATCAATAAAGAACTACCAGGTGTTTTCTCAACGATGTTTGGAGGTGGAACAGCCTCATTGTCTTTAGAGGATCCCAATGATCTTCTGAATTCAGGAATCGATATCCATGTTCAACCACCCGGTAAAGCCATTAAAAATATTCGCTTGTTTTCAGGTGGTGAAAAGAGTTTAATCGCCATCAGTGTTTTGTTTGCAATCTTAAAGGCAAGACATGTTCCAATGTGCATCTTTGATGAAATTGAAGCGGCATTGGATCAATCTAATGTTGATCGATTTGCTAGATACCTCAAGCAATTTAGTCGTGAAACTCAATTTCTAGTCGTTACCCATCGTCCTGGAACCATGGCTCAATGCGATTTGCTCTATGGGGTAACCATGGGCAATTCCGGTGTTTCCCAAATGTTGAAAGTCAAATTGACCGAGGCAGTCAAAATGATCGATGAGGAAGTCAAGTCATGAGTTTCTTTAGTTCACTCAAACAAAGATTAAGCCCCAAATCATCCGATAAGTATGTCAGTGGTTTTGAAAAAACCCAAGCAAGTTTTGGCTCAAAACTAAAACAATTTCTTGGGACAGAACCTGAAATCGATGAAGCATTCTATGCGCAGATCAATGACGTACTCTTAAAAAGTGATGTAGGAGTTACCTGTTCTTCCGAATTAATTCATACGCTTAAGAAACAAGCCAAGGTTCAACAAATCTCACAAGCCAGTCTATTGATTGATGTTTTGGCTGAAGAAATGCGGGCTTTTTTTAAAACTTATACTTTAGAACTGAAAACAGGTTTGAATGTATTTTTAATCGTTGGGATTAATGGATCTGGTAAAACCACAAGTATCGCTAAGTTGGCTAACTATTTTAAACTTCAGAATAAATCTGTGATGACAATTGC
>JBBQOY010000073.1:0-4597 GCA_038331365.1 Erysipelotrichales bacterium | reverse complement strand
CAAAATGCATCATCTGTATCTTAGTAAAGAGAAACCGGATAGAGAAATCCAAGGATTGGCACAAAAGGATAATCTACCCATTGTTTTATTGACCAACAAGGAATTCGAACGATTCGAAGGGCTTCACCAACATGTTGTTGCAGAAGTCGATGATTTTAAAACGTTTACTTTGAAAGAAGTGACGGATGGTTTATCGGAAAGCGCTTTGTTGATCATCCTAGATGGATTAGAAGATCCACATAATCTAGGGGCCATCTTAAGGACCGCCGATGCCACTGAAGTCGATGGAATCATCATTCCTAAACATGGCTCGGTGCATTTAACCCCGACAGTTGCGAAAGTGTCAACTGGGGCAATTGATACCGTTAAAACCATTGAAGTGGTCAATCTAACCCAGACGGTAGAAACTTTAAAGAAGCTTGGGTTTTGGATCTTTGGGGCTGAATTTACTCCCAAAGCAATTGATTATCGTAAGGCTAATTTTAAAGGAAAAGTATGTCTTGTGATTGGATCTGAGGGGAAAGGGATATCTCCTCTATTGCTGAAGCATGTCGATGTAGTGGTTAAATTACCGATGCATGGTCAAGTGAGTTCACTGAATGCCTCGGTTAGTACAGCCGTCTTACTTTACGAAGTGCTCAATCAACGCCATCCCCTCAAATAACCAAAGGAGGAAATGGTTTTGAATCCGTCCGTCAATGATTATGAATTGATCTATTATGTAAGGCAAAAAGATGAAGAGAGTCAGATATTACTCATTCAACGTTACCATCGTACCATCTGGGCCATCATTCATGCCTTGGTACCTTCACCCAAACCATCCTACATCGATTTGGATGATCTGTATCAAGAAGGTTTGATTGGGTTGCTCGAAGCAGTAGACAACTATAAAGAAGACAAAGAAGCTAGTTTTGGGACTTTTGCGAGGGTCTGTGTCGAACGCGAAATACGTTCACTTTTACGTAAGTATCGATCAGGTTCCTATAGTCTGTTGTCGATGGCGATGAGTCTCGATATGAGTGTTTCAGAAGATGATAATGTCGTTTTAATGGATACGGTCGCTTGTGCCAAAACGGACTTCGACCCGGTCTATGCTTCTTATGTTTCTTGGGCTCAAGATCAGATCCCATTTATTAGAAAGACACTCAGTGAAACGGAGTGGAAAGTTCATCAATTACACGCCTTAGGCTATAGTTATAGAGAAATAAGTTTGAAGGTTATGTGTAGTGAAAAAGACGTCGATAACATCCTTCAGAAAATCAAGAAGAAACTCCCCACACTGTTTGACACTTAAAGCACTGTATGTTAGAGTAATTAGGCAACTAAGGGAGAACTGATGAGCGATAAAAGCAAAAATGTGATTTTAACATGTAGTATTTGTCTTAATCGCAACTATTCGACCCGTCGTAACAAAACCTCAGCAGCAACACGTTTAGAACTGATGAAGTTCTGCAAGCATTGCAATAAACAAACACTGCATAAGGAAACCAAGTAGGAGGCAATCGTATGCTTAAATGGTTTAGTCTCTCAGGAATCTACACTGAAATCAAGAGAATCCGCTGGCCAAAGGGGGCTGAATTAGGTCGTAATATTTCGATCGTTTTAGTCTTTACGGTTGGATTCGGGATTTTCTTCGTCTTTACTGAATTTGTCATCTCATTTATCTTAAAATGGATTGGAATCGTTGCCTAACATGATAGAAACAAAACAGTGGTATGTTGTAAATACCTACTCCGGCCATGAAAACCGTGTTCAAGAGAACCTTGAAGCACGTGTAGAATCATTTGGGATCCAAGACGTCATCTTTAAGATCTTGGTGGCTGAAGTCGAAGAAATCGAAGTTAAACCGAATAAGAAACCTGTCGCTAAAATGACCAATCTCTTTCCCGGTTATCTGTTCGTACAGATGATCATGACCGATGAAGCGTGGTATATCATTCGAAATACCCCTGGGGTCACTGGATTTATCGGTTCTTCAGGTGGTGGTGCGAAACCTTTCCCAGTCTCTGAAGAAGAGATGGAAAACATCTTCAAACGTTTGGGCATCTCCGAAATTGCCATCATCGTCAGCTTTGGAATCAAGGACAAAGTCCGGATTACCAATGGACCATTCTCAGGAATAGAAGGTACGGTTGAAACGATGAACAACGATCTACAAACAGCAGCCGTTCTAATCAATTTATTCGGTCGCGAAACGCCGACTGAAATTGCCTACATCGACTTGGACAAAGTCAATCTCTAAACACCCGCAAGGGTGTTTTTTTAACCTTGACTGAAAGGGCTGCGTATTGTACAATAAGAAAGCCCATTAGAGGCAAATACGTGGGAGGACGAATCTTCGTCCGATTAAACCGCGGCTTTCATTCAATAAGGAGGAATGTACAGTGAGTAAGAAAATTGCTAAGATCGTCAAGCTCCAATTTCCCGCCGGCGGCGCACGCCCGGGACCAGCTTTGGCATCCGCTGGGGTTAATATGCCCCAATTCTGTAGCGCATTTAACGATGCGACACGTGATCGTGCAGGGGACATTATCCCAGTCATCATCACCGCTTATGAAGACAAATCATTTAATTTCGTATTAAAGACCGTTCCAGCTTCCGTTATGTTGCTTAAAGCAGCTAAGGTTGCTAAAGGATCAGGGAATGCGAAAACCACAAAGGTCGGTAAAATCAACGTTGATGATTTGAAGGCCATTGCAGAATACAAAATGCCCGATTTGAATGCCAATGATGTTGAAGGTGCTATGGCGATTATTGCCGGTACTGCCAAGAACATGGGTATTGAAATTGAAGGCTACAAGAACTAGGAGGCAACATGGCTAAAACAGGTAAAAAGTATTTAGCGGCTGCCAAACTGGTCGACCGTGAAAAACATTATGCAATAGAAGAAGCAATTACTCTATTAAAACAAACCAGTTTCGAAAAATTCGATTCTTCGGTTCAAGTTTCATTGAATCTTAATGTCGATCCACGTCATGCGGATCAACAAATCCGTGGTGCTGTCGTTCTTCCTCATGGAACCGGCAGAAGCCAAAAGGTCTTGGTTGTTACTCAAGGCGCTAAGGAAAAAGAAGCCACTGATGCCGGCGCAGACTTTGTCGGTAATAAGGAAATTTTAGAAAAAATTAAAGGTGGCTGGTTCGATTTCGACGTCATCGTTGCCACACCAGATATGATGGGTGAACTTGGTAAATTAGGGAAGATTTTAGGACCTAAAGGTTTGATGCCTAATCCTAAGACTGGAACAGTTACCATGGATGTCACCAAAGCAGTTAAAGACATCAAAAAAGGTAAAGTTGAATACCGTGTCGATAAAGAAGGCAACATCTCAGTGTTGTTTGGAAGAGTTTCATTCTCAGAAGAACAATTAACAGAAAATTTGACGACTTTATTGGACCTCATCCGCAAGGCTCGTCCTTCCGTTGTCAAAGGCCACTACATCAAAAATGTCGTCATCTCATCTACGATGGGTCCTGGCATTAAACTCGCTCACGAATAAATGATTAAGCGTTCAATAAACTGAACGCTTTTTTTTAACTTGTCACACATTTGACATGTTTTTTTTCTATACTTAGACCAGTAATCATTAAAGGAGCAATATGAGAACGCATTGGATTAAAATAATAATTGATATCGTGATGGCAGTGATCTTATTTACATTATTCAGCATCGCTTCGACGGGTTTGTCTTTTCATGAGATTGTTGGACTGGTTATCTTTGGGGTCGTGATCATACACTTGGCGCTGAATTGGCGTTGGATTGTATCCTTCACAAAACGCTTGTTCTCTAAGACGACACCAACTAAGATTAGAATTGGGTATGGTTTAAATGTTTTGCTGTTAATCAGTTTTGTGTTGATTACACTCAGCGGTATTATGATGTCTAAAGTCGTTTTCAAAGATGTTTTTACTGAATCGGACAATGCAAAAACAGTCCATTATTTCTTTTCTGCTTTATCATTGATTTTAGTTGGTCTTCATTTGGGTCTCCATTGGGCTTTTCTTAAAGCCATGTTTAAAAGAATCATCAAATTGCCACCACAATTCAACAAAGTACTGGGGGGACTCATGGTTTTGGTTATATTTGCTTTTGGCGCCTATTCGCTTACGACCAGCTCACTTATCCCTTGGCTTGTTTCCCCAGTAATGACGATAGAAACGGCTAAAGAGACGTATACCGCTGGTTTAGGTGGTGGACAAGGTCGCCATAATAAAGGTATTGAATCAGATGAAGAAACAGAAATTTTAACGGAAGGAAGTGGTCGTGGCTATCGTGGTGGTCTTGGGGTTTCATTCAATCCGATAAATACAGCGACAATCATTGCAGAATTTGGTTCAATTGCGATTTTGATTGCGATAATAACGGCTGGTACAGAAGCTATGATGGTTAAAAGAAGAAAGATTAAATCAATCACATAGCATCCTTTTCTAAAAATAGATCACTGAGTGTGAGAAATTTCTTGACATTAAGTTTAAATCCTATAGAATTAGGTGTGTTCAATATACCACAGACAGCAACTGCCAAGATTGGCTTAATTCGTTGCCGAGGTAAAAGTTACAGTAACTTTTTGCCCGTGTCTGATGATACGGGTTTTTAA
>JBBQOY010000072.1:0-4598 GCA_038331365.1 Erysipelotrichales bacterium | reverse complement strand
AAAGCTTGGATCATCCCTGGAATATTCATATGCGCCACACAACCATCCACACAAGGATGATGTTTACAATTCAAACAACGACGCGCTTCAATGACAGCCTCTTCATAATTAAATCCCTTATATTCAGGGAATTGGTTATCACTCATTAACGTACCAACTTTTCTAGGGCTTCTTTCGCGGCAGCCTGTTCCGCTCTTTTTTTAGAATTCCCATACCCTTTACCAAACATCATCTTATCAATATAAACCGCCATTTCAAAACGGCGATCATGCGAAGGTCCGCTCTCAGAAACTAAGATATAATCAATTGAGCGTCTATCATCTGCTTGGACAAATTCTTGTAAGCGTGTTTTATAGTCATCATTTTGATGTTTTTCGGAGAGTTCAAAGGAATCGATGATGCTACTTAGGATTTGATCGACGGGTTCGAAACCAGAGTCTAAGTAAAGCGCCCCGATAAAGGATTCAAACATGTCTGCGACAATCGAGACTTTCTCAATGCCATTTTCTCTGATTTCTCCTTGTCCAAGCTTTAAAAAATGATTTAAATCTAAAAGCATTGCCATTTTACTCAAACTAGATTCATTGACCAAAGAGGCTCTCATCTTAGTCATTTGACCTTCAGACAAACTGGGTTGCTTTTCATAGAGATAACGAGCACTCCATAATTGCAGGACCGCATCACCCATAAATTCGAGCCGTTGATTATCTTCCAAATCAACTTCAGGGTGCTCATTGAGATAAGAACTATGAATAAAAGCCCGTTCGATGAGCGTGGGTTTATGGATTTCGATGTGATGGGCAATGAGCCATTCGTTTAAGTTTTTCACGTCTTTTATTATACCATCTTAATCTAAGGTTTGAGTGCTGTGTTCAAGCAAGCAATCCTCAATCCATGCTTTATAAAGTTGATTATTATGATCATCAATCATCATTTTTGCATCATTAAGTGCAGTCATCAAGATGTTTTGATCCAAAACAACATTCGCGATCAAGAAACTCGGGATGCCACTTTGTTTAAGCCCAAAGATCTCACCAGGACCCCTCAATTCTAAATCTTTTTCTGCGATTATAAACCCATCTGAGGTTTCCAATAAGACATTCATGCGTTCTAATGCGGTTGGTTCTTCACTGTCAGTCAGTAAGAAACATGTCCCTTCTTCAATGCCACGACCTACCCGTCCACGCAATTGATGAAGTTGACTTAACCCAAAGCGATCTGCATCATAAATGATCATAACATTGGCACTTTTTACATTAACCCCAACTTCAATAACAGTTGTGGTAACCAAAACTTGCGTTATAGAGGCATAAAATCGACTCAGAACTGTTTCCTTGGCTTCTGTGGTGAGTTTACCGTGCAAACTATCCACAACGACATCATTGCTTAAGTACTTTCTTAGTGTCTTAGAAACAGTATTGACGTCATTGAGTTCTAGTTCACTGTCCGCATCGATGGCGGGGCAAACCACATAAATCTGTTGTTTCTTTTCAATAAAATGTTCAATGGTTGGGATTAGCGCTTTTAAATCTAAATTTTGAATGAGTTTGGTATGAATTTTTTGTTTGGATTGATGATAAGTATCAATCGTCGAAATTTCTAAATCACCAAATAAAACATTGGCCATCGTTCTTGGGATGGGGGTCGCACTCATCAATAAGAAATCGACCTTTTCACCTTTCGAACTGAGTTGTCTTCTTTGATTGACTCCAAAACGATGTTGTTCATCCGCTACAACGAGCCCGCAATCATAAAATTTGACGTCACTAGAAATCAAAGCATGGGTTCCAATCAAAACATCGATCTCATGTCGAGCCAACTTTTCAAGACATTCTTTTTTGTGTTTTGCAGGCAAAGATGCATAAAGAACTTCTATCTTTACTGATTCTGGTAAATATGATTTTAAGGTTACATAATGTTGTTTGGCTAAAATTTCAGTTGGAACTAAAACGGCACTCTGATAATGGGCTAAATACGTTGCATAGACAGCCAAGGCAGCGATCACCGTTTTGCCACTACCGACATCCCCTTGCAACAAGCGATACATACGTTTCGTGGATTGAAGATCGTTAAGTACTTCATTGAGTACTTTGCGTTGTACTAAAGTCAAAGTAAAGGGTAAATTAGGCATCCAAGTTTCAATCGTTCTTCGATCAAAGATTTTCATCTTTCCGGTTTGGACGTCAATATTTTCATGTCGATCAAATTGTAGTTTGGTTTGAAATCTAAGAAATTCTTCGTATTTCAGAGTACGCACTGCTTGACGTAGTTCTTCTTGACCAGAAGGTCGATGGATCCACACAAGGGCTTGTTTGATTGATAAAAGCCGATACTTAATTTTTAAATCCATAGGAAACTCTTGAATCAGTGCTAGTTCTAGTAAAGCCAATGCTTTATCAATGGCTTTTTGAAAATCACTTTGGCTCAGTTCACGATTTAGTCGATAAACTGGATGAATCCCAAGTAAGGATTCCAGAGGTTGACCTTTATATTGCGTCACAGTAATCGTTCGTTCACCATCGTATTTCCCGAATATGGTTATGATTCCCTTGAGATTTGAAATCCACGGTCGATTGAAAATAGATACATTAAATAACCCTGCTTTACTTTGAAATAGAAAACGGGTTACACTAAGTCTTCCTTTAATACGAGTCGTTTTAACAGGTTGAATGATTTGTCCTTCTAGAGCGATCTTTTCGCCCTTTTTCCACAATTCAAAAGGAAGATCTTCAACGGATTCATAACGAGATGGATAATAACGCAACAAATCTTCCAACGAATCAAGTTGGATATGGTGGAGTTTTTCACTTAAACTTGGACTGAGTCGTAATAAGTTAAGATTTCCCATAAAAGAAAAGGGCTAAAGCCCTTTATTCAACACCGATAATATACGAATAAACCGGTTGATGTCCTTTATGGACTTCCACTTCGCAGGCATTAAAATGCTCAGTGATGTAGTTGACCAGAGATTCCTGTTCTTCTTCGCTGACATCTTCACCGACAATCAGTGTAATCAATCCATCCTCAGGGCTCACCAACTGATCCATCAAACGTTCTGCAGCTTCATTTTTAGAAGGAACAGAAACAAGGATGGTTTTATCTAAAATACCAATAAAGTCATTTGCATTAATCGTAAGCCCATCCATCGAGCTGTCTTTAATGGCGTAAGTAACCAGACCAGTTTTGACATGTTTGAAAGCTTCCGTCATTTCAGAAATATTTTCATGAATGTTAACTTGCGGATTGAACATAACACAAGCACTTAACCCTTGTGGAATACTCTTGGTCGGAATGACATGAATATCCAACTCATCCATTAAGGATTCTGCTTGTTGGGCAGCTAAAATGATGTTGGAATTGTTTGGTAAGATAATGATGTGTTCAGCATTCAACGATTTGATTGCATCAACAAAATCTTCTGTGGCGGGATTCATTGTTTGGCCACCACTGATGACCAAATCAACCCGATAATCATCTTTAAAGAGTTTCGAGAGCCCTTCTCCTGAAGCCACAGCAATTAATGCATATTTCTTTTTTGGTTTGGTTTCATTAACAAAAGTAGAAGCATGTTCGTGCTGGAGTTGCATATTATCAGATTTAATTTTTAAAAGTTCTCCATACGCTTGCCCTAAATTAAGGACATCCCCAGGACTTAAAGTATGGACATGGACTTTAACAATATTTTCGTCTTGAACGACGACAATCGAATTTCCAAGGTCTTCAAGTTGTTCACGTAAGTGGCTTTCCGAGAAATCTGGCAAAACTTCAGGATTTAATTGAACGATCATTTCCGTACAATAACCAAATTCATCATTTTCGAGTTGAGATTGGACACCTTCAATTTCACCAGTGTCTTCAAGTAATTCAATGGGAATCCCTGATAACTCTGAAAAGAATCCTTCTAAAACAACCACATAACCAGCGCCACCACTGTCTACGACACCAACTTCTTTTAATACAGGCAACAAATTAGGTGTATTTTCTAACGAGATTTTAGCCCTTTTAATCATATAATCAAGCACATCAATGATATTTTTGGAATTATTTTTTTCTACATAAATCAAAGTCTCTTGGGCACTTTCACGTAAGACAGTTAAAATCGTCCCTTCTACAGGACGCATGACTGCTTTATAGGCCACTTCAGTCCCTCTGACGAACGCATGGGCGATGTCTTTGGCATTTAACACATCCTTACCTTCAATACTTTGATAAAAACCTCTAAAGATCTGGGACAAGATAACCCCAGAATTTCCTCTGGCACCCATTAAAAGACCTTTTGATAAAGTTTTAGCGATTTCGCCAACATGGGTACTCGGATGGGCTTGAGCCTCTTTGACCCCAGCTGCGAAAGTTAGATTCATATTGGTTCCTGTATCACCGTCTGGGACCGGAAATACATTTAACGCATCAATTTCGCGATGATGATTACTAAGATTGTTGGCACCACTAACCAACATTGATTTGAATTTATTACCGTTGAGAAGTTCCATAATTTTACGAGATGACTCTTACTCCTTGGACATAAACATTAACCGCATTGAATTTGACTTCCAGTGTCTTTTCAAGGATATACTTAACTTTTTTCTGGACTTCATAAA
>JBBQOY010000071.1:0-4632 GCA_038331365.1 Erysipelotrichales bacterium | reverse complement strand
GATTTGCTCCGCAAAGCCATGAGTAAAAAAGATCCTGAAAAATTGATGAGTCTTAAAAATGAGTTTATTCAGGGTTGTCTTAAACAAGGCTATCCGCAAAAACTCGCTGAAGAACTCTATGAATTAGTCTTCAAATTTGCTAATTATGGCTTTAATAAATCTCATTCTGTTGCCTATGCGATGATTGCATATCAAATGGCTTATCTTAAAGCGAACTATCCAATCATGTTTTATGCAGCACTTTTAAGTTCAGTCATTGGTGGCGATCAGAAAACGTCGCAATACCTTGAAGAATGTAAGACCCATGGGGTCACCATTTTACCCCCATCCATCAATTCATCGAGTGATGTATATGAATTGGATCAAGACGGGATTCGTTTACCATTATTGCTCATACGAAGTGTCGGTGGTGCGGCATGTCGAGAAATTCTCAACGAACGATCACTGGGAAACTTTAAAAACTTTCACGATTTTGTTGCTCGAATCAATACACGACGTTTTAGTCGTCAAAGTGTTGAAGCTTTAATTGATGCTGGTTCTTTTGATGAGTTTGGCTATTCACGTAAATCACTCTTGGCATCTTTGGATGATGCTTATCAATATGCAAATCTGGTTAAAATCGAAGGTAAGGATCAAACTCGAATCGATTTGGGTCTGGTTATGGCCCCAGAAATTATTGATGTAAAAGACTTATCATTGGAAAAAGCTGAACGTGAAAAAGCGGTCTTGGGTTTTTATTTAAGTGATCATCCTTTGTTTCACATCAAACTAAACCATCAAATCACTTCCAATATCATCTCACTACAGCCCAGTAATCGTCTGGAGAAGTTGATTGTTATGGTCAAGGGAATCAAGCAACATCGAACCAAAAAAGGAGATCTTATGGCTTTTTTGAGCTTGAGTGATGAATCAAGTGAATGCAGTGGTGTTTTAATGCCTAATTTATATGCTGGGATCAATGATCAACTAAATAAAGGAATATTTGTTATGATAGAAGGGATCTGTGAGCAAGAAGGCAGTATCTTCATCAAAAAGATCGACGTTCTAAAAAACACAAATTATTGACATATTTTTTGCATAAACCATAAACGAGGTGAAACATGTCAAGAATACTAATCGTAGATGATGAGATCAACATTCGTAAAGTCGTTAAAGAATACGCCTTGGCCAACAATCATGAAGTCGATGAGGCTGAAAATGGTGCTGAAGCAATCGCCAAGATCACTGATAATGATTATGATGTGGTCGTCTTAGACATCATGATGCCAAAAGTAGATGGTTTTAGTGCGTGTCGTGAAATCAAGAAAATTAAAGATTTACCCATCATTATCTTATCTGCTCGGCAAGAGGAATATGATAAACTCTTAGGCTTTGACTTGGGTGTCGATGATTATGTGGTCAAGCCATTTAGTCCGAAAGAATTGATGGCGCGTATCCATGTGGTCATCAATCGTCATGCGGGCAAAACAAATAAAATTATGACTTTTAATGGATTGTCAGTCGATGAACCTGCCAGAAATGTCTATATCGATGCTGTAAGGGTCAATTTAACCCCAAAAGAGTTCGATCTTTTGGTTTATTTAATTAAAAATAAAAACATTGCTTTATCTAGAGAAGTTTTACTTGAAAATGTTTGGAATTATTCATTTTTCGGAGATGATCGAACGGTCGATACCCATATCAAAATGCTAAGACACAGCCTTAAGAATTATCGTGATTATGTAAAAACCGTTAGAGGGGTAGGCTATAAGTTTGAAATTTAATTCGCATAACATACGCACACGAACCTGGTTCTATTTCATTACCCTGACCCTGGGTATTTTAGGTATGTTATGGGTCTTTCAAATTTTCCTGTTGGGCGCCACTTATCAAGACATGAAAGTCAATCAAGTACGCGTTGTGGCAGATAAAGTTGAAACTGGGATTGCCAATGATAATTTTACGATGGCGATTCAAGTTGAAGCTGTTAAGAAAAATGTCTGTGGGTTGGTTTACAACAGTAAGGGTGTTTTGCTGTATCAAGTAGATTCACTGGGCTTAGGCTGTGTATTAAACGAAAAAGCTTTGGCTTCCCCCAGTAAAATAACTGAATATATCGAAACTTTAAAAGCTTCATCCAATAGTGAAATGATTGTTAAACTTAAAAATTCAGTCATTGACCAAAATATGTTGGTCTATGGTCGAGAAGTTGACAGCGATTTTGGTAATTATTATATTTTTCTTAATACACCACTTGAACCCATTGATTCGACAATATCGATTATTACCAATCAATTTATTTATGTGACCTTTTTTGTTTTCATCTTAGCAAATATATTAGCTTTCTATATCGCACGACGTTTATCCAGACCTATTGTTCAAATGAAAAAAAGTGCCATGAGCCTCGCCAAAGGCAATTACGATGTTCATTTTGAAATCTCAGAATTCGAAGAAATTACAGAGTTAGCGAACACTTTGAATCATACCAGTCAAGCATTGAAAAAGATGGACGAATTAAGACGCGATTTGATTGCCAATGTTTCGCATGACATCAAAACACCTTTAACGATGATTAAGGCCTATGCTGAAATGATCCGAGATCTTACTGGGGAAAACAAAGTAAAACGTGAAGAAAATCTTGAGGTCATTTTAGATGAAGTTGACCATTTAGATGCCTTGGTCAAAGATATGACTCAACTTTCTCAACTCCAATCGAATGTTTTAAGCATGAATCTTAGGGATTTTGATTTGGTTGCTTTAACCCGCCATATCCTTAAACTAATGGATGGGTTAATCGTTTCTAATGTCATTCTAGTTGACTTTCTTACCCCTGAAAATGTCGTCGTAAATGGGGACAAAGTCAAAATTCAACAAGTTATTTTTAACTATATTTCAAATGCAATAAAATTCGTGGGAGATGATCGAAAATTGATTTTACAGATTCTTTTAGAAGATGAATATGCTCGGTTTGAAGTGACGGATCATGGGGTCGGCATTCAAGAAGATGATTTAAACCATATTTGGGATCGTTATTATAAGATCGATAAACATCATGCCAGAAACGAAGGTGGAACAGGCTTAGGACTTTCGATTGCTGGAGCCATTCTTAAAGGCCATGGGGTTGATTATGGGGTCAGTAGTACACCATCCGAAGGCTCTACGTTCTGGTTTATGTTACCCTACGGTAAGAATGCCAAAAGTACACATGAGTGACTTTATCCCAAGCACGGAGTTAAAACTGATCCAAACAAAGGATGGTTTTAAAATGACCTCAGATAGTCTACATTTAGCCCAATTTATGACCATTCGCAAACATGATCTTGTTTTAGATGTTGGATGCAGTAGTGGTGTTTTAAGTTTGGTTGCTGCAAGCAAAACAATGTCTAAAGTCACTGGAATCGACATCGATCCGGCAATCATTGCATTGGCTAAAGCCAATGCTGAATTGAACAACTTATCAAACCTTAACTTTATTTCAGTTCGTCTTCAAGATTACCAAAGTGGTGGTTTCGACTTGATTGTTTGCAATCCACCTTACTATAAAAAAGATCAAACTTTAAGTAAAACTCAGATCCAGGCTCGTTTTGATCAAACACTTGAATTAAAAGAATTGTCGATTCATGGCTTTAGACTGTTGAAGGATAAGGGCAGATTGGTTATAATCATACCTGTTGAACGTTTTTATGAATGGATGCTCATAACTCGTGAAAATGGATTAGCCGTGAAACGCTGTGCATTCATTCATCACGACCATGATCATCCGGCTAAAACTGTGTTGGTTGAAACTGTAAAAAACGGGAAGGGAACGATGCGGGTTGATGCCCCAATCTTTAATAGGTAAAGTATGAACGGTACACTTGTCAATGGACTTGCAATCGCACTTGGTGGTTTAATTGGTCTCTTTCTTCAAAAAAGCATTTTTAAATCACTCAGTAATAAACTTTTTAATGCGGTTGGTTTGATCGTTATTGTGTTGGGCTTAAAAGGGGTCATCAATTATGGCGATGATGTACCGACGGATCTTTTAATATTAATCGTATCTATCGCATTCGGTACATTTTTTGGTGAGTATTGGGATCTCGATGGGATCATCAATCGTTTTGGGTTACATATTGAAAAACGTTTTGCCAAAGGATCCAATGGACAATTCGCTCAAGGGTTCGTGTCAGCGACCTTACTTTTTGCTGTTGGTGCAATGGCCATTATCGGGTCAATGGAATCAGGTTTGAATCATAATGAGAGTATTCTCTATACCAAATCACTCTTAGATTTTATTTCATCGATTGTTTTTGCTTCTACTTTTGGGATTGGTGTCATCTTTTCTGCCATTCCTGTTGTTCTCTACCAAGGGTCACTGACAATCCTTTCAGTATTCGTCCAACCCGTTCTTGTTCAAATCCCATCTTTAATTGGTGATTTGTCCGCTGTAGGGTCAATTTGTATCATGGCTTTAGGGTTCAATATGATTGGGGCAAGTAAATTCAAAGTCGCAAATCTATTGCCTGCATTGTTATTTCCCATCTTAATTCGGGCATGCCTTTACTTCATTTTTCCACTGTAAACACCTGCTTTTGTTTTCATTGACGGAATGGGTAGAGTATGGTAAACTGACTACGTTGTTATCCCTTTTTTGGGATGCAACCGCATGATAAG
>JBBQOY010000070.1:0-4647 GCA_038331365.1 Erysipelotrichales bacterium | reverse complement strand
AGTCTTCTCAACGCCTTCAAATGAATTGGCGATGTTTTCTAATTGTTCCAAACGTTTGATGTAATTTTCCATGCCTTCATAACGAGCCCCTGGTCGTGCAGCACTTAATGTATCTGCTGCTTGAACCAATAATGAATAAATGTTATCTGCTTTGACATCTCCATGATGGGATTCTATGGAGTTGATGATGACTCGATGTTCACCATGTTTTTTGGCAATTTTAGCGCCTAATTCGACGTGACTACCTTCCATTTCAAAGTCTAAAGCTTTTCCAATGTCATGTAGCAAGCCGGCGCGTTTGGCCAATTGCTGATTCAAACCCAATTCTACCGCCATAATACCGGTAATTTTTGATACTTCCATGACATGAGTTAAAGCATTTTGACCATAGGAGTAACGGTAACGCATGCGTCCAACAAGTTCAACGATCTCACGATCAACTTTACCAATCCCCAGTTTAAACAAGGCTTCTTCACCTGTTTTGATGATGGATTCTTTAAGTTCGGTTTGAACACGCGCAACAACTTCTTCAATTCGACCAGGTTGGATACGTCCGTCTTTCAACAGGATTTCCAATGCCTGACGTGCGATTTCTCTACGAATTGGATCAAAACAAGAAATCGTGATGGTTTCAGGGGTATCATCGATTAAAAGATCGACGCCTGTAGCCTGTTCAATGGCTCGAATATTACGGCCTTCACGACCAATAATCCGACCCTTCATTTCTTCATTAGGAAGATTGACGACACTTACTGTTCGTTCAATGGTTTCTTCCTGAGCATATCTTTGGATGGCTGTACCGATGATTTCTCTTGCCATATCGGTTGCTCTGGATTTTGCTTCATCTTCCTGATCGCGAATAAATGCTTCAATTTCATTTCTGGTTTTGTGTTTAACCACATCCAGTAATTCCTGTTTCGCATCGGAAGCACTCATGCTTGCAACGCGTTCCAGTTCAACAATCTGCACATCAATTTTGCTTTGCAGATCTTTTTCCGCCTTCTCTAGATTTGATAGTTTGTCAGTAACTTGATTATTTCTTTCGTCAAGTTGTTTTTCTTTCGAGGTCAATGTTTCGTCTCTAAAACTGAGGTTGTCTTCTCTACGGCCTAGTTTTTGTTCTGCTTCTTGCAGTTCTTGCCGTCTTTCTTTCAGTTCCCGTTCTGCAGCTAACTTAAGTTCATAAGCTTGAGTTTTACCGTCTAAGACGGCTTGCCGTAAAATGTTTTCAGATTTGAGGGAAGCTTCATCGGTCATGAGCTTCGCTTTTTGTTGATCTCTATTTAAACCTAACTTTGAGGCCAAAAACATAATGATGAGCCCCAAAGCAATACCTATAATACCAGCTAGGAAGGTTGGAAATAAGTTTTCTTGTCCCATATTATTTCCTCCTGCTTTTTAAGAGTTTAAACTCTTATCTACATAATAACCTATAAAGAACATGTTTCACAAGTTAAACCAATAAAAAGAGCCTATTTGGCTCTTTTCTCTTCATAAATTAGTGATAGTTTGGTTTTAAGCTCTTTCATGATGGCATCAGAGATGATTGGATTGGCGTCCAGATAGGCTTTTACTGCCTCTCTGCCTTGACCAATTTTCTCTCCCTTATAACTCATCCATGAACCACTTTTTTGAATAATGTCGTTTTCAACAGAGAGATCAATCAATTCACCTACTCTAGAAATACCAGTTCCATACATAATTTCAATGATGGCGATTTTAAATGGTGGGGCAACTTTATTTTTAACAATTTTGACTGTGACTTTGTTGCCTATAACCTCTGTACCATTTTTAATCGCTTCGCCTCTTCGGATATCAATTCGAATGGAGGCGTAGAATTTCAGTGCTTTTCCACCAGCTGTTGTTTCAGGGTTTCCAAACATGACACCGATTTTTTCACGCAATTGGTTGATAAATATAACCGTACATTCGCTTCTGTTCATAACACCAGCCAATTTTCGCATGGCTTTTGACATTAAACGTGCTTGTAACCCAACATGAGCATCAGACATTTCTCCATCAAGTTCTGCTTGAGGAACCAAAGCTGCAACGGAGTCGATGACAATTAAATCGATTGCACCGCTTTTAATTAGTAATTCGGTAATCTCGAGGGCTTGTTCTCCACTATCTGGTTGAGACAGAACCAATTCTTCAATATTGACACCTAATGCTTTTGCATAGCGTGGATCAATCGAGTTTTCGGCATCAATAAAAGCGGCTTTACCACCTCTTTTTTGAATTTCAGCAATGGCGTGAAGTGCTAAGGTCGTTTTCCCACTGGATTCAGGTCCATACACTTCAATAATTCGACCTTTTGGATAACCACCAACACCTAAAGCTGCATCGATTGAGATAGAACCGGAACTGATGGCATCGACATCAACGTTGGCTCGATCGCCAAGTCTCATAACAGAGCCCTTCCCATATTGCTTTTCGATTTGTTTTATTGTTTCTTCTAACATCAGATTTTTCTTATCGTCCATAAGTCCTCCTTTATCGGTTTATGTGTTACCTTTAACTATTCCTAATCATTTGAAGTAAAATAGTCTTTGCTTTTTCAACTGCCGCTTCTCTCAAATCATTTCGATTGAGATTAGATAATCCACCAAAGATTAGGGTTTTATGGCCATCTGCAATGGCACCATACCATAGACCAATTGGGACGTCTTCTTGAGATGAGGGCCCCGCATTCCCACTAAAAGCAACTGCGTAGTTCGTTTTGAACATCATTCTTGCCTTTTCAGCCATTTCAGTAACGACTTGTGGACTGATTGTACCATATTGATCAATAATTTTCGGGTCGATATGCACGATTTCCACCTTGGATTGACGATTATAAACGACGAGACTTCCAGAAAATACTTTTGAAGCACCTGGAATTTCACAAATTTTTGATGCCATTAATCCACCAGTAAAACTTTCACAAGTACACAAGGTTAATTGCTTCTGAGTTAAGATTTTGACAAGTTTATACATTATTTTGACTCGAGTATTAAACCACTGAGTTGTCTGAAATAATTAATCCCACTGATGATTGATATCACAACTGAGAACCAAAGCATGAAATTCGCGATCGGTAAATTATAAAGTTCAAATGGCAAATTAGACATTAAGATCAACATAATGGTCAACATTTGTACAACGGTTTTAAGTTTACCAAGATAACCCGCAGCCACCACTCTGCCTTTTGATGCAGCCAACATTCTTAAGCCATCGACGAAAACGTCCCGCCAAATCATAACCAAAACAGCAATAACTGGAATTACGCCTTGATAAGCAAAGAGTATAAACAAAGTATTGACTAGAAGTTTATCCGCAATGGGATCCATGAATTTTCCAAAAGTCGAGATTTGATGATACTTCCTGGCCAAATACCCATCGAAGAAATCAGTAATACTCGCCAAAGTGAATAAGCCAAATAAAATTAAGTTAACAATCGGTAAACTGACGAATCCGATGCGAATATGTCCAAAAACGATGCCATATTGACCAAATGGGAATACAACAAAAAAAACGATCAAAGGCACAAAAAATATACGCAATAAAGTTAATCGATTGGGTAGATTCATGGGGTCACTCCTTTGAAAGTAAAGTAGAAAGAACTCTTGCTTTTAGAAGAAACTAAGGAATCATCAATAATAATTTGTTCTCCATTAATAGAGATGACTGGTGTCGATAAATATCCTATATAGAGTTCAACGACCATCTCATTCTGTGCAGTTACAATTAATGTGTAAGATTCTCCTTTTTCATAGTATCCTCGAGCTGGTGTGACCGTGGTCACCCCATCCACTTTCGAACTCAACCAAGTCATAGAGTTGGGCAATTGAATGATAAAAGTTGTTTCTTGATTTTGAGTATATCCTGATATTTCGTAATTAATTAAACCAGTTTTGTTAATTGTGAATTTTAAAGCAACAACAGGTTCCTCGATGACATCTGGCTCTTCTTCCTGAACAATTGGATCAGGGATAACGATAACCGTGTCGTCCTTTTTGTTGATATTGAGCATCGGTAAAACAGCACTAATAAAGACATACACTAATGCAATGATAATCAAAGCACTAACGATAAACATCGAAATAAACCCCACATTTGTCTTTACTGTCTTTTTAAATTTTGGTCCGCGGGAAAATTCAGTTCCTTTTTGAGTTTTCTTAATGTGCTGTTTAACACGTAAATTGATTTGATTGATTTCTTCAATTTTTTTTATACGCTCTGTATGTGTAAAATTATCCAATGCTTCATCGAGGCGATCTTTATAATCTTCATAATTTAAATGTAGACTGTTAAAATAGTAACGGACATAAAACTTAACATAAGAAAGCTCATTTTGAAAATAGGCTACATTGCCATCTTCAATCGCTTGTAATTTTGCCAGAGGCACTTTGGTTCTTTCGCTCATCTTAGAAAGCGTATAACCTAATTCCTCTCGTCTTGTCTTTAGAATTTGTCCTATTTCGTTCATTTTGTGTTATCTATCGAATTATAACAAATAAACACCTCGGTTGTAAAATAAAAAGGAACTTGCGTTCCTAATTATTTAACATCTGATAAGCCATGTTCTGTCCCGTTACCGGGGGCAATCATTTATCTACATTGCTGTCTCTCGTAAGCTTCATTTCGCTTTTGAAAGTTCCTCTACCA
>JBBQOY010000069.1:0-4716 GCA_038331365.1 Erysipelotrichales bacterium | reverse complement strand
CCCCACTAAAGCACTTAAAGATCCACCCCCATCGTCTCTTAGATCGATGATCAGTTTTTTAACGCCTTTGGTTTTAAAGTCTTTCAAGTAGGTTGAGAATTCGCTACTGCTGGTATCCCCAAAAGTAGAGAGTTCGATGTAGCCAATATTGCCATCTAGAATCTTTCCATAGACCGTATTACTGATTTGACCTCGCGTGATTTCTTTAGATATTTCATCCGGTCCTCGTTTAAATAGGATGGTTACTTTTGATCCGGCTGTGCCTTTGACCAAGGCAACCAATTCATCTGAAGTCTTGCCGGTAACAAGGGTCCCATTTACCTGATAAATGATGTCACCAGATTGGACTCCGGCTTGATCTGCCGGTGAATTGACGAAGACGCGATCGATGATAAAGGATCCATTGTTATCAAAAAAACTGACCCCAATGCCTTCATAGCCAAGATTAATGGCATTGCTGAATGCTTCGAGTTCTGCTTTGGTAAAGTAAGTGGTGTATTTGTCACCCAGTTCACTTAACATGCCGATGATGGCATCGTTGACCATATCCGCTTCTAAATCATTGTGTTCAGTCCCAAAGTACCAATTGGTATTTAAGACATCCATGATTTGCGATAAGCGGGCTAATTTATCGGAGTTGACAACGGCGGGTTGATTAAATGCCCCAGATAAAACAAACCCAAATGTAAAAGACATGATGATCGCGATGATGATCAGTGTTGTTTTGGTTCGTTTGCTTTTTCTGGCCTTTATTTCATCCGGCCATAAGTATTTCTTTAACTTGATTCTTTGTTTGTTTTCTTCCATGATGCACCTCAATCCATTTTATTCTAACACAAAGCCAGTCACGGTGGTGACTGGCTGACTTTAATAAGATTTACCGACCTGAACATTGAATATGGTCTGTGGATTTTCTCTACATGGGGCGTTGTGACCATTGTAATCACAGCGATAACTGAGACCTGCGGAACCAGAACGGGTTCCAAAGTAGAGATCTCCTTTCCATGCGTTGGCGTAATACCCAACATTGTTGTTGCCAAGATAAATGACTTCTATATGGGTATGTGGTCCAGTTGAAGATCCCGAGGATCCCAGTTTCGCAACTGTATCTCCTGCATCGACAATGGTCCCAATGGGCAATACGGTATTCTGCATCATATGCATATAGACCACGACATAGGATTTATTGTTGACAGAGACCATAAGATAGACTTGATTACCGCTGTATGAACGACCTGGTCTTCCGCAAGAATTCCCAAGATAACCATAGGTTGGACAAGCATTACTGGAATAAATAACGACACCATTCGCAGCGGCTTTGTTGGTGGTTCCTACTGAGGTTGCCAAATCAACGCCTAAATGAGTACCGCCTTCAGGATAAGCCCATACGCCGGCTGAGACCCTAAAGCTACTGATTGGACGAAGGAATCCACTGGAAGTGGGCACGTTCTTCAATGCTTCACTGACTCCTTTTAAAATGTCTTGTGTGGCTTTTAAATCACCTGCAATTTCATCTGCCCTGGCTTCAAGCACTTCTTGTTGCTTACGGTATTCAGCGACGATTTCAGTTACGCTGCCTTTGAGTTCATTGATGGTGGCTTGATTGGTCTCTAGGTTGACCTTATTTTGGATTTGAGCTTCTTTTTGTCGTTCCACTTCGGCTTTATCGGCATTTAAGGCATTGACTTCTTCGATCAATTTATCCATTTGAGAACGATCATAAGTCGTAATGTCGTTGATGCCTTCAACTCTAATGATAAGATCTGAGAAGTCTTTAGCACCCATCATAAAATCAATGTAGGAATTCAAAGAGACAAACGCCTGCATTTGAATCATTCGATCTTTAATGGTTTTATCAATTCCGTCGATTGACTTGGTTCTTTCAACGATTTGTACGCCCAATTCGACAATGGTTACTTCACTGCTGATGATGGCTTTTTCTAAGTTACTGATGTCTTGTTCTAACAGTTTGATTTGAGCTTCATAATCAGATATTTTTTTAGCCATGGCTAAGATATTGCCTGAGAGGTTTTTTAAATCGTTTTTAAGATCTCTAAGTTCTTTCTCAGAGTTTTTCACTTTTTGATTGACATATTCTTGATAGGCTGTACATGCGGCAACATTTCTTGCGGCTGCGGAAGACGAACAGAGCGCAGAATAATAATCCTCATTCTGAGCAAAATTGTAGTCGGCAGCACTGACATTATAGACTGTGCTACTGAGTAAGATCATGGCTATAAATAGCAAGATTCGCTTTTTCATCGTTTAACGTGGAGATATCGGGTGACGGATATAAAACTTCCGATCAAACCGACTGCTACCCCTAATATAACCAATAAATAACTAATTTGCAAGACAAAGGGATAAACTGGTCTCAAAACAAAGAGTTCGCTGACTAAAAAACCACCCAATGCCTTGTATAAATAGGCATAACCATAGATCGTCACAAAGATTGGAATCATTGCCCCTAGAAAGCCAATGGTTAAGCCTTCAATGACCATTGGGGCTCGAATAAAGTTATTCGTAGCACCTAAGGTGCGTAAAATTGTAATCTCTTCAAAACGGGATTGTATGGTGATTTTGATCGTATTGGCGATCAAGAAGATGGCCAATGAACTTAAGATTACAACAAGAATTAAACCGATGTCACGGATACCATTCATCAGTTTAATCAGTTTGATGGTATTTGCACCACCGTAATTTACTTTTTCGACACCGATCAGTTTTGAAACTTGATCCGCGATGACTTCAATAGCATATCCTTCTTTAATTTCTACGATGTAAGCATTTTTAAGTGGGTTGCTTTCACCACGATACATTTCGAAAATGGATCCTTCAACCCCATATGAGGCAATAAACTTATCCAGTTCGTTGTTTTTATCGGAATATACAGCGTCGGCTACCCCATCGATGATCTTGATTTCAGCCCCTAAGCCTTGAATGGACACTTCATCAAAACTATTGATGATGGAGACATGAATCTGGACTTCACCTTGAACTGTTTCTGAAATCTGGCGTATATTAAATGAAATCATTAAAAACAGAGACATTAAAGTTAAGGTAATGGTGACGGCTAAAACGGATGAGAAGGTCATTCCGCCATGGCGGATTAACCCATAAAAAGCTTCTTTGAAATGACGGGTTATTCTATGCATTGCTGTGGTAACCTCCTTCTTTGAGGTCGGCGACAACATGCCCATCTTCTAAAGCGATGGTGCGTTTACGCATGGTGTTGACGATATCGACATCATGGGTAACAACCAAGAGGGTTGTTTTCTCTTCCAGGTTTATTTTTTCTAATAAAAGAACAATTTCCTTGGCTTTGATAAAATCGAGGTTTCCTGTTGGTTCATCCGCAATCAACAGTTTGGGTTTATTCGCAATGGCTCTGGCAATAACACAACGTTGTTGCTGACCGCCTGAGAGCTGATTTGGATAAGAGGTGGCTTTATCACTTAAGCCAACCAACTCTAAAACCTCACGGACTCTCGCCCTTGCTGGCAGTAAAGGCATATTTCCAATTTGGAGTGCCAACATGACATTTTCGAAAACTGTCTTTCTCGGCAGTAACTTATAATCTTGAAAAACGACGCCGATGTAGCGTCTATAAAAAGGGATCCGTCCTTGTCTAAGCTTACCGATATTGATACCAGCAACTTCAACCAGACCTTTGGAAGGTCTTTCTTCGGCATCAATCAATTTGATTAAGGTAGATTTACCACTGCCTGTCGGACCAATGATGTATACAAATTCGCCTTGTTCAATGAACAAGTTGACATTGTAGAGTGCGTTAACGCCATTTTTGTAGGTTTTGTAGACTTCCTTTAATTTGAGCATGTTTCTTCCTTATAGATAACAGTATACACGCTTAGACTTTGAAATCGAATGAAAATCCATTTCCTTTCACTTCCATCGCGTCGGTGACGACGACGAAGGCATGGGGATCAATCTTATTGATTTCGTTGATCATTTCAGGATATTCTGTCTTAGAAATAACAGTCAAAATAACATTCTTTTCTGCCTTAGTATAACCACCATGGCCTTTCAATAAAGTTGAACCACGATCGACTTCACGCTGAATAAAGTCATTGACTGCCTCAAATTTATCTGAAATGATCATAATGCTTAAGGATTCAAGACTTCCAAATAAAAGGGCTTTATTGACCGCATAAGACGTTGCCCAAACTGAGATCATCCCAATCAAGACAGATTCTAAACCATAAGCAATCATTCCAAACAATACCGTTAAGGCATCAACGATTAAAATCAATTTATAGAGTTCAATGTGGGTGTATTTATTGATGATCATGGGTGGAATATCCATCCCACCAGTTGTTGCCCCAGTCCTAAAGACGATGCCAACACCCAAGCCACCCAAAAGTCCCCCATAGAGGCTTGCCAACATCGGATCAATTTGCATCGGAAGGACAATACCTTTTAATAGAAATAGAAAGACAGGATAAAGGAGTGAACTGAGTGCCGTGTGCGCAGCAAACTTCTTCCCTAAGAAAATGGAACCTAAGAAAAACAAGAGTATTAATAGACCGGTTACGATAAGATCAGCTTCAACACCAGTGAGTTTACTGACCGCAACAGCGATCCCAGCCACACCACCAGACAAGATATTATAGGGCAAAATAAAAAAGCGTACACCACAGGCAAGAATTAAATTTCCGAAGATCACTAAGAGTAAATCGGTGACATGTCTTTTCATAG
>JBBQOY010000068.1:0-4909 GCA_038331365.1 Erysipelotrichales bacterium | reverse complement strand
GATTTAAATCATTTAAGCCCACTTCAATTCGAGGTGACTCAGCACAGTGCCACCGAAAGACCTTTTACGAGTGCTTATGATCATTTGTTTGAAGACGGAATTTATGTCGATATCGTCTCAGGCGAAGTCTTGTTTTCATCCAAAGATAAGTTCGACAGTGGATGTGGTTGGCCCAGTTTTACCAAACCCATCGATTCTGAAAAGCTTGTCACTAAAAAGGATAATGCTTTTGGGATGATCAGAGTCGAAGTTCGCTCAAAAGAGGCGAACAGTCACTTAGGCCATGTTTTTGATGATGGGCCAAAAGGACAGCCGCGCTTTTGTATCAATGGGGCAGCGTTACGCTTCATCCCTAAGGTAGAACTTCAAGCTGCGGGTTATGGCCAATACGAAGCACTCTTTACCTAAATATGCTAAAATAGAATTAAGGAAAAATCATGCCATTTAAAATAAGAACCTTTACAACTCGAACCAGAGCCTTGGTGCTTCAAAGAGCCATCGATTTGGTGAACAACCAAAATGTGTACATTTTAGATCATGATGAGGATCATGCTCAATGCCACGTACAAAACAATCGTGGTGGTATTTATCATGTCGAGATTCGGTTTAAAGGCGACGATGTGGTTTTTACCCATTGTGATTGTCCCTATCGAGGCGTTGGAATTTGTAAACATACGGCCGCAAGTATACTTCAAATTTTGGTAAAAAAAGGCATTGAACCTTCAACGATTAACCCAAGTGAATTTCACTTCAACGATGCTGATATCGATGAAGAAAACGAGGATGATCTCGTATTAAAAGAATTGATCACCGAGATCAATAATGACAAGTACTTCGACCTATTCCAGTTTCTGTCTTCTCAAGATCGAGAACAATTACTTGGTTTTATCGGTCACTATCTAGAAGAAAGCGAAGACATCCGTTTGGTGGTCATGGCTTACCTCTGGTATAAAAGTGAACGACAGCCTCAAACCAAAGATTTCTTATCCTAAAGGTGCCATGCACCTTTTTATTTGGACTAAGTAAATCCACATTTCAATCTTGTCACGATCAAAAAAGAGACAAGATGCTCTATAATGTTTGTATGACACAAAGATTGTCGATTTTAAGTCCTCGGATGATTCATTGTTTGATCATGTTGACGAACGTCGCTGATTTTAAGACGGTCAGCGAATTGGCAGAATACTGCAAAACAAGCAAGCGAACCTTATTTAGAGAAATGAAAGACATCAACGAGATCTTAAAGGCATACCAACTTTCAGTGATTTCTAAGACAGGATTAGGGATCAAACTCGATGGCCATCATGATGATAAACTTCATTTTAAAAGCTTACTTCTTCAAATTTCGGCCAATCAAGGAACCCTGGATAAAGATGAACGTCAACAAGCTCTGTTGGCGGAACTCTTAAAAAATAAAAGTCTGCAAAAATTAATTACTTATGCCAATGCATTTCAAGTCTCTGAAGCCACGATCTCAAATGACATCAATGGTTTAGAATCTTTACTTAATGCCTGTAAGATTACCTTAATTAGAAAACCAGGTTTCAATCTATATTGTGAAGGTTCTGAAGAAGATTTTCGTAAGGCCATTACTGATTTTATTTATCAACATATGGAAGAAGATAAGTTTACCCGGTTGATCTCATCCACCAAGACGCCTTGGGATATTGAAGACTATTTCCGTCACCAGAGCCCTGATAGTATATTGAACGTCTTGAATAAAGACATCTTATGGCAAGTCATCCAAGTCTTACAAGACAATGATACAATCTGGTCCAATCGCTTGGCTCAAAATTCTTATATTGGGCTCATTTTGCACCTTACAATCGCAATTGAACGCATGCGTAATCATGATCCGATCTTGATCAATGATGAACTATTAGTCAAACTTAAAAAAGATCCGATGTTTGATCGAGCTAAAGAATTAGCTGAGCATTTCGAAGATGAATTCGACCTGATTTTTCCGATGGAAGAGTTGGCCTATATCACCATGCATCTTAAGGGCGCCCGTTTGCTTCACATCGAAGATAACCCCACCAATGCAGTTGAGGACATCGTTAATCCGTATGAGCTTCAACGTCTCGTCTATCAATTGGTCGATTATTTTGAAGACATTACACATTCGAGTGTCAAACAAGACGATTTATTGATTTCAGGCTTGATCACGCATTTAAGACCAGCCCTGACCAGAATCAAGTATCAACTTCAAATCAGGAATCCTTTACTCAAACAAATTCAAATTCAGTATTCTGAAGTCTATAAATTTTCACTTCAAGCCACTCAACGTTTGGGTAAACAAAACGATATCTTGTTCAATGCGGATGAGGTTGCGTATCTTGCCTTACACTTTGGGGCTGCACTTGAACGTATGAATCAAAATAAACCAAGACGTAAAGTTAATGTGGCTGTGCTTTGTGCATCGGGGATTGGGATCAGTGCGCTTCTCGCTTCGCGTATCAAGCGTCTTTTCAAAGAAGATATCAATATCGTTCCTCGATCTCAATTTGATTTAGAATCGCTTAAAAACGAGAACTTTGATCTCTTGATTACGACAATGACCATCAAACCAATCGATATTCCTTGCATCATGGTGAACCCGCTTCTATCGGATGAGGACATTGAAGTCATCAAAATAAAAGTTTCTGCTTTAGCGATGTTGCCAAAGCATCATAGTGATGAACCGACAGATCAACAAGATAAAATATCACTCATCAAGAATGTTTCTTCAGCTTTAAGTCAATTAATTGAATCGGTTGATTTAGTTAATGTCAAAGCCAGTCTGACTAAAGATCAATTAATGAATTTAGTCGGGTATCGCATCGGTAAAAATGAGACCCAAGGCAAGCAAATCGTTAATGATTTAAAGGCGCGAGAAGCCATGGGTAGTGTCTTGATGGATGAGGAAGGCTTTGCTTTATTTCATGCGATTACGTCTGGGGTTGAACATCCAGGTATGATGGTATTCAAGCCCGATCAAGGTGTGCTTGAAGCCTTTTACTCAATGAAAACACAAGTCGTTGTGATCTTATTACTGCCCCCAGGGATCGATCCAATTTTAAGTCATTTTATGAGTTTGTTGACGGCTTCTTTACCGGAAGATGAACTTTACAAAACGGCTGTTTTCGGTCAAGATAAAAACAGTTTAAAATCACAAGTTAGGAAAGTTCTTACTGATCCATTCTATGCTTGGATCATTGAACAGGTAAAAATATGAATTTGCCGCAAGAGATACCGGTGGTAAGACCCTAAATTGGAATAAAAAAGAGTATATTTGATGTATTATTGAAGGTAGTCAAACATAAGAATATTGATTAAATCTATGAACGATTGACCCAGGAGGATTCAATATGAAACAAGCTGTTCATTTCGGAGCAGGGAATACAGGTCTAGGATTTATAGGCTTATTGTTGAATGAGTCGGATTATCACGTGACATTTTTGGATGTCAATGATCACCTGATCAATGAACTTAAGAAAAGAAGGGCTTATGCCGTTGAATTGGTTGCAGATGACGTAAATCAAATCGAAGTTGAAAATGTTGATGGACTCAACACTAACACGGATACAGTAGCCGTAACGGCTGCCTTGATGAGTGCAGATCTAATTACCACGGCAGTTGGATTTAATACTCTGCCCATCGTAGCTAAACAACTGGCATCTGTGTTTGAAGTAAAAGCACAAGCCAATGTAAATCAATGGGTGAATGTGATCGCGTGTGAGCGTACGATTGGGGGATCGGCTCATATCTATCAAGCGCTTTGTCCAATATTAAGTGTAGAGGCAAAACAATATTTGGATAAGTATGTTGGTTTTCCGAATGCTGTGGTTGATCGTGTTGTATGGAATCAAGTCAACGAAGATCGTCTACTGGTTAAAGTTGAACCATTTTATGAATGGGTTGTTGATGGGACAGCCATCAAAGGAGAATTGTCGATTGTTGGTATGCATCAATCAAATAAATTAGAGGCCTACATCGAACGTAAACTTTTTACAGTGAATACAGGTCATGCAACGGTTGCTTATGCTGCGTATCAAAAAGGATATACAACCATCCAAGAAGCCATGAAAGATGAAGCCATCGTCGAACTGGTCACCGCTGTCCTTCATGAAACAGGGGCTTTACTGATTGCTAAACATGGTTTTAATCCAGAAGAACAAGCTGCTTATATCGAAAAGACCATCGACCGTTTCCGTAATCCTTATATGAGTGATGAAGTGACCCGAGTTGGACGTTCGCCGCTAAGAAAATTATCTGCCCAGGATCGATTTATCAAACCTTTAAGAGAATGTATAGAACGACGTTTAGAAACCATGCATCTTGAGGTCGCCATCGCGAATGCCATGAAGTATGATTGTTCTGCGGATGAAGAGGCCATCAAACTTCAAGCCTTGATAAAAGAAAAAGGGCAGCGTTTAGCGCTACTTGAAATCAGCGGCTTCGCTGCTTACCTGAAGGCAATTGATTCTATTATCTTAAAACTTTGAAACCGGACTTTCCGGTTTTTTTATGTTTGTTTAACTAAGGGTGCTTATTTTGGTGATTTTGATTATGAAATCAGTAAACGCTTACAAAGTTTTCATTGACAAGATTTAAACCATAAAGTATATTGAATATGTAAGGTGAATCACCATTCATATTTGAGTGATTTCCGTTTAGGAGAAACTATGTCAAAAGTATATGTTGTAAGTGCCAAGAGAACGGCAATGGGGTCATTTTTGGGCTCACTCAAATCTGTTTCCGCAGGAGAATTGGGGGCAGTGGTAATCAGGGCAATCCTGGAAGAAACCAAACTAGATCCTAGCGTAATCGATGAAGTCGTTATGGGCAACATCTTACCAGCCAATCAAGGGCAAGGTGTTGCTAGACAAGCATCCATTAAAGCTGGCATACCAGTCAGCGTACCTGCTTA
>JBBQOY010000067.1:0-5039 GCA_038331365.1 Erysipelotrichales bacterium | reverse complement strand
TGGAATTTGTCCGACAGATATGGATGAGAAAGCAGTCAACTACTTAGTTAAAACACCAGGTGGAAATGTCTATCATTCTGGAGATTCTCATTACTCGATCTATTTCGCCAAACATGGAAAAGATCATAAGATTGATGTTGCCTTTGGATCCTTTGGGGAAAACCCAGTCGGTAACCAAGATAAGATGACATCGATCGACATCTTGCGTATGGCAGAAGCATTGCAAACCAAAGTTGTTATTCCTGTGCATTATGATGTCTGGACCAACTTCAAAGCCGATCCGGCAGAAATATTGATGTTGTATGATTTCAAGAAATATGTCTTACAGTATAAGTTCAAACCATTTGTTTGGGAAGTTGGTGGAAAGTTTATATATCCAGATGATGCGGATAAGCGTCAATTCCATTTCCGTAGAGGATTTGAAGATGCCTTCCAAGAAGAACAGAACGTACCGTTCAGATCGATCTTGTAATATGTTAAAAACCTTCGTTGAAAAGAAACACACGTGCTATCACCAAAGTTTCCCAGATTGGGAAACAGCCGTTCAAGCCAGCTGTGGACCCTTACTCAAAGACAACACGATTACACAGGTCTATGTTGATCTCGTCATCAAATGTATCAAAGACTTCGGACCGTATATTGTTATTGCTCCAAACATTGCAATGCCGCATTCGACAGAAGGTGCCGATGGGGTTAATGATACTGCCATCAGTTTTATGAAAGTCGAAGAACCCGTTCATTTCGATCTTAATGATCCTGAAAAAGATGCCCGTTTATTCTTTGTTCTCGCTTCAGTCAACCATGAGAAACATCTCGAGAATATGATGGCTTTGGCTGAAATGTTGATGAATGATGATGTGATTGCCGCTTTACTCGATGCCAAAAATGATGAAGATCTCTTGCGCATCCAAGACAAGTATTTATAAGAACATTGGTTCTTTATAAATAGGAAAAAAGGAAAGGAGAATACTTATGGATATTATCATTAAAGGATGGACGTACTTTGCGACCAACGTCCTAACCGTTCCGGCTTACTTCATTGGGTTAATCGTTTTAGTAGGTTACGTCCTACTTAGAAAACCTTGGTATGAAGTTTTGGCGGGATTCATTAAAGCCACCGTTGGCTACTTAATCTTGGGGGTTGGTGCAGGCGGCTTAGTTGGCAATTTCAGACCGATCTTGGTTGGTTTAAGAGATCGCTTCCAGTTGACTGCGACCGTTATTGACCCATATTTCGGTCAAAACGCTGTAACAGCTGGTTTGACTGCCATTGGGAGATCATTCTCATCCGTTATGACTTTGTTGCTCATTGCCTTTATCTTAAATATCGTATTGGTTGCTTTGAAGAAATGGACAAAAATCAGATCCGTCTTCACAACAGGCCATGTTCAGCTTCAACAAGCTGCGACTGCTTTCTGGCTCATTTTATTTGTTTTCCCTGATCTTCAGGAAACAAATTTATTAATCATCATGGGGCTTATTCTTGGTGTTTATTGGGCAGTTGGCTCAAACCTCACCGTCGAATATACTCAAGATCTAACTGAAGGTGCTGGCTTCTGTGTTGCTCACCAACAGATGTTTGGGATCGCATTGTTCTCAGAATTATCGAAGAAAATGTTCGGTAAGAATAAAAAGAGACTTGAAGACCTTCAATTGCCAGGCTTCTTATCCATCTTTAACGAAAACATGGTTGCGACTGCAATCTTGATGACACTCTTCTTCGGCATCATCTTGTTGGTCTTAGGCAAACCATATTTAATCAAAGCTGGTTTCATCAAAGAAACCACAGCATTTGAATTCTATATCCTTACTACTTCCTTAAACTTCGCTGTTTACTTGGCAATCCTACAGTTGGGTGTTCGTACATTCGTTACTGAATTAACTCAATCTTTCCAAGGGATCTCGACTCGTTTACTTCCAGGTGCTGTCGCTGGTATCGACTGTGCCGCTGTTTACGGATTTGGTTCTCCGAATGCGGTAACCATTGGGTTCTTGTTTGGTGCTTTGGGACAATTCTTAGCCATTATGACTTTGATCGTCTTGAAGAGCCCGGTCCTCATTATTGCCGGTTTCGTTCCTGTCTTCTTTGATAACGCAACCATCGCAGTCTTCGCCAACAATAAAGGCGGCGTCAAGGCAGCTATGTTGATGCCTTTCATCGCTGGTTTGTGCCAAGTCTTCGGTTCTGCGTTGATCGCACAATTCGTTGGCTTAGCCATGTACGGCGGGTATATCGGTATGTGGGATTGGGCTGTTGTTTGGCCAGTATTCATCGTATTCCTCGACTTCATGGCCAATTATGGCGTGATCGTTGGTTATGTTGGTGTTGCTGTTATCGTTATCGGTATGATGGCTATTCCTCAGATCCAGTATGCAAGACACAAAGACACTTACTTCCTGGTTACTGATGATTACCAAGCTTATTTAGAAAAAGTAAAACAATAGGTCTATAATAAAGACGACAAAGGAGGAATAATCATGAAAGTTTTAGTAGCTTGTGCGAATGGGGCTGGGACCAGTTTGATGATGAAATTGCGGGTTGAAAAGGCGTTTAAAGACCTCAATGTTCCATTAACCAAACTTCATCACTGCTCAATTTCGGAAGGAAAAAGTTCAGCGACTAACTACGATGCCGTCTTTACGCCAGCTAATTTCGTATCAATGTTTAAAGATGCTGAAGCAAAAGGCGTTATCGTCATTGGTATGAGAAATGTTTTGTCCGATGCAGAAGCAAAAGAGAAAATCTTAGCCAGCGGACTTCTAGAAAAGTTCAAAAAGTAATAAATACCGGGCTAAACCCCGGTATTTGTTTATAAGTAAGGAGAACCAATGCAGATCAAGAAAATCCATTTAGATGAGATGTACCGGTGCTATTCTACTGCAGCCATACAACTCGATCATGAATTACATCTTTTTTTCGCCAGTGAAGAGAAAGATTATCCTTGTTTTGCCTATAGTGGCAAGGATTTTTCAAATAAGAAAGTTGTTTGGGAAAAAGGCGGCGGTACGATGTCGATGATCCCAATACCTAAACGTGAGAATCAGTTTTTAGCAGTCAATGGATTCTATCTTAAAGAATCACCGAGCGGCGCTCATCTTACTTGGGCTAAGTATGATGCAGCGACAGGATTTACGTTTAAAGACATTCTCTTTTTACCGTATCTTCATCGTTTTGATTTATATGAAGCCAATGGAAAAGTTTATTTCATTGGGGCAACCATTGCCAACACAAAAAAAGATAAAGAAGATTGGAGTGATCCAGGAAAAATCTATGTGGCAGAATTGCCTGAAGATCTTAATGAAGGGCTCCAATTGAAAGTCATCGCAGAAGGCTTGAGTCGCAATCATGGATACAGTCGTTCACCTAAAAATGAAGGTGGTTATTTTAGTGCTGATCAAGGTATTTTTAAAGTTTCATTGCCAGATTCAAAAGAACATTGGAACTTAGAGAAGATCTTAGATAAACCGATTGGGGAAATTGCTTCAATTGATATCGACAATGATGGTCAAGAAGAACTGATGACGATCGAACCATTCCATGGCAGTGTGATCAAGATCTATAAAAAGATCGATGGTCTCTATAAAGATATCTATAGCTATCCTTATGTGATTGATTTTGCCCATACCTTGGTTGGGTGTAAAATCAGAGGTACAAATACTTTTTTAGGTGGAATAAGAAGAGAAGCTTCTGATCTTTTTATGGTTCAATATAATCAAGGAAAATTTGAGACAATTATTATTGATGCAGGGGTTGGTCCAGCCAATCTCAATGTTGTTAATTTGAAGGATTATGATTTGATTCATTCAAGCAATCATACTCAAAACGAGGCCGCAGTCTATGTGGTCACAGACGAGGAGTAAACATGTTAGAGAAACTTAAACAAGAGGTTTTAGATGCCAATTTGCTGTTGCCAAAAATGGGACTGGTTGTCTTCACTTGGGGCAATGTTTCGGCGATTGATCGCGAAAAAGGGATCATCGCCATCAAACCATCTGGGGTTGAATATGATGATCTTAAAGTTGAAGACATTGTTTTGGTTGATCTTGCTGGGAATGTTGTTGAAGGCCGATACAAACCAAGCAGTGATACTGCAACGCATTTAGAACTCTACAAAGCCTTCCCAGACATCCAAGGCGTGGTCCATACACATTCACGCTGGGCAACCATTTTCGCCCAAGCAAAGCACCCTATTCCCGCCTATGGGACAACCCATGCGGATTACTTCTATGGAGAAATCCCTTGTACACGTTTATTAACCCCAACAGAAATAGAAGGTGATTATGAGCTTAATACTGGGAAAGTAATCATAGAAACCTTTAAAGACATCGATCCAAATGCCATCCATGGTGTCATCGTTGCCAGTCACGGTCCCTTTACTTGGGGGACAAGTGCAGTGGATGCCGTTCATTCAGCTGTCGTCATGGAAGAAGTTGCGATGATGGCTTGGCATGTTCAAATGTTAACGTGGCAAGACCAAATGATGCCCAATAAAGCAACACCTATGCAGAAAGAACTCTTAGACAAGCATTTCCTTAGAAAACATGGAAAGAATGCCTATTATGGGCAAAAATAAATTGTACCAACTGGGTCTTTATGAGAAGGCAATGCCTTCTACCTTGACTTGGGAAGAAAGACTTACTGCGGCTGAAAATGCAGGTTTTGATTATGTAGAAATCAGTATTGATGAAAGTGATGAAAGATTAGTGCGACTCGAAGAAAGTAATCCCATCGTTTCAGAAATCAAGTTAGCCATTGAAAAAGTAGGGATCCCAATAAACTCTTTGTGTTTAAGTGCCCATCGTAAATATTCCTTGGGTTCGCATGATGAAGCCATTCGAGCGAAATCTTTGGTAATCATGGAAAAAGCTTGCGTTTTAGCAACAAAGTTGGGTGTTCGTCTGATTCAATTGGCAGGGTATGATGTTTATTATGAAACACATGATGCTTCAACCGTTGAACAGTTCGAAAACAATCTTGGGAAGTGCGTTGATTTGGCTTCTAAGTATGGCATTATTTTAGCTTTTGAAACAATGGAAAC
>JBBQOY010000066.1:0-5101 GCA_038331365.1 Erysipelotrichales bacterium | reverse complement strand
TGAAGTGACACCTTGACTGGCAATCCCTTTAAGGTAACCTAAGACTGTGGCCTTGCCTTTGATAGGATCTCCACCACTCAATAGATTGTATCCTAGAGCACCATGGTTATGTGTATCAAAGATACCAGGACAAATACGGTCCTCACCACAATCCACTACTTCACAATGATCCGCTTGGGTTGTTACTGCTTTAATCTTGCCTTTTTCAACAAGAAGATACCCATCAAATATTGAATTTTCTAATACAATCTGGGTTGATTTATATGCCGTAGTCATCGTTTTGCTCCTTTTTTGGCGTGGGTCTGCCACGGATTGCGGTTTACTTAATACGTTTTAAACTACGATAGATGAAATAGGCAAGGAAAGTATTAAGAACCACAAAGAAACTTGCTTTGATGGAACGAATGATGATTTGAATTTCAATGGGAATTCCATATAAATTATTCAACCAAATTGGTGTTAAAATCACATTGATCACGATCTCAATCAAGACAACTGAAAATAACCAGGCTTGGAAATCAGTTCTTTGGATGGCTTTTTGTTTAAACTGACGTACCATAAACCAGATTAATGGAAAGATTGCTAAAATCAATCCGATTAATATTGCCTTAACTTGTAGTGTCAAGTCATAGGTCACTTGTGCGGCACTTACACTCTTGGTGCTGAGAATAAAGCCAATACTGGCTCCATAAAGCAATAGGATTGAACCAATCATAAAGATTCTTAACTTTTTAGGATCCTTCTTCGCTAAAAGAAAAACCAGCCCTGGGATTAACCCCAACAACGCTTTATTTAATGTAAAGCCAATATATGGGCTAACAACAAAACCACTGGCCAGTTCTAATAGATCTTCTAAAACCCCCGCAATTAAACCCCACCAAGGTCCGAATAGTGCCCCTGCGATCATAATGGGCAATTGTGAGAATCCAAATCTCAATGAAGGAAAACCAAACAAGGGAATCGTCATCGATAAGAATACCGCTAAAACCAAAGACAAAAGACTCATAAAACTAATTAATACCATCGTTTTCAATTCAAAATGAATCTTCATGGTGGATTGGGCAATTACCATCAACACCACCAAAGCCAAAATGATTAATCCAATATATTCGAGGTTACCTAGGGTCATAGTGTTTCCCTAAGAGTTTCGGCAAAATCTTTTGTCTCACTTCAGAAATAAAATACAAAGAACCCGTGATAACCAAAGAGCCCCCTTTAGATCGATGTATGCCTTTCATAATGGCTACTGTTGGATCTTTAATTTTCTCGACTGGAAAATCCTTCGCCAATAGATCAACTGTTGACGCACGATAGAAATCGAATTCGGTGACGATTAAATGCGGAGTCACATCCAACATTTGGATGATCATCTTATCCGTTTCTTTGTCTTTTAAGGCACTGAAAACAACGAAAATGGGTTGCGGTAAATATTTGACACTTTCTTTCAAAGCTGTGATCCCATGAGAATTATGAGCACCATCAATGATAATTAACGGGTCATCGCTTACTTTCTCAAAGCGACCTTTCCATTGGGCGCTGCCTAACCCATCGATGATGGCTTGATCTGAAATATCAAATCCGTAAGATCTTAGAAAATAGGCTGCCTCAAAAGCAGTCGCAGAGTTCTGAACTTGATAAAGTGCCATGGTTGACAAATGAACAGTGAGTCCTCGATAGGCATAACTTAATCCTTCATTCGACTTCACTGCTTTAATTTTGGTGGTTTTCAGTAAAGATGATTCATGACTTAAACAAACGGTCTCAAAAACATCCAAACATGTTTTCTTAGGTTCAGCCGTCAATACTGGTACTTTGTTCTTAATGATGCCTGCTTTTTCTGTGGCAATCAATTTCAAAGTATTACCTAAAAGTTCCATATGATCAAACCCAATGGTCGTAATGATTGAAAGCAGTGGGGTAACGATGTTGGTGGCATCTAGTCGTCCACCCAAACCAACTTCATACAAAGCAAGGTCAACTTTTTCTTCTTTAAAGTAATGCACCGCAAAAAGCATATCGATTTCAAACATCGATAAGTTATTGGCTTCAATAAGATCATAAAAACGATTCCCATATGCCAATAAACGTTCATTTGAAATATAGACGTCATTGATTCGAATTCGATCGTTATGAACAATCAAATGAGGTGAGGTAAAGGACCCAATTCGATATCCAGCACTTTGGAGGATGCTTCTAAGATAATTTACAGTTGAGCCTTTTCCATTGGTTCCTGCGACATGCACACATCGAATGTCGTTTTGAGGATTGCCCAACTCTGCCATCATTCTTTTAAAGTGATCAAAGCCAAAACGACCTTTGGTCATCCTTGCTTCACAATAAGTCGTCAATGCTTCAATCGTGTTGAATTTCATAAACACCACACAATTTCTTTCCTGCCGTTTTGTTTTAAAAAGGCATTTGCTTGAGAAAAAGGTTTTGAACCCAAAAAGCCTCGGTATGCAGATAATGGAGACGGATGCGGCGCCATGAGAATCAAATGTTTTGGATCTGTGATTAAACTTGCCTTGGCTTGAGCATTCTTTCCCCAAAGTAAGAAGACACATGGTTTCGGGTGAAGATTACACTGCTTCAAGATCCTATCTGTGAAGATTTCCCATCCTTGGTTTTGATGAGATAAAGGTTTATTGGCTTCTACACTTAGAAGTGTATTCAGTAAGAGCACCCCTTGTTTAGCCCAAGGGATCAATGATCCTGATTGGGGAAAGTCACACCCGATATCTTCGACCAATTCCTTGAAGATGTTTTGTAGGCTTGGTGGAAAATCAATCCCTGAATTAACTGAAAAGCATAATCCATGGGCTTGATGAGGCTGATGATATGGGTCTTGTCCAATCATCACAACTTTGAGTTCATCATAACCTGCATAGGAGAAGGCATTAAAAATCTGTGCTTTAGGTGGATAAACAACGGTATTCTCATAAGATTGTTTAAGAAAAACGGAAAGCGATTTAAAATAATCCTGTTCAAATTCATCTTTGATGATCATTTCCCAGTTCATATTAGACGCGCTTAAGTTGGTCTCTTTGACGATGATACGTTGTGGCATAAATCACTAAAATCGGGGCAAAGATTGATGAGGCAAAGACAGCAACGGTCATATAGATTGAAGTTGGTAAAACAGCATACGCAATCAAAATAAAGGCCATCCCAATTAAACGCCCAATATTCAGAATCACTTCTTTGATGATCATATGGCCATAAACACTTCCCATTTCCATATAATCCTGCATGGCATTCATGACGATGATTGAATAAGGGTTCATAAAGAAAGGGGCTGCCAAGGCATTAACAACGCCATAGATCAATGCCCCCAGTAGATTGGGCATCAAAACTAAAACCATCGCAGCAAAGAATAAGGCAAAAGCGCCATAAGAATATAAGGCGATTCGATTATCACGTCGTTGGACTTTACGTACCACTGTGGCTCCTACTATACCTAGAAACGAGAAGATAATCAACAAGGTTGAATAAATTGAACCGTTCGCACCTAAAGCATTATAAAGCAACAAACCCATAACAACCAAAGTCGCAGAATCTCTAATGCCAAAGAGTAAGTGAGATGTCATTAGATAGCGCCATTGTGGATCATTCTTGAGAATGAATTTATCGCGCAAAGTAAAACTTTGTCTTTGAGTAACGACTCCGATTTTAGATGCGATATACGCTGTAATACTATGAAGTAAGATTACCAATTGGAAAATCAAAAGATAACCGAGTGTATCTGTTTTTGAGAATGTAACAATCAAGGCCGCAATCGATGGGGCTAAAACAGTCGAGATTGCATTGGTGATGCCCATGGTTGTAATAAATTTAGCTCGCGATTGCTTTTCAGAAACAGCTAAACTCAGATTATTGGCTGAAAACCAGAACATACCTTCGCCAATCCCAAAGGTTAACCCAATCCCATAAATGATGAAATAGTACGTTGTAAATAATTGATTAAAAGTTAAAAGGAAGCCCATTGTTGCGATAATGATCACCAAACCAATGGTCAGTGTCGTGGCTAAACGTGTCCGTTTAGCTAAGACTCCAGCAATTAAAGAACCTAAAGGAAAGAAAGTAAACCGCACCATCGCATAAATGGTCATCTGAACCAAAGAGCCTGTAAAAGCATAGAGGTATACATTGACGAAAACACCACTCATCGTACCAGAAAGAAAATATAAGGCATTCACCATGAGCATTAATTTTTCATTTTTAGTCATTTCGAATCACCTCTTGAACATTCAATTCTGCCTCAACGCGATCTGCTTCTGCATTGACACGTGCTTGGGCTTCTTCAACCGTTATTTTAGCATCCCACAAATCACGCATGATAATCATCATTTTCATATCCGCAAGTACTTCATATGCTAAGTGTTGTGGATTGTTGGGATAAGCAATTACAGGTTCTCCAACAGAACTCTGAAAAGCTTTAACCATTTCAGCGCGATGTGGATCATCAAAAATCAGATACTGCAAGGTTGAATCATTCGCTAAAGGGGTCAATTCAGTATGATCAATCAAGAGCTGGATTCCTTTTATTGATTTTAAGATTCGAAGGAGTTCATGGGCAGCGCTGGGATAAATAGTATCTGCGTTTATGGCGAAACCACTGGTTCTGACGATCGGTGAAAGCTCATTGCCTTGATATGTTGGGAATTTTGAAACCACCCATTCATTCACAGTTGCAGCATCATTTTCCCGTATGTTCATCCAAGCACCCGCTAATGTAAAAACAAAATCATCATTGACTAAAACTTCATCAAGTTTCCATGTATAGGCATCAGATGAATTGGTTTCACTGTGATTCCAATGAATTTGCGACAAAGCCTTGATAAACTGTAACCCTAATGTAAATTGCTCAGTATCAAAACCTGGCTCAAGGGCATCATAAGATTCAAAGATTTTAAACCCCCCCGCCGTTAAGAAAGGATAAAAGGAATAGGGTTCATTTAGAGCAATCGGCAAGACATTGACACTGAGTGAGTCCCATAAAGCTTGTAAGTCGAAGATCTTCTCAAATGAATCAACACTATCGATTAACCCATCTTGATTTAAATCTTCCGTCGAAATACCTGAAAGTTCTAGTCTAGATTTA
>JBBQOY010000065.1:0-5264 GCA_038331365.1 Erysipelotrichales bacterium | reverse complement strand
ATGCCCAATGACGGTTTCGCCATTTGGAACATCTCGTACAACAACCGCATTGGCACCAATCTTAACGTCGTTACCAATGTTTATGGCACCAAGTACGGAAGCACCTGCGCCAACCATAACGCGATTGCCTAAAGTTGGATGACGCTTAACAGGGTCAAGATTCACGCCACCTAAAGTCACCATATGGTATAAAGTACAATCATCACCGATTTCAGAAGTCTCACCGATAACGATGCCCATCCCATGATCGATAAACAATCGTTTTCCGATTTTAGCCCCTGGATGGATCTCTATACCCGTTAAGAATCGATTGAGTTGCGAAATGGCACGGGCTAAAAAATAGGCATGGATCCGATAGAGAAAGTGAGCTGCGCGATGCAAAATCATCGCATGATATCCTGGATATAAAAGAATGACCTCAAGTAAACTCTTGGCGGCTGGATCTCTTTTTTTAATGGAACGCGCTGTCTCAAACATCCTCAATCACCCATCAAAATTTCAACTAGACGCATAAAATCCTCACTGTCTACTTCTTCGATACGACCTTCATCTGCCAGTTGATTGTATAGGGGTACAATGGGTAAAGTCGCTATGACAGGCAGGTCATATTTATCAGCAAGTTCTTGAACTTTGCTTTTTCCAAAAGGATAGAGACGATGATGACACTCAGGACAATCCATAAAACTCATATTTTCGATGATGCCTAAAATTGGTACATTCATCTTTTGAGCCATCTCAATGGCTTTTGAAACAATCATTGATACAACATCTTGTGGTGTTGTTACGATGATGATTCCATCGATCGGCAAAGATTGAAATGCCGTTAAAGCTATATCACCCGTTCCAGGCGGCATATCCACGACCATCAGATCAAGTTCACCCCAAGCCACATCCGTATAAAATTGTTTCAAAGCGTTGGTAATCAAAGCACCTCTCCATAAAATTGGGGTTGTTTCAGATTCCACCAACATGTTCGACGTAATGACCTTTAAACCGCTCTCCGTTTCATAAGGTAAGATACCTAAATCAGAACCAAAAGCTTGCGTATGAATATTAAAGAATTGACCCATGGATGGACCAACAATATCACCATCAATTAAGCCCGTTTGAAAACCTGATTTTTGGCCATGACTGGCTAAGAAAGCAGCAACGGTAGACTTACCTACACCGCCTTTGCCACTGACCACTGCAAACATTTTTTTAATCTTCGTTTCCTTTTTAGGATGAGCCTTAAAGGGATTGAATTTAGGATCAAGGTTTAGATTTTCTGACATTGCGTTTGTGTCCGCAAAACAAATGCAGACAGTTCCTTTCTTAAATGCTTTTTCATTATACGCTTAGCGGTAAAAAAAGGGTATTGAAACAACCTAAGTTATATCGTTATAAAACACGATTTAACTTAAAAAAACTTCATTAAAGATGACGTTTTAAGATTTGTTTAACCTGTTCATGCGTTATATCAACAGGATTATTATTCATTCGACCTAAGGTGAATGATAAAGCTGCCAAGCTTTCAAGATCCGTTTCAGTCACCCCATAATCTGAGAGTTTAAAGGATACGATCCCTTTTGCATTCAATTCAATCCAAGACCTCAAGGCTTCAGGATTATCAATGTTGAAAGCTTCATACACACTTTCCGGATTTGTAAGAGCACTGAGATTGTGTCTTAAGATATCACCTAAACTCAATGCACAAGCGATCCCATGATCCAGATTAAACTTCAAGGTTAATGGATACGAAATGGAATGACAAGCAGTTGTTTTTGTATTACTAAAAGCCAATGCCGCCAAGATAGAACCATGCATCATCGCAGTTCGGTAGTCCAAATTATCAAGGTTCGATAAAACCTTAGGCAGGTTATTAACGATGATGCGAATTGCTTGTAAAGCCAAGCGTTGAACAGATGGCGTGGTCGATTTCGCCCAATAAGCTTCAGTGGCTTGGCATAAGGCATCTAAGCCTGTAGATAAGGTCAGTTTTTTAGGCATCGATAAAGTAAACGAGACAACAAAGTACGCTTCATCAAAAGCCAAGGTTGGGGTCTCAATCGAGTATTTCGCAATGTTTACTTTATCCCATACCGTTGCCCAACGGGTCAGCTCACTTCCTGTTCCGGCGGTTGTTGGTACCCCAATCAGTTTGGGTCGAAGTGTATTTTTAAGATAAGATTTTTCCTGGATTACTCGTAAAATTTGTTGATCATCATAAATTGTTTCATTCATGGCACCCAAAGCCGCAACGCTTTTAGCCAGATCTAATGTACTGCCACCACCAATGGCAATAAACAGATCCCAATCATTGGTCTTAAGTTGTTTCAAGGTGGCTGTAATGTCTTGGTACGTTGGATTCGTAGGAATTGATTTAATCCAAATCAGTTCAGTTTGAATATTTAAAGTTTCAATCCAAGTTAAAAGATTTAAGCGCTCTGCAGCAGATTCACTTAAAAAGAGTGCACATTTTTTTTGCTTTACCACTAAGGTTAGGGTATCAATCAGTTCGTAAGCTTGAACAAAATGGAGCTGAGTTGGCAAACTTAAAGTGTTCATTTTAAAATCCTTCAGGGCTAAAGGTCAGGGTTTCTTTGATCGACATACATTGATCGTTTGTTGCTTTAACCCAATGATTTACAGATATCTTCCGCACTGCTTTCTGCATCGTTGAAAAACTAGTATAAAAAACAATGCCTATTTTTTTTAATGTTTTAAGAAAGTGTTTTATTTCCATAATGCTCCTAACTTAAGTTGGGTGATCCAATCTTATTAAAGTCGACTCTTCTTATTATACTTTAAAAAAAACGAGATCATTTAGATAATCTCGTTGTTCCTTCTGATTCTAAGTTAAGATTTTGTTCAAAATTCCACGCATCTTTACAGATGTCTTCAAGTGTGTAGCAACTAGACCAATCAAGTTCTCTTTTAATTTTAGTTACATCTGCCGTGCTTTCAGCAAGGTCACCTGCGCGCCGTTGTCCCATCTGTGTCTCAATCTTAAGCCCGGTACTCTTTTCAAAGGCATGGACCAACTCTAATACAGAGGTACCTTTACCAGTACCAACATTGTAGATACGATAACCTTTTTTCGGGGCTTTCATGACACTGATGTGGGCATCTGCGAGGTCCATAACATGAATGTAGTCTCGGATCGCTGTCCCATCGTTCGTAGGATAATCGTCCCCAAAAACAGTAAGATACGGACGCTTCCCACTCGCAACTTGTTGAATATAAGGTAAAAGATTGTTTGGGATCCCATTTGGGATTTCCCCAATGAACCCAGTTGCATGTGCACCCACTGGATTAAAATAGCGCAAAGATGTCGCTGCCATTTCAGGATGAACGAGACAATAATCTTCTATCATTCGCTCACTTATGGCTTTGGTTTCTCCATAGGGATTCGAGGTCTTAAGTAACGTCATGGTCTCGTTCATGGGTGATGTTTGATTCCCGTAAACAGTTGCTGATGAACTAAATATGAGACGTTCAACTTTATATTTTTCACACATCAACAAAACATTGAGGGTTGCATTTAGATTATTCGAATAATAAAGCAAGGGTGTATTGACGGATGCCCCGACTGCCTTATATCCAGCCAAATGAATGACAGTATCAATCTCATAAGTCGCAAAAATACGTTCAAAAGCACGAAGGTCTGCACAATCAATCAGATGAACCTGATCGATTTGAAGTGGCATTAGTTTTTTAAGTCTTTCAATTTGAGCGAGGTCACTGTTGGACAGATTATCAACAATCAAAGCAGATGAACAATCTTCTAAACTTGCTAAGATATGCGATCCAATATAACCTAAACCACCCGTCAGTAGAATCTTCTTATTTCCCATGTTCAGTTCCTTCTTTCTTCATTTTCTTTATCGGTCTTTTTATCTTTTCTAAAATTTTAGAAATCAATTTTAACCGTTTTCTCTGACGAAACAATGACTGCATAGGTAAATTTTGGCTTAACAGTAAAGGATTCGTTAAGAAAAGTAAATCTGCATCTGCTTGGCTAAACTTCTTTTTAACCATGAAATACACATCATCCAAGCGACATACTCTTAGACCTTCTGCTTGATGGGCATCGGTGGCAATACAATGAGCTAACCCCAGCTTGATTAATTTGTTGGCAATCTTTTCTGCAAAAACACCATGGACACCGGTTAATGATGTGCGATTAAGTTGTAGAAAGCACCCCTTTTCGACCCAAGATTTACATGCTTCAACGCCTTCATCAACATCATCAAAATAACGTTCAGGATGGGCAATTAAAATCATTCTTCCCTGCTGTTGAAAGGCTTCAATTGCTTGCGAAATAAGCTTGGATAAAGCATTGGTACGTGTAAACTCGACCAATACGTACTGAGTATCCATATAACCGAGTACTTGATTTGATTTGATTAAATCAATCGAATTCGTTTTGATTCTAAATTCTTCACCATAACGGATATCGATGTCGATCTCATTGTCTTTAGCAATCCTACTTAAATGTCTCCATGCTTTGATGACTTCATCATCTTCAGGATTGTATTGACCTTTCGGTTCTTTGTGAGGCGTTACATACATCAATTTAATGCCACTTTTTAGTGCCACCTCTAGCATTTTCAGTGCTTCTTCATCACTCTTTACACCATCGTCCATACCCGCAAAACAATGATTATGCAAATCGATGAAATTCATAGTTTATCTCCTGTCTGATTTTGTGTTGTACCGATGAGAACATACAACAATAAACCAATATAGGCTGGTACCAATGAAGCCACCATCGCCCATATAAAAGCCGAAGGATTATTCCGTTTTGTTGCATCTTGATAAACCATGAACCCGATTATAATCGGCATGATTAAGCAAAATAGAGCGAAGATCAAAATAATTGCAATCCAAGGTAAGATAAAGATACTCATAATTTAACTCCTATCTGATTTTGTGTTGTACCGATGAGAACATACAACAATAAACCTATGTATGCTGGTACCAGTGACGCCACCATCGCCCAAACAAAAGCCGATGGGTGTTTCCGTTTTATCGCATCTTGGTAGACCAATATGCCGATTATAATCGGCAAAATTAACCCCAAGAGTATGAAGATCAGGACAATGACAATCATAGGCAAGAATAAGAAACCGATGGCTGTACTCATTGTGACCCCTCATAGAGTAAATGATAATCTCTTTTATCGCTGCGCCTAAATGAAGGTATTAAATATAAAGCCAGTAAACCCAAAGAAATGATAATCAACCAACACATTTGATATGGTAACAGATCAACGATGTAAC
>JBBQOY010000064.1:0-5287 GCA_038331365.1 Erysipelotrichales bacterium | reverse complement strand
TGGCAGCGGTGAATATCGATTTTATGATTTTGTTTGTTGCCGTAAATTCATCGACCACTAGAATATTTCTAATTGCATAATCATTAACAATGTAAGTCATGCATTGACCATGTATTAAACGATCATCGCATCTAACCAGCTTCAGCATTGTTTTCCTCCTTTCTGTTACTTAAAAACATCATCAGATGATGTGAATCCCGAGTAATACTGACTTGATTCTTTAACTTGTGCAATAATATTTTCTATGGTCGCCCCTTCAATCGAGCGTGCAATTAATATTTCAATAACCATGGGTAAACAAGCTCCACTTAAGACCCAATTCTTTGTATCGTAGATGCAGACCAAAGAAGCGTTGTAAGGGCTTGCATTAATCATATCAGTAATATAGAGACAACCTTCATCAAAGTCCTTGGTTAAGTTCTTAAGTTTCTCACTGTATTCCATTAATTCATCACTAAAAGTAAAGCCTAAGGCGACAAAGTTTTCTTGTTCACCAGCAATCATTTCACAAGCTTCTTTTAATCCGGCAGCAAAGCCAGCATGCGTACAAAGTGCTACACCGATCATTTGTTTACTCCAATTTCAATTAAATGTTATCATCTTCCTGGTCATATGTAAATACATTTATATATTTATTATAATATAATATATACTTGTATTGTCTTGATGTACTATTTATTATGATATATAATACATTTGGGGTAAAACTATGAACAAGAAAAATATGCCACTCTATAAGACCATAGAAAACGATTTAATCGATAAAGTCACGTCGGGTTATTATAAACCAAATGACATGATCCCAACTGAGTTGGAACTGACAAAGCTTTATAAGGCGTCACGTGTCACAATACGAAAAGCAACAGATGGTTTAGTCGCTAAAAATCTATTGGTTCGAACAGCCGGTTTAGGCTCTGTAGTAAAACCCACGAATTTTGCACATAAAAGCTCAGAATTTTTCTCTTTCTCTGAAGAAATAAAAGCGCAGGGCAAAGTATCACGATTCGAAGTAAAAGTCTTTACCGTACAAGAGGCACCACCTCAAATCGCCAATATCTTGAAGTTGAATGAACGAGAAATGGTTTACTATTTTGAACGTGCTTGTTATTGCGATGGCGAGATTATTCAATATGAGAAAACATACATGTCGATTCGAAAGTTCCCTGATTTAAACATCAGTTATCTTGAGAACAGTAAATTCAATTATGTTGAACAAATCAAAGGCCTCAAAATTGATATGTCTGCTCATACTGTCATCCCAACACTTCCACCCGTTGAAATCGCTAAAATGTTCAACATAGATAAATTCACCCCAATCATTAAAGCGAACCTTACAACCTATTTAAAAAACGGAGATGTGATGGATTATACTGAACAGTATTTTAACTCTCAAAAATTTCAAGCTAAATATGTCCGTATTCGATAATTGACGTCATCTGATAAAATTCATAACTCAAGCGCTACCAACTTATGGCATTGTTTTAACACATAAACAACGCTTTGTGTTGAGCTAAATCTTGTCGATCAAACTACGCATCATGATCAACAATCACTACACACCACTTTATCGATTGCGCTTAACCTTCGTGATAGTGGTGGGTGAGAATAATGCAATAGGACATACAAAGGATGAGGAGACAGATTACTGAAATTTTCAGTCACCAAGATTTTTAATGCTCCAGATATGGCTTCTTTAGAAGTCATCTTAACCGCAAATGCATCGGCTTTATACTCAGCACTACGACTTAAGGCATTGATGGGAATCCCGATTAAGAGTCCTACTGGTTCTATTAAAATAATAAAAAGAATGATTGAAAATCCGAAATTTAAACCTTGAAGACCAAAGGTCGTGGATAGGCTTGAGGTTTGTAAGATAAATCCTATACCTAGTGCATAAATCTCAAAAACTAAGATCTGAATCACCAACATCCTCAATGTATCTTTATGTTTCGCATGTCCCAATTCATGGGCTAAAACAGCTAAAATCTGATCTTGAGACAATTTAGCGATCAAGGTATCATAAAGCACCACTTCTCGCATTTTACCTAAGCCTGAGAAAAAGGCATTGAGTTTCGTAGAACGTTTTGAGGCATCCATTATGAAGATGGCTTTGACTTCAAAACCAGTCTTTTTCGCTAAAGTATCAATTTCATTTTTTAGTGTTTCATCTTCAATCGGTTTAAGTTTATTGAACAGTCTTAACAAAATTTTTGTGTTGAGCACAAAGAACAAAATCATCATAAAAGAAATGAATATCCAAAAGACTAAAATAAAACTTCCCAATTGTTTAGAAAAGGTGATGAATAAACTTTGCATCACGATCACCAAACCACCTAAAAGCACACTTCCTAAAACGAGCCCTTTAAGTTGATCAATCCAAAATGTCTTAGTCGAGGTCTTATTAAAACCATATTTAGCTTCAATCTTAAAGGTATCGAACCACTCAAAACCTAAGCCAAGAATAAGCTGCATACCCATATAGAGCGCTAAGAAAATCATTGTTTGAAGCAACCCATCGGAAGAGATGTTTTGACTTACGCTTTCAAGATAACTAAAATATCCAAAACTTAATAAACTCACCAATACAATAAGATTGAAGGTCTTTTGAATGGTTTCTAAACGATTTTTCTCCATCATATACGCCAACCATAGTTGATATTGGGCTTCGTCATAAATATTTTTGATGTTTTCTTCTAAAGGTTTAATCCTTTGAGCGTAGTTTAAAAGAGAAACCCCCAAATCAAGCGTAAACATAAAGAGTATTAAACCAATGATTAATGCAGGCATAAAATCCTTTCCTGAATGATGAAATTCCAACATCCGTTGTTTAGCACAATTCAATCTTTCATCTTTAAATCAACACCCTCAAACGAAAGGTCCTTTTAGGACCTTGATGATGGTTCAAATAAAGGAATAAACTTTTTCTGTACGACGTCAACACAACCCAGATCTGACATTTTCGCAAATGGAATGACAGGCAAGGCCAAGGTGACAATTCTAAGTAAAGGATTCGCTTGCGCTGTTAAACCAAAATCTCTTAATGCCTGTTTAAAGGATTCGGCGTTCTTTGCCATCTCAACGACTGAGACATTCGCCATAAGTCCTGCGACAGGCAAAGCTAAAGCCGCGGTAACTTCTGAGTTGAGCACACAACACATACCACCTCGTGTCTTTTGAAGCTGTTTAACTGCGATGTAAGCGTCTTTAGGGTCATCATAAACCATGATCAAATTGTGGCTATCATGAGACACAGTGGAAGCCACACAGCCTTTGACTGTCCCAAAATTTCTTACCACATGCACTGCAATGTGGGGTAAACCATAACGATTAAGTACAGCAACAATCTTAAGTTGAGGATCAGATAAACTTAATAATCCATCTTTAACTTTAAGGGTCTCCTTCTGAATCCTTGTGACTAAACTTTTGGTGTCTACAAACGTTAAGACGTTCACCTCAATGTCGCCATTTAAGATGGGTGCTTTAAGTTGTAGATCTTCTAAAGTTAAAGAAGGGATATTGATTGAATTGATTTGTTCTAAAGGATAGGTTGTTTCTTCTAATGGTTGTATCAATCGTCCATCTTCTGCGACTAGTTTTCCACCGACAAATACTTTTAATGCTTTGATTTTATCAATGCGATCGCTTAGAAAAAAATCGGCCACACAGGCAGGTGCAATCACCCCTAAAGCTTCTTCTTTAATTTGAGTCGCGGCATTTAAAGTCGCAGCTCGTATGGCATCAATCGGATCCAGACCTTCCGCAATAATCTTATTAACGATCCCATCGATGGACCCTTCATTCAACAAATCTTGGGCTTCTCGATCATCAGTGCAAAGAGTTAAACGATCCAAATAACGTACGTTTTTAATGCCTTGAACAATCGAAGGAATATCTTGTGAGATACTACTGTCACGAGCATCCACATAGATACCTAAGCGTAAAGATTCTAAAGCTTCTTGGGCTGTGGTCACTTCATGATCAGACGTCTGTCCCCCACAGCGATACGCTGAAAGTTCATGACCCATCAAACTTGGGGCATGGCCTTGGATAAATCGGCCTTGTTTAAGTGCGATGTCTAAGAGTTCATGAATACGATCTTCATTATTGATAACACCGATGAAATCCATAACTTCAGCTAAACCAACAACGTTCTTTAATTTAAAGAGTGATTCGATTTCTGCAGGTTCGAAAGTAGCCCCATTATTTTCTAAACCCAAAACTGAAGGTACACAAGAAGGCACATGGATGAGTTGCCTTAAAGGGATTTCTAAAGCACTGTCATGCATATAATACACACCTTCAAGCCCAAATACATTGGCAATCTCATGGGAATCGGTAACAACCGTCGTGGTCCCATGCGGTAAAACAGCCGCCGCAAATTGACGTGGTGTCAACATACTACTTTCAATATGGACATGCGGATCAATGAAGCCTGGAATCACATACGCACCACATGCATCCACACTTTGTTTTGATTTTCCAAGTTGTTGCTTACCGTCATGAATCTCTACATGGGATATGAAACCATCCAAGACCCAGATCTCCCCATTAAGAACTTCCCCGGTATAAACATTAACGATCAAGGTATTAAAAAGAATCAGGTCATTGTCGATTCGACCCATGGCCGCATCGATTAAACGTCGTCTATCTTGAGCATGTATGATCATTGATTACTCCTTCATCCAATGTTTAGAAACATTATACGCTTCAATTTAAAAAAAGACACCTGAACTTACGGTGTCTAAGAAAATTAAGCGTTAGTTTACACAATTTTCGGAATGCTATATCAGCAAACTCATAATGAACCCATCAAATCGAAATGGTTTTTACGGATGATTATCAAGTGGTCAAAAGCAGAAACCGATTGATCAATGAAAATCGTTAAGATTTTATTGGTTTTGCTCATACTTTTATTAAAAAATTCAATTGACTTAAAGGTTCAAACTGAGTATGTCCTTAAATACTTCAATCAATTCAGGGTCATATTCTTTGGCGTTGGTTTCATTGATAAATTTGAACGCTTGAATTTCATTTAACCCATCTCGACCGATGGCTGAATTATAATCATTGATCATTTTTATAATCCTAGCTGAAAGTGGAATTTCACTTCCAAGCAAACCTTTTGGATAACCAGAACCATCATAACATTCATGATGGGCTAAGATGACCTCTGCAATATGTGAGAACTCAAAAATCGAACGTGTAATCTGGAAACCAATCTCCGAATGACGTTTAAATTCAGGCGTTTGATCGAAATTAATGTACTCATCTTTCTTGATGAGACCAT
>JBBQOY010000063.1:0-5491 GCA_038331365.1 Erysipelotrichales bacterium | reverse complement strand
TTCAGCATTATGCGTGATTTTGGTTCGATGCAGGATATGGATGAATTAATACTAAAAGCAAAACAACATGGGATATCGATCGTCATGGACATTGTAGCGAATCATACATCGAGTGAACATCTTTGGTTCAAAGAAGCACGTAGTGATAGTGATAGTCCTTATCGTCAATACTATGTATTCAAACCCAACACAGGGAAAGTTCCTTCTGACTTACAATCTATTTTTCTAGGAAGTGCTTGGACTTTGGAAGAACAAACGAATTCATACTATTTGCATCTATTTGCGAAAAGCCAACCTGATTTAAACTGGCATTACAAACCGGTGAGAGAAGAACTATATCGAATGATCAATTGGTGGTTGGATAAGGGTATCCAAGGATTCCGCTTCGACGTCATTGACTTGATCGCAAAAGACTTAGATCAAACTATTATTGCAGATGGACCAAAACTACATGAGTACATCCAAGAATTAAATCAAAACTGTTTTAAAAGAGATTCTATTCTTACGGTGGGTGAGACATGGGGTGCAACCACTGAGAAGGCAAAGCGTTACTCGAATTTAGATGGGAGTGAATTCTCAATGATCTTCAATTTCTCACATATCTTGCTGGATCAAGCGCCTGGTAAAGAAAAGTGGGATTATATAGAGTTGGATTTACTCAAACTAAAGAAAGTCTTCAATGATCAGCAAGTCGATTTATATCAAAAGGGTTGGAACTCATTATTCTGGAACAACCATGATCTACCACGTATTGTCTCACGTTGGGGAAATGATCAAAAGTATCGAGAAGTATCCGCTAAAATGTTGGGAACACTATTACACTTCATGCAAGGAACGCCCTATATCTATCAAGGTGAAGAATTGGGTCTAACCAATGTTCAATTTGAATCATTCAGTGATTATCGAGACATAGAGACCCACAACATGATCAAAGATCGTCGAGAAAAAGGGTTTAGTGATGATCAAATCATGGACTCCATTCATAAAATAGGTCGTGATAATGCTCGCACGCCATTTCCTTGGAATGATACAAATTTCGGTGGATTCAGTGAAGCGCAACCTTGGATTAATTTAAACCCTAACTATACTTCGATTAATGCTCAAGAGCAGTTGGGAAGAACCAATTCTGTCTTAGCGTATTATCGAAAACTCATTTGGTTTAGAAGAATGAGTGATCTCAAAGACTTAATTCGAGATGGTCAATTCGAAATGCTATATGAAGATCATAAAGACATATTTGCCTACAAACGTACATTGGGTTCAATGGAATTGAAGGTATTCTGCAATTTCCATTCAAATAGTGTTCATCTGAGCGAAGATGTTCAGACAATGAAGTTGATCTTATCAAACTACGATGAGATCGATTCTAAACAAGGTTTAAACTTGAGACCGTATGAAGCAATCGTCTTGGTGGGTAAAAGGGAATGATTTACCAAACGGCTAACAAGTTACATAAACAGAAAGAAAAGGAAATACAATGATTAAGAAGATGTTGATTGTACTCGCCGCTATTGTGATGTTGTCGGCATGTACACCTGCTAAAGCCAAGGAAGTAACCGTTAAGTTTTTGAATTATTCTTCAATTAATGGACAAGAAGCCACTTTGGCTGCCATGGTCACTGCTTTTGAGACCGCAAACCCTTTGATTAAAATTGAAGTTGAGACGATTGGTTATGCTGATTATTTTACCCAATTGGCAACCAGAGTCGCTGGTGGTCAAGCACCAGACGTATTTGAATTAAATATTGAAAACTTTAGAGCTTATGCTGACAAAGGAGCCATTGTTGAACTCGATGTAACGGGTTTGGACATTTCCAAAATTCACCCAACAGCCCTTAAAGCGTTCCAAATTGGTTCAAAACAGTATGGTTTACCTACTAAATTCTCGAATGTTGTATTAATCTATAATAAAGACTTATTTGATCAGGCAAAGGTCACTTATCCGACAGCCACTTGGACTTGGGCTGATGAGCTGGCTGCTGCGGAAAAAATTCGTGCATTAGGGACAGATATTTTTGGAATCATACGTCCAATTCAAACTTGGGAGTTCTACAAGACTGTTGCTCAGAATGGCGGAAGCATGATGAATGCTGACCAAAGTGCCTTTACTTTAAATTCTGCTGCCAATGTTGAAGCACTCGGCATAATGATTGACCGTGTTACGGTTACAAATGTAACCCCAACGACTGAACAATTAGGTGGAATGGGTGATTGGGATTTATTTAAGTCTGGACGTTTAGGAATGTTGGTTACTGGTATCTGGGCCTTCTCTGATTTTGCTGCCAACTGTAAATTCAATTGGGATATCGCAATCGAACCTGGAATCAAACAACATGCAACACACTTCTTCTCAGAAGCGCTTGTCGTAAGCAAGACTTCCAAAGTGCAAGAAGCAGCAACAACATTTTCAGCCTTCTTGTCGGGCAGCCCAGAAGCTGCAATGCTTCGTGCTAATGCAAACTGGGATCTACCAGTTGCGTTGACGGATGAAGTTGTAGCCGCCTTTAAAGCAGTTACGCCACCTGCCAATAAGCAAGCTGTGTTTGATTCTCTTCAATATTTGGTCATGCCTCCATCACTTGAAAAATTCAGTGCTGTAGCGGATGATCTTCAGATTTACTTGTCTAAAGCACTTGCTAAGGAATTAACACCTAAAGAAGCTTTAGATCAAGCTCAAGCCTTAATCAGCAGTAAATATTAAAATAATCACAGAAGTTCTTTAAAGGAGAAAGACGATGAAAACAATGGAGAAAAAAGTTAGGTTTTATATAATGCTGTTCCTTCTACCTAGCGTCCTTGGGTTCATCGTCTTTTCCTTACTTCCAATGATATCCGCTTTATTCTTGAGTTTTACAGATTGGGATGTAATCGGGGGTCCCCCAAATTTGATTGGGTTGAAGAACTATATCGATATCCTGAAGAGTGAAGAATTCCTTCGCGTAATATTCAATACGATGAAGTTCATTTCACTCTATATCCCTGGCATTATGATTTTATCCTTAGGCGTAGCATTAATGTTTAATTCAAATGTAAAGCATGTGGCTGTATTTAGAGTTTTGTTGTTCATACCTGTGTTGACCTCTTGGATAGCAGGTTCATTAATATGGAAATCTGTTTTAAGTGGGCAATATGGAATGCTTAATAACCTATTGGCGATTGTCGGGATCCATGGACCTGCATGGCTAACAGACCCAAAATGGGCCATGACTTCAATTGTAATAGTCAGTATATGGAAAGATCTCGGATTCTTTTCGCTCATTATTTTTGGTGGGTTAAGAGGGATCGACAGAACGTTATATGAAGCGGCCGAAATCGATGGGGCGAGTGGTTTCCAGATATTGAAGAAAATAACCATCCCTCTGGTTACTCCAACTTTATTCTTTGTTCTTGTGACAACCATCATCAGCTCATTCCAACTCTTTTCGCAAATCATGGTAATGACCGCTGGCGGACCAATGGGTGCAACACAAGTCATGGTTGAGCGAATTTACACCTATGGTTTTAGGTACTTCGAAATGGGTTATGCAACAGCATTGTCTATTTTATTACTAATTGTAATTGTAACCATCACATTGATTCAATTAATACTACAAAAGAAATGGGTGTATTATGAATAGAAATTTGAAATTAAAAGATAAATCTGTTTTCTTGGCTTTACTCATGCTCACGATTTTGGGTTTAGTACCGTTTGTGTGGATGATCTCAACTTCTTTTAAAAGTGCAGGTGCTTTAATGGCAATACCCATTGAATGGATCCCAAAAGAAGCTACGCTTGCTTCTTATGTTAAGATCTTTACCCAATTACCATTTGCAAGATCCTTACTGAACAGTACTATAGTTTCAGTGGCATCAACTTTATTAACAATTACTTCATCAAGTCTAGCAGCCTTCGTATTTGCGAAGTTTGATTTCAAATATAAAAACATTCTATTTACCCTTTTTCTAGCCAGTATGATGATCCCCATTCAAGTTACGGGTATTCCAATTTTCATTATTTTAATGAGGCTTGGATTGATCAATTCTTACTTAGGTGTAATTCTTCCAACGGTATTCAATGTATTCGCAATCTTCTTATTAAGGCAATATATGAAAAATATTTCGAATGATTTTATTGAAGCTGCTTATATGGATGGAGCAAGTTTCTTTCAAGTCTATTGGAAAATCGTAATGCCGATGAGTATTGTCCCAGTTACCACTCTTTTAGTCATAAACTTCATGGGATATTGGAATGATTACTTTTGGCCTCTCATTGTCCTAACAAATCAAGATTTAATGACATTACCTGTATTACTAAGCAGATTAAATACCCAATACACGACAGAAGTGAATACATTGATGGCAGGTTCCTTGGTTTCGATGATTCCTATTTTACTAGTCTATGCTTTTGCCCAAAAGTACTTCATTAGAGGAATCCAAGAAGGAGGAATCAAATGAATTATCCTGGATTAACTTATCTCGGATCGGAGCGATTTAGTGCACTTTATGGTTTGAATGAAACCATTGTTGATCAAAAGGCGATAGGAGTACAACATCTATTCATCGATGATTATCAACAAGATCTCATTCATACCGCATGTAGCGTAATTACGTATAATCAAAGTGCCTATTTTGGTGATCGTGTTAAGCCGTTGGTTGGACATCCTGATCGGATTCCACCTGTATCAACCCAAGTCCATCATCACTGTATCTTAGAAGATGTGTTTAAGTATGAAGTATTTGAGAAAACAGACCAAGTAGGTGCCAATAAAAACCATATCTTATTTCAAACAAAAATTAAAAATAATTCAAAATCAGTCCAGACTTTTGGGCTAGCGGCACTGGTTATTTCACAGTCCAATTTAGAGCAGAGCGTAACGCCAACTAAGAATCGGGTTGTGTTTCAATTCGGACATAAAACATTTGCGGTGATTTCAGATCAGATGGATCGCATCTCCGCTTCTTTAGATGCCCCAAGTGGGTTTATGTATCACGGTATTGAAGATATTTTACTGGAGAAAAATGAACTTAAAAACACGATTCATGCATCAACACCAATCGCTGTTTCTTTAAACAGAGAAGTAACGTTATTGCCTAACGAACAGGTTATCTTTCGATGGGCGATTGTTGTGGGAAATTTTGAAGATGAGTTAAACACAAACATTTTAGATGTTCATTTCGATTCAGCCCTCGATGACATTAAGAATTTTTGGGACACGTGGTTAAAAACGAGTGCACTTAAATCGAAATTTCCGGATGCTTCGAAAACAATTTTGGTGGCACTGAAAGCTGCCAATTTGAATGGTTTGTTGCCAGCAGATTTGACGGGTCATTATTTTGCGAATGGGAAAGTTTCCTTTTATGTGCGAGATGCTTTAATGGGATCAAGAGCATTTCTCTATGCTGGTTTTTATCATGAGTTCGAACAAGTTATCCAATTTTTAATGCAATGTCCTTTAAAGGAAAGTGGTGAATTCTATCAACGTTATAATTCATTTCAGCATCCTGATGAAGG
>JBBQOY010000062.1:0-5509 GCA_038331365.1 Erysipelotrichales bacterium | reverse complement strand
CGTCTTATGCCCAACGCAAAGGCGGCTATACCCGTGTATTAAAGACCAGAACCCGTAGGGGCGATGCTGCGGAAATGGCCACCATCGAATTGGTATAAACTTAAAGCACCGCAAGGTGCTTTTCTTAATGATGAACACTTTCGATCAGATCAAACAACAAGCCCAAGAAGATAAGATCCCTTCGATGTTAGAAGAGGGGCGCTTTTACTGTGAACACTTGATTCAAAGTCAACACCTAAACTCAATGCTTGAGATTGGGACAGGCGTTGGGATATGGTCAATTCATATGGCGTTAGCCAATCCGCAAATCAAGATCACAACGATCGAACGAGATCCTTTGCGTGCTCAAAAGGCTACTGAGAACTTTAAAGCCTGTGGACTACTTGATCGAATCACCTTAATTAATGAAGATGCCTTATTAACCAAGATTTCGGGCTCATTTGATTTCATATTAATCGATGGACCAAAAGGACAAAACAAAGCCTTGGTGACTAAAGTATTGCCCTTATTGAATCCGAATGGATATCTTCTAATCGACAATCTTGATTTTCACGGAGAAACAACCATTGAATCACGCAACCAAAGCCGTGATCTCAAACAATTGGTCAGAAAGATCAATGACTTTAAAGACTGGGCCAATCGACAAAGTGATTTAACCGTCAAAGAACTCCCATTCGGTGATGGCTTGATGCTCATAAGCCGTAAATATCCACAGTGATATGGTAAAATAGTCCTGTGAGGTGAAGCCATGAAGATGAGATCTCGATTGATTGCTTTGCTGGGGCTTACTGTTGGCAGTCTATATGTTGCCAATAAGATTCAAGAAACTCAAGCAATAAAACCACACATTAGTGCGAAACTACCTAAAAAAGGAATTGTTTCACCCATCGTGCCCCAAAAGAACACTTTGCCTAAAGCGTTGATTCAAAGTTTTCAAACACAAATCATCGAAATGGCCAAGTCATTAGATCCAAACACAGAAATTATGGTGGTTCATTTTTTGGAAGTTGATGAAAAAAGAAGTTTGGTTATGGATAAGATCTTAGAAGAAGCTGGCTATGAGAAAATCTTAAGTCTAAGCAAAACAAAGTATCAAAAAAAGCTCAAAGCTGATGCGCAAACGATATGTGATGCTGTGTTCTTCACAGCCCAAACCGCTAAAACTCACAAATTTAAATACTTTGGATGGGATTTAACGAATAAAGGAAAATAAGTTTGAACCCAATTACAGTTAGAAATCTTAAATTTTCGTATGATTTACAAACGGACGTCGTCAATGACGTTTCTTTTACGGTTGAGAAGGGGTCCTATACGACCTTGATTGGCCATAACGGCTCAGGGAAAAGTACCATTGCCAAACTTTTAATCGGCTTGTTGGAAAAAGGATCTGGAGAAATCTTAATCGATGATTTGGAACTCACTGAAGCCAATTTAGATCAAATAAGAAGAAAGATTGGTATTGTCTTTCAAAATCCAGACAATCAATTCATCGGAGCAACAGTTAGAGATGACATTGCCTTTGGGTTAGAAAATCACCAAGTGGATCCAGCACTTATGGATGACATCATCCATAATTACGCCGCACGGGTCGATATGAGTAAATACCTCGACCAAGAGCCCACTCGGCTGTCGGGTGGTCAAAAACAGCGCGTAGCCATCGCAGGCGTCTTAGCGATGCAACCTGAGATCTTGATTCTGGATGAAGCGACCAGTATGTTGGACCCTGAAGGCAAGGCTGAAATCAATGCCTTGGTCAATCAACTTCATGAAGCTTATGGGATGACCATCTTGTCGATTACCCATGATGTCGAAGAAGTGAAAAAGAGTGATCATGTTTTAGTGATGTTCGATGGGAAAATTGTCAGAGACGGTTATCCAAAAGACATTATGATCGATGAGAAAGCCTTAATTGACCTAAAATTAGATGCGCCTTTTAGTGTCAAACTTGCCCATGCCTTAAAGCGCAAAGGCATTGATTTAAAGGAAAAAATAGATACGGAAAGGATGGTGGCTGAGCTATGCCGATTGCTTTTGAAAAAGTAAGCTATAAGTATGCCCCAAACACGCCTTTTGCGTATGAAGCCTTAAAAAACATCGACGTGGCATTTGAAATGGGTAAAATTACTGCCATCATTGGTCCAACTGGATCAGGGAAGAGTACCTTAGTTCAACACTTGAATGCCTTGCTTTTACCCAGTGAAGGCACCGTCATGGTTTTGGATCGAATCATCACAAATAAACACAAACCCAAAGAACTTAAGTCATTGAGACAAAGAGTTGGATTGGTTTTTCAGTTTCCAGAATATCAATTGTTTGAAGAGACCATTTTAAAAGACATTATGTTTGGTCCTTTAAATTTCAAAGTGCCTGAAGCCCAAGCGAAAATCTTAGCCATGAATGCTTTAAAGCTGGTTGGTTTAGATGAAAGCTTTGCTGAGAAATCACCGCTCGATATTTCTGGTGGACAAAAACGTCGTGTTGCGATCGCAGGTATCTTGGCCATCAATCCAGAAGTCTTGGTTTTAGATGAACCCACCGCAGGTTTAGATCCACAAGGGTCAAAAGCCATGATGGAACTTTTCGTTAGACTGAATAAAGAAAACGGCAAGACCATTTTAATTGTTACCCATGATATGGAACACGTCATCAATTATTGTGATAACGTCGTCGTAATGCGCGATGGCGAAGTCATTAATCATCAACAGGTGAGCGATTACTTCGAACGTAAAACGCAAGTAGAAGACATCCAAATGAACTTACCTCAACTTTTGAGCGTCAAAGAAGCCTTGATGGAAGGTGGTTTTAAATTCAAACAACCCATGCGTTACTTGGATGATTTGGTAGATGCGATTGTGCAGGAAATTAAACCATGAATAACATTGCCTTAGGCCGTTATCTCCCTTTAAATACTTTTACCCATAAACTTGATCCGCGCTATAAGATCATCGGTATGTTGATTTTGATGATTTCAGTCTTTTTTCCATCGGGCTATATCGGGTATGCCATCATCGGTAGTTTTGTTTTTATCGCTTTACTCTTTACCAAAATCTCACCTAAAATGATCATTAAGGCAATGAAACCAATGATTTTCATGTTGAGTTTTTTGTTTATTATCAATTCATTGGTCATTCGTACGGGCTATGTATTATTTACTTTTTATAGTTTTACTTTATACAGTGATGCTGTATTTCAAACCCTCTATATTATGGTTCGTTTAACTTTGATGATCGTGATCACAACTTTACTGACGGTCTCAACTAAACCAATGGATTTAACGTTGGGCATAGAAGATTTACTCAGTCCATTTAAACGTATTGGGTTACCCTCTCATGAAATCGCTATGATGATTTCAATTGCTTTACGTTTCATTCCAACTTTAATCGATGAGACCAATCGAATCATGAAGGCTCAAGCTTCACGTGGGGTTGATTTAAAAGAAGGTTCGTTTAAAGAAAAGATCATGGCGATCCTATCCTTAATTGTTCCTCTGTTTGTCTCCAGTTTTCAAAGGGCTGAAGAATTGGCGGATGCCATGGAAGCCAGAGGTTATGTGGTTGCTCAACATCGAACACGCTACAAACAATTGAAACCCACCTATAGGGACGCTGTGATGATGTGTGCGGTCTTATGCTTATTGGGAGGAATCGTATGGTTAAGCCTTTAAAACGTGTCAAATGCACGGTAATGTATCATGGAGCGCATTATAATGGTTGGCAAGTCCAAAACAATGTCGTCAGTGTTCAAGGTCTACTCGAAACCATCTTAAAGACCATGCATCAAAGAGATGTTCAAGTCATTGGTTCAGGACGAACAGATGCTAAAGTTCATGCCTTGGGTCAAGTCTTTCATTTTGACAGTGAACTTGAACTGAATGAAGCAGAGTGGCTTAAAGCCTTTAATCGACAGTTACCCATGGACATCAAAGTCATTGAAGTTCAATTTGTTTCTAAACAATTTCATGCCCGTTATTCGGTCATCCGAAAACAATACGAATACTTGATTTACCAAGGGTCAATTCAACCTTTTAATTATGAAACACATGCCTGTATCGAACCTTTTCTGAATCGAGAAAATATGCGTAAAGCCATGAGTGTTTTTATTGGAACACACGACTTCAGTGCTTTCTGTGCAAATAACTTTACAGAAATGCCCAATCAGGTAAGAACAATCCTCCGTTTTGAATTGTATGAAGAAGAAGATGTCTTAAGATTTGTGATTGAAGGCGATGGCTTTATGCGTTATATGATCCGCATGATCATGGCTTGTATCATCGATATTGGTAAAGGAAGATTGCGCATCTCGGATGCGAAACGTATTCTTGATTCTAGAGATAAGACGGCTTATAGCGGAATGGCAGAAGCGTGTGGCTTATATCTGACTGAAGTAGAATACCCGGAGGGTTCATGATCACTAAGAATTATCATACACACACAACACGATGCAAACACGCTGAAGGTACCGATGAAGATTATGTTTTGAAGGCTTTAGAGTATGGTTTGGTTGAATTGGGGTTTTCAGATCACAGTCCTTGGCCTTATCATCCTTTAGACACCAGAAACATTCGGATGGATCTTTCTGAAATGCCAGACTATGTTCATCATATCAACGCTTTAAGACGTCAGTATGCCAATCGAATCAAAATCTATTGTGGGATTGAGGCGGAGTATTATGAAGATCGTTTGGACCAACTTCGTGCTTTAATCGATGAGTATCAACTTGATTACGTTATTCTAGGCAATCATTTTCATAACTTTGAAAAAAATGAGCGCTATTATGGTCATTATAGCGACAGGTTAAATTTACTGAGAGATTATGAAACAGATTCAATCAAAGCCCTAGAAAGTGGGTTGTATGATTGTTTTGCCCACCCAGACATCTTTTGCCGCAGTCTAGAGACGTGGACACCTGAAGCACAAGCCATGAGTGAACGTATTTTGCGTAAAGCCAAAGATCTTAATATACCAGTTGAATATAATTTGGGGGGCGTACGAAATCGATTCGCGGAAATGACTTATCCATATCCTGCATTTTGGGAACTTGCGGCTCAAATCGGAGGTCCTGTAATCATTGGGGTTGATGCCCACTCCCCTTGGGATCTGATGGATTCTAAAACAATTGAAGCGGCTCAACGTTATCTGGATGATTTAGGAATCAAGCCGATTGATTCGATTCCAATGAAAAGACGAAATAGTGTCCATAATCAAGAAGGTGTCAAGAAATAATCCTTGACACCTTTGCTTATATTGATTACAATGGTAATCGGCACTTTATGCCAATGTAGCCCCGGAAACTACAATGGTTAGGAGAAAAAACTATGCGCCAAACTACGATGGCCAAACCAGCAGAAGTTGTACGTCAATGGTATATCGTTGACGGAGCCGGATTAACATTAGGACGTTTAGCAACTGAGGTTGCGACTGTATTAAGAGGCAAACACTTGCCGACTTATACCCCGAATGTGGATACCGGTGATTATGTGATCATTGTCAACGCCGACAAAGTCGTCGTT
>JBBQOY010000061.1:0-5510 GCA_038331365.1 Erysipelotrichales bacterium | reverse complement strand
ATATAACCAACCCAATCCATCTAAAACGATTATTACCCGCAGTTATTCATCAATTTTCGCTTACTACATAAAAAAGACCGACATTTCTGTCGATCTTCAGCCGTTTTTATTTCCGTGTCCTTTACAAAGGGGATAGTTTATGAAAACGCTCTTTTTTTGAGCATAAAAAGATGTAACCGGTTACTTGTGAAAAATATAACATAATCATTGACAGACAACTTTATCTCCGTTATATTTATATTGTGAAAAGAATAACAAACTAAAGGAGGCTCGTATGGTTAAGAAAGAGAACGTCATTCAAGAAGTGCAAACACCATTGTATAGCGCTGAGATAGAGGTTGATACACTTGCTCAAAAAGGAATGATTGCATTAGACGAATATATGAAATTGAATCAAGAACAGATTGACCTAATTGTCGCTAAAGCAAATGTAGCAGCCTTAGATCAGCATGGGGAATTGGCCATGCAAGCAGTAAAAGAAACCGGTCGTGGCGTTTTTGAAGATAAAGCCACAAAGAATCTCTTTGCTTGTGAGTTTGTCGTGAATGATATGCGTCATTTAAAGACAGTCGGTATTATTTCGGAAAATGAAGCGACTGGTATTACTGAAATCGCTGAGCCGGTAGGTGTTATTGCTGGAATAACTCCAATCACCAATCCAACTTCTACGGTTATCTTTAAATGCCTGATTTCGTTAAAAACAAGAAATCCCATTATCTTTTCCTTTCATCCTGGAGCTCAGATGTGTTCTGCTAACGCTGCAAAAGTTGTTTATGATGCTGCGGTTAAAGCAGGGGCACCTTTGAATTGCATTCAATGGATTGAAAATCCGTCTAAAGAAGCTACAGCCTTCCTAATGAATCACAAAGATATTGCTACGATATTGGCAACTGGTGGCAATGCAATGGTCAAAGCTGCATACTCTTGTGGAAAACCAGCCCTTGGTGTAGGTGCTGGGAATGTTCCTGCATATATGGAGAAATCCTGCAATTTACGTCAAGCAGTGAATGATATTGTTATGTCTAAAGCGTTCGATAATGGCATGATTTGTGCGTCTGAGCAATGCGTCATCATCGATCAAGAAATCAACGAAGCAGCCATAGATCTCTTTAAAAAATACGGGGTATACTTTGTCAGCACTGAAGAAAAAACTAAACTTGAAGAATATTGCTTTGGGGCGACTTCACACGGGGTTAATTGTGCGAATGCAGTCTTAAATTCTGCTATAGTTGGTCGCTCTGCGATTTGGATAGCGCAGCAAGCCGGTTTTAAAGTACCGGAGAATACTGTAATCTTAGGTGTAGATGTCAAAGAAATCGGACCTAATGAACCTTGTACGAGAGAGAAATTAAGCCCAGTCTTGGCTTTCATTATTTCATCTAATACAGAAGAAGGTATTCGATATGGTAAAGAGATGGTTGAATTTAATGGTTTGGGTCATTCCGCTGCCATTCATACAGAAGATCAAAAAATTGCGAAGGACTATGGAAAAGCATGTAAAGCGATTCGGATTATTTGGAATTCACCAGCAACATTTGGAGGTATCGGTAACGTCTATAATGCTTTCATTCCTTCTTTGACTTTAGGTTGTGGATCTTATGGACACAACTCCGTTTCAAATAATGTCTCAGCCATAAATTTACTCAACATCAAGCGCATAGGACGCAGAAACAACAACATGCAATGGTTCAAAATCCCATCTAAAATATTCTTTGAACGTAATTCGATTCAGTATCTTCAACAAATGAAAGATGTAGAACGAGTGTTTGTTGTAACAGATCGTTCGATGGTTGATCTTGGATATTATGCGAAGATTGTTGATCAATTGAATTTACGACGCAATAAAGTCCAAATCCAACTTTTCTGTGACGTTGAACCAGATCCATCGATGGATACCGTTAAAAAAGGTTATGAATTGATGGAAGCCTTTAAACCAGACACGATTATTGCTTTAGGCGGTGGATCACCAATGGATGCGGCAAAAGGGATGTGGTTATTCTATGAACATCCTGATGTTGACTTCGATGATCTTAAACAGAAGTTCATGGACATTCGTAAACGTGCTTTTAAATATCCTGAACTTGGTAAAAAAACGCAATTGGTGTGTATCCCTACCACTTCTGGCACGGGGTCTGAAGTGACACCGTTTGCGGTCTTAACGGATAAAAGAGTAAATAAGAAGTATCCTTTAGCGGATTATTCTTTGACGCCAACGGTTGCAATTGTCGATTCAACCTTTACAATGAATCTACCTGCTTCAGTCACGGCAGATACCGGTATGGATGTCTTAACCCATGCCACGGAAGCCTATGTATCGACCTTAGCCTCAGACTTTACCGATGGCTTATGTCTACAAGCCATTAAGATGGTGTTCGAATATTTGCCAAGAGCGGTTAAAGATGGGAAAAATGATCCAGAAGCCAGAGAAAAAATGCACAATGCTTCAACCATTGCTGGGATGGCATTCGCCAATAGTTTCTTAGGCATCAATCATTCTTTAGCCCATAAAATTGGCGGTACTTGGCATGTGCCTCACGGCAGAGCCAATGCGATCTTAATGCCACATGTTATTCGTTTCAATGGGACGCATCCTTCAAAGCCAGCGACGTGGCCGAAATATAACTTCTATAGAGCGGATGAGAAATATCAAACGTTGGCGAAAATGCTGGGTTTGCCTGCTGAAACGCCAGAACAAGGGGTTGAATCCTATGCTCAAGCATGCGCTGATTTAGCACAGAGCGTGGGGATTACGATGAATCTTTCGGCTCAAAAAATCACCCCAGAAATGTTTGCTTGTGAAGTGGATTTGGTTGCAATGTTGGCCTATGAAGATCAATGCACACCATGTAATCCACGCTTGCCCCTCGTAAGCGATCTCAAAGCGATTTTAAAACAATCCTACGGTAGACAAGAATAGAAAAATTGATCGTTCTGTGTTAAAATTGAACGGTAAACGAGAACCCCGCTTACACGGGTTTTTGTTTTATAAGGAGTAATATGAGAATTTGTGCCATTGAAAGTTCATGTGATGAAACAGCAGTCGCGATTATTGAAAACGGGAATACCGTTTTATCGAATATTGTTTCTTCTCAAATAAATGTTCACTCCAAGTTTGGAGGTGTTATTCCCGAGGTCGCTTCACGACTGCACATCGAGAATATTTCGCTTGTTTTAGAAGAAGCACTTTTAAAAGCGAACACAAGTATGGATCAAATCGATGCGATCGCGGTTACGCAAGGTCCAGGTTTGGTTGGATCACTTCATGTTGGGCTTTTGGCTGCGAAAACGTTGGCTTGGGCAAGTGGAAAGCCGTTGATCCCAATCCACCATATCGCTGGGCATATCTATGCAAATGCCTTTGTTGAGGAAATCACGTATCCTTTGTTGGCCCTCGTTGTTTCAGGGGGTCATACCGAATTGATTTATCTGAAAGCCGAATGGGAATTTGATGTTCTGGGATCTACTCAAGATGATGCCGTAGGAGAAGCCTATGATAAAGTGGCTCGTGTGCTTCATTTACCATACCCAGGAGGCCCGGCCATCGATAAGTTAGCAAAACTGGGTCAAGCTCATTATCAACTCCCCCGGGTTAAAACTGAAAAGCCGCTTGATTTTTCATTCAGTGGACTCAAATCTGCTGTGCTTCAGTTGGTACAAAGAGAAGCTAAATTTAATCGTCCCATCCAGCAAGAAAATCTTGCGTATGCATTTCAAGAAGCCGTGTTGGGTGAATTGTTGGGAAAAACAAAACTAGCCATAGAAACACACACCGTCAAACACCTTGTATTGGCAGGTGGTGTCGCAGCGAATTCTCGTTTAAGAGAACGCATCAGTGGTTTGAAAAGTGAGTATCCTGATCTAAAAATTACTATTCCGCCTTTATGGTGTTGTACCGATAATGCAGCCATGATTGGTGCAGCCGGAACAGTGGCTTATCTTCATGGCGTAAGGGGTAATCTTAGCATTAGTGCTGATCCTGGGCTTGAATACAAGTGAATTTTGAATAACATATTCACAAACACTTGTGAATATGTTATCATTAGACCTAGGAAGGTGAAGTTATGTCAAATCATCAAAATGTGCCTAAGGCAACTCTGCAGCGTTATCCTGTTTATTTAAAAGCACTTAGAAAGCTTCAAAATCTTGGAATTACTCGTATTATGTCCAGAGAACTCTCTGAATTCGTCGATGTGGAACCAACCACAATCCGCCGTGATTTCTCATTTTTAGGATCGTTGGGAAAACAAGGTTATGGGTATGATGTTGATAGTCTTATTGAAATCTTCGATGCGCATTTGGGTGGTGCGTTTCAAGAAAAACTAATCATCGTTGGTGCCGGTAATCTAGGCCGTGCACTCATGAACTATAACCGTTGGAATCATGTGGTTGGAGAGATCGCTTGCGGCTTCGACATCAATGTTGAAAAAATAGGTAATCCCTATCAGATTCCAGTTTATCCCATGACCCAATTGAAAGAGAAACTCCCCGAAGGATGTCGTATTGCCATCCTGACCATTTCTTCTAATGTCCAAGAAACCGTTGATCAATTGGTTGAATTGGGCATTAAAGGGATTGTAGATTTTACCCATGAACATATCAAGGTCCCCAAAGGAGTGACCGTTAAAGCAGTTGATGTTGTCAGTATGATCCAAGAACTGGTATTTGAAACCAACGCGCTGAAGTGAGGAACCCATGATTACTTATATGACCGTAAGAGAGTGTTTTGAATTGATGAATGAAGGCAACCCAATCGAAATCGATGGAGTTGAATATGTCCAACTTCAAGGTTGGATTAGAACCAATCGTAATAATGGAAGTATTGGCTTTATTGAACTCAATGATGGTACGTATTTTAGAAACATTCAGTTGGTTTATACCAATACGTTGGCTGATTTTGACGTCATCTCTAAATATTTAACTGGCTGTTCTTTGACAGTGACCGGGCTGTTTAAACGAACGCCTCAAGCCAAACAGGCTTTTGAGATCGATGTCACTGAGATCCAGTTAGAAGGGGAGTGTGAACTCGATTATCCACTTCAAAAGAAGCGTCATTCTTTTGAATACTTAAGAGAAATAGCTCATCTTAGACCAAGAACCAACACATTCTCGGCTGTTTTTAGAGTGCGTTCTGTCTTATCCATGGCGATCCACGAATTCTTTCAAAATCAAGGCTTTGTTTATGTCCATGCACCAATCATTACTGGCAATGATGCAGAAGGTGCTGGTGAAGTCTTTACCGTAACAACGCGTCAAGATACGAAATATGATGAAGATTTCTTTGGGAAGAAAGCTTCTTTGACTGTTTCAGGTCAACTTCAAGCAGAAGCTTTTGCCTTAGCCTTTAGAGATGTTTATACTTTCGGTCCTACCTTTAGAGCCGAAAACTCAAATACAGCGCGTCATGCCAGTGAGTTTTGGATGATCGAACCTGAGATCGCTTTTGCGGACCTTAATGATGATATGGATTTGATTGAAGACATGGTCAAGAGTTGCATTGACTACGTTATGGA
>JBBQOY010000060.1:0-5529 GCA_038331365.1 Erysipelotrichales bacterium | reverse complement strand
AAATCCTCATACATTTGTCGATCTACTTTTTCGTTATATAAAACACGACATATAAACCAGAATGCTTTTTGATCTAAACCAAGCAATATGTTTTCGCTGTTTTGGTTGTAAAAAAACTCACAATTACTGATTAAAATTTTAAGAGAGTTTTGGTTTGATTTGGTATAAGATGACGAAATCAAATTTAATAAGTTATTTTCTTGATCCATTATGGATTCCTTAATTCGATATTGAATTCCCAACTTTTTAAGAAAAAAATCAATTAAAGCAAAATCATGATTATGTTTGCCATTTTCAAGCCGTGAAAGAGTCGCTAAAGAGCATACATCGTAACCACATTCAATGCCTTCAAATCTACTAATAAGGTTGGTTTTGATAAACATTTGTTGTTTAAATTCTACATGACCAGCTTTTAATTTTCGTTTACGTGATATACCAACCAGAATACACAATCTTTTTTCGACTGTATTCATTGTGCGATTTCTTTTTCACTGTTAACCAAACGATAGTAAATCCCTTTTTGCCTCAATAACTCTTCATGGGATCCTTCTTCCATAATCCCGCGATCAGTTAATACATAGATTCGATCGGCTTCTTTAACAGTGCTTAGACGATGTGCAACAACCAAGGTGGTTCGATCCTTTGCCAACTCATCTAAAGTAATTTGAATTTGACGTTCAGTTCGATTGTCCAAAGCGCTTGTTGCTTCATCCAACAATAATATTTTAGGATTCTTAAGAAACATACGGGCTAAGGATAATCGTTGACGCTGACCGCCAGAAAGTTTCACGCCTCGTTCTCCAATGGTTGTATTTAAGCCTTCTGGAAGTTCATTGATGAATTCCCAAGCTTCTGCACGTCGAGCAGCTTCAATGATTTCCTCGGTTGAAGCATTGAATTTTCCATAGGCAATATTTTGACCAATGGTACCAGCAAAAATGAACACATCTTGTTGGACGATGCCAACTTGATCACGTAGACTCTTAATTTTAATTTCTCTAATGTCTTTTTGGTCTAGGAGTATTTGACCCTCCTGTAACTCATAAAAACGTGGAATTAAGTTACATAAAGTCGATTTACCACTCCCACTTGGTCCTACAAAAGCAACTTTTGATCCCGCTTTTATCGAAAAAGATATTCGACTTAAAACGTGTTTTCCTTGGCGATCACCATATTCGAAACTGACATCTTTGAATTCTATATCACCAATGACATGATTAATATCTGTGGCGGTATCGTTATCTTTTTGAGCTTCAATGCCCATGACTTCAAGAAAACGCTCAAAACCAGCCATGGCTTGGTTGTACATCATAATCAGTTCAGAGAAACGATTAATTGGTTGTTGAAACACTTGAACATAAAGTATAAATTCTACCAATTGCCCAATTGTCATTTGATCATTCATAACCAAATAACCACCATAAACAAAAACAACTAAGGTGATGAGTAAAATAAAGCCTTTAACTGTAACCCCGAATTTCGCCATGATTTTCAAAGCACCTTTTCGGCTAACAGCAAAGAAATCGTTCCCTCTGGCAAACATTTCTTCTTCATAAACTTCAGCATTATATGCTTTAACGACTCTAATTCCAGAGAAGTTATCTTGAGCTTGGGCATTGATGATGGCCAATCGTTCACGCATCGATCTAAAAGCAGATCGAAATTTTAGATTTTGGCGAACACCAACAAAGATCATTAAAGGAACTAAAAAGGTCATAATAATCGCTAATGATACATTACTGGTATACATCAAAAAGAAACTACCCAATAAAAGAACCACAGAAATCAAAAGATTCTCTGGGCCATGATGCGCTAATTCTGATATCTCATTTAAGTCATTCACCAATCGACTCATAAGTTTACCAACTTGAACATTGTCGAAATAAGAAACTGGTAAACTTTGAATGTGCCCAAACATTTCTTTGCGCATGTCATATTCCATATTAACCCCTAAAACATGACCATAATATTCAACAACATAATTCAATACCAATCTTATCGCAAAAAAGAGCCCAATCAATACTGCCCAATAAAATAATGTCGTAATTTCTTTCAATGGAATAATATCTGAGATCAAAAAATTACTAAACCTAGGAATTACAAGATCTAATGCGGCTATAAAAACAGCACTGATAATGTCAAGTAAAAACAGTCTTCGATAGGGTTTATAGTAGTGTAAAAATTGTTTAATCATAGCCCTCCATATAAAAACCCGAGGGTTCGGGTTTTAAAAGTCCCAAAAGGTGTAATGTTTTCCCTGTTATATCAGGTGGGTAAACGGTGATGAATTTTAGGATTCTTAGTTACCCAAGCTTTCACACCATCCATCAACTTCAGTTCGTCCCATATTACATCATGTCGGAAATAAATTGTTCCTTTTGGGTACAAATATTATATCATATTATTTTATTTTCAAATGCAATTCATCAAGTTGTTTGACTTCAACCTTTGTCGGAGCATCCGTGAGTGGACATCTTGCCGAAGCGTTTTTTGGAAAAGCAATAACATCTCTAATGGAGTCAGATTGAGTTAAAACCATTGCGAATCGATCTAAACCAAATGCAATTCCACCGTGCGGTGGGGTTCCATATTGGAAAGCATCAATAAAGAAGCCAAATCTTGAGGCAATTTCTTCATCTGTAAAACCAATGATTTCAAACATCAATTTTTGAACAGCTTGATCATAAATACGCATCGAACCACCGGCAACTTCAAATCCATTCAGTACCAAATCATAGGCAGCTGCATGAACAGCACCTGGATCCGATTTCAACAAATGTAAATTTTCTGCTTTAGGACGCGTAAAAGGATGATGTTTTGCAACAAATCGATCTTCTTCTTCGTTGTATTCGAATAGTGGAAAATCAGTAACCCACAAATATTTAAAATCATCTTTCTTCGCTAAATTCAACTTATCACGTAAACTTAAACGGACAGCACCTAAGGCATTACATGCTTTTTCAAAATGGTCCGCCGTAAGCAATATTAAATCACCTTCTTTTACACTTAGCACTTCGCATAACGCTGTAATTTCATCGGGTGATAAAAATTTAACGACAGAACCTTCGAGTTGTTTGTTTTGGAATTTCAAAACAACCAACCCTTTAGCGCCATTCTTTTTAGCAACATCTGTTAGTTCATCAGTTTCCTTACGCGTAAAATGTGCACCCTGTTCTACAACTAAAGCTTTGATAACACCATCTTTAAACCCAAGCGCTGTTTGGAAAACAGCAAATGTGCTTTGTGTAAAAAGTGATTTAACTTCTTGTAGCTTAAGTTCAAAACGTAAGTCCGGTTTATCACTCCCGTAAAAATTCATCGCATCTGCATAACTCATCGTTTTAAGCGGTAAAGTCAGGTTTAATCCAAGCACTTTCGCCATAACTGTTGAAACCATTTTTTCAATAATGGCTCTAAATTCAACCTCTTCAAGAAAGGATGCTTCTATATCGACTTGAGTGAAATCCAATTGGCGATCTGCCCTGAGATCTTCATCTCGGAAGCAACGGGCGATTTGATAATAACGTTCAAATCCAGCAACCATCAACATTTGTTTGAAAATCTGAGGTGATTGGGCTAAAGCATAAAACTGACCCGGATGAACACGTGATGGCACCAAATATTCGCGCGACCCTTCAGGGGTTGACTTGGTCAACATTGGGGTCTCAATATCAATGAAACCTGCCTCATCCAAACAATTTCGCATCGTTTGAACAATTTTCGCCCGTTGGATTAACCGTTTTTGCATGACAGGACGTCTTAAATCGAGATAACGATATTTAAGTCGCGTATCTTCTAGTGCATCCGTTTCATCCGCAATAATCATCGGAGTCAATTCAGCTGAATTGATCAATGTGATCTTACTTGCCTTGACTTCAATTTCACCTGTGTCTAATTTTAGATTGGCATCTTTTCTTAAGATCACTTCCCCGCTCACTTCAATTAAATACTCATTTCGAATTTCTTTTACAGATTCCGTTAAGGTATCATCGATGACGATTTGGGTGATCCCATTTCGATCTCTCAGATCAATAAAAACCATCGCCCCAAAATTACGACGTTTGGCGACCCATCCAATCAATGTGACTTCTTCACCAATATGTGCACGATTCAATTCATTATTAGTATGTGTTCTATTCATGTGTTTGTTCCTCTTGTTTAATTTCACAGTTTTCATCATGGATATGTCCTTCATCCAACCAATGGGATAGTTGATGAAGAATCTCATTCTCACTGACAGTAACTTGAACTTGGGTATCAATTTTCTTTAAGACGATTTGACCTTTTTTCATTTCGTCTTCACCAAGAATGATGGCAACTTTTGCTTTCTTACGTTCAGCTGTTTTAAACTGTGCTTTAAATGAACGTGAATAGTAATCGAAATGTGTTATAAACCCGTTCAATCTAAGAAAATTAGCCAGTTGATAGGCATATTCTGTGGCTTCTTGGCCGATGGTCACAATATAAACATCTGTACTCAATGATTCATTAAGATCTATTTTCTCTGCTTCTAATGCCACCAAAAGTCTTTCTATGCCCATCCCAAATCCAATACCAGACAAGGCTGGACCTCCAAAATCCTTAACCAAATCATCATATCTTCCACCCCCAAACACAGTGGATTGACTGCCCATTTCGGTGTTAATTGAAACGACTTCAAAAACAGTATGGGTATAATAATCTAAACCTCTAACCAACTTATCATTAATTTCGAAATCAATCTCGCTGGCTTTTAAAAGCGCTAAAACGGATTCAAAATAGGTTTTGGAAGCGTCACTTAGATAATCTCTAAGTTTAGGTGCACTGATCATCGCAGGGTCTTCATGATCAACTTTACAATCTAAAATACGTAATGGGTTTTGTTCAAAACGACGTTGACAATCAGCACAAAAATGATCGATTGAATTCTTGAAATGATCTTTTAAGGCAAGTTTATAGTCTTCACGACTGGTCGAATCGCCTAAAGTATTGATCAGTACTTTTAGGTCTTTTAAGCCCAAAGTTTGAACCAATGAAAGTCCTAAACCAATGACTTCTGCATCAATCATTGGATTCTTATCGCCGATGACTTCTACCCCAAACTGATGATGGATCCGCATTCTTCCTTTTTGAGGACGCTCATAACGGAAACATGGGGAAAGATAAAAGAATTTGTAAGGCATATCCGGATTGGCATACATCTTGTTTTCAACAAAACTGCGGATAATTCCAGCCGTACCTTCTGGTTTTAGAGTCATTGATCGATCACCCTTATCCATAAAGGTATACATCTCTTTATTCACAACATCACTGGAGTCATTGTCGCGTTTAAAAACTTCAGTATGTTCAAACTCTGGGGTCCGAATTTCATCATAGCCAAAGACATCTGTTAATTGCCTAATCAAGAGTTCAATTTTTTGCCATTTTATGATTTCTGAACCAAACAAGTCTTGTGTTCCTCTAGGAACTTGATAATTTGCCATTTTTCCTCCTTGAAACAAAAAAACGTCCGCTAAGGACGTTATATAAACGCGGTACCACCTTAGTTCA
>JBBQOY010000059.1:0-5619 GCA_038331365.1 Erysipelotrichales bacterium | reverse complement strand
TCACATGAGCATTCACACGAAAAACATCACCATGGACAGTAATATTGCGCTCTATTTAATCACAGCAGGGGCTTTTATCATCTCTTTAATAAAATCAAAACAAAAAACAATCATGGCTTTAAAAAAAGCCTGGAAGGCATTCGAAAACATTTTGCCTCAATTTTTGAGTGTACTATTATTAATCGGATTTGTCTTGAGTGTATTAACGCCTCAACAAATCTCATTGATGATCGGTAAAGAATCCGCTTGGTTAGGTGTTTTGATTGCTTCACTTTTGGGATCAATTACATTGATCCCAGGATTTATTGCTTTTCCTTTGGCGGCTGCTTTGATTAATAGTGGTGCAGGTTACCCACAAATCGCAGCTTTTATTTCAACATTAATGATGGTTGGGATTGTTACTATCCCTTTAGAAATTAAATATTTTGGAAGAAAAGCAGCATATCTTAGAAATGGGTTAGCTTACCTTTTCTCCATTTTCGTTGCGTTGATTATAGGGTTCATTGTCAAATGAAAAAGAACTTTAAACGATATCGTTTAGTCGTGGGATTAATGATTGGTTATTTGGTTCTTTATGTCGTAAACCAAAGTCTATTTCAAGCCAGTACTCAAAAAACAGTCAATAGTCTACTCGAGATGGCTGCGATTTTACCGCCTATCTTTATCCTACTGGGTTTGTTAGATGTGTGGGTAAAACGGGAAACGATTGTTAAAGCGATGGGGCAAGACAGTGGAATCAAGGGCATTCTATTGGCGTTCCTGCTTGGATCGGCTGCGGCAGGACCCTTATATGCGGCTTTCCCAGTTGCTTTGATGTTGCTTAAAAAGGGCAGTTCGTTTAGAAACGTTCTGATCATGATTGGTGCTTGGTCAACCACAAAGATCCCGATGTTGATGTTTGAAGTTGCTTCTATGGGCTTATCCTTTACCTTAACGAGATTCATCTTAGATATTTTCGGGATCTTGGTTATCGCGTGGCTTAGTGAAAGAATTCTGGGTCATCAAACTTTAGAGGAGATTCATAAAAACGCCTTGAAGATCGATTAATAAGAATGAAAGTTGAGGATTACTTAATTTGAAATACAAAATCATACTTAGGATTATCTATGGGGTAAGTTTCGTCTTTCTTTTAAATTCTCTTAGATTGGACTTCATTACGAAAGATGTTTGGAATGGGGTTGTTGATTTAGAATTTATGGGATTTCTGTTTTATATGATTTGGATCTACCCAGAGCGAAAACTAAAGTTAAATGATGATCTAATGGCGTTTTTACTTATCTACTTTAGTGGCTATGCGATAAGAAACTTACTGATTCAAGATTGGTTAAAGTTAGGGATGAGTGTTGTTTTCATTATAGGATATGGAGCTTATCGCCTCTATCTTAAGCAACGTAAATATCGTTTCTATATTAGAAAGTAAAAGTTTTAGTTGATTTAATTAAAGATAAGGTAGGTGATTGTAATGTCTATTCATAAACAACCAAAAAGATATACTGCCAGTGAATACTATGAAGCATTGGTTAAACAGACGCGCTCAGTTGGTCAGTTGATGAAGAATCGAAAACATCAACGCATCAGTCAAGATTTCATTGAACGAATCATGTTGTCAGTCACTGAAGTCAATGGCTGTGCAATTTGTGCTTATGGGCATACTCGGATGGCACTGAGTCAAGGATTTACCCAAGACGAAATCACTTCTTTCTTGAGTGGAAGTGCGACTTATGTTACACCTGAAGAAGCCAAAGCCATTTTTTTTGCTCAACATTATGCAGATACTAAAGGTTATGTTGATCCATTGGCTTACGCTGAAGTCGTTCAAACCTATGGGGATGAAAAAACTAGGATTATTTTAGCAGCGATTCAAATGATGATGGTTGGTAATATTGCTGGGTTACCCATCAGCGCCTTTATAAGAAGATGGAAAGGCAAGAAGGATCCTCAAAGTCATTTGATGACTGAACTTGGTTTGCCCAGTTTAACCCTTGTATTTCTGATCCCGGCTTTTGTTCAAGGTAGGATTGAAACGAGATTTAAACAACCTTCACTTAATTTCGCTAATAAAACATACTAAAAAAGATGCGAAAGTATCTTTTTTAGATTAAACTTGTTTAACTTAGGGTCTGATATAAGCGTAGGACTCGTGTTGTTTGATGGTCAATTCTGCGACCCCAGAAGGTACCACAACAACGAAATCCAATAGTTCTGAAGGCTCTATACCTAATCCATTTAAGGCATTGTGACAGGCTGCGAAGACTACGCCTTGTTTTGAAAAATCAAGTAAGCGTTGTGCTTCATCATGGGTTGTGCTGCTTTTAAGAAACAACCTAACTGCCTCAGCATTTGCGAGGACTTCAACACTTAACGTATTGCCTTCTAACGCTTTAATCAAATTACCGACATTTCCTAAAACCATATGCCACTTCATAATCTCATCGATATGAAAGATAACTTTATATTGACTCATACGACCTCCTTATTTTTTTGATCGTTTAGGATGATTTCTTTGACTTCATTCTCATCTAATTGATGGGTTTGAATCAGATGGGAGAAGTTGATTTGATCGAGTGCGATTAACTTTTCATGTTTCACAGTTTCATTGTTTAAACCAAATAAACAGTAATTAATTCTTTTACAGAATCTATGGTTTAAATTGGAAAGATGATTGGACATCCCCAAAAAAGGTTATAACTTAAGTATTTTCAAACATATGAACTTGCCTTACTTAAGATGATTCGAAAAACTCTGATTATTTGGCTTCTTTTTCATGTGGGAATTTTTTCAGGAGCACACCTCTGTCTTCATTATACACAGATGAACGTTTTGCATCTGTAAAAAGAATGTATATGTTATATAATAATTGGTAATTAGGAGGATGATTTTATGTCAAAAGCAATCAAAATCATCGATGGGAGACTGGTGTGAATAAACCTTGGCTGAATCATGTCTTAGCTTTTGAACCAACAATGAAACAATGGGAAAGTGAACTTTTTCGAATTCCCGAGCTTGGTTTCAAAGAAATTGAAACACGTAAAAAATTACTTGAGTATGCTGAAACATTTAACTTAAAATTGACCCAAGACTATGGCATTAACGGGTTTGCCATTACCATTGGGGAAGGCAGCCCTCATCTTGGGATCATGGCTGAAATGGATGCCTTGGTGGTACCAAATCATCCTTTTGCGTCTAAGATCGATCATGCGGCGCACAGTTGTGGCCATCATCTTCAATCAGTCATCATGATGAGTGCCTTGGGTTTATTTGACCAATATAGAAACAAATCACTTAAAGGCTCAGTAAGTTTATTTTGTGTCGCAGCAGAAGAATATGTCGATTTAGAATATCGTAGATCACTCAAAGATCAAGGGTTGATTCGCTTATTTTCAGGCAAACAAAATTTGATCCTACAGAAAGTATTCGACGATGTCGATCTAATGATCAATAGCCATATTATGGGTGAAACGAAATATCCAACCATCGAACTCAATTCTAAACTCAGTGGGTTTATCCATAAAACGATTACCTTTAATGGGCTGAGTTCGCATGCTGCAGTTGCTCCACATCAAGGCATTAATGCCTTGAATGCGATGGTTTTAACTCAAAATGCGATCGCGTTACTACGTGAAACCTTTCAAGAGAAAGATATGATTCGAGTTCATTTGATGAATACTTTAGGGGGTCAATCCATCAATGCTGTACCTTCAAAAACAATCTTAGAAGGCTATGTGCGATCGATCAACCCAGAAGCTTTAAAGCATCTAAGTGATGTCATTGATAATGCTGCAACCCATGCAAGTCTTGCTTTAGGCGCCAGTTGCGACATCAAAGATGAACCAGGTTATTTACCATTGATTCAAAGTGAAGCACTTAATGAAGTCTTAAGACCCCATGCTGAAGCTTTGGTTGGAAAAGAAGGCATCATCGATCATCAAAGTGGTTTTGCCTCTGGGGATATCGGTGATATCTCTTTGATGATGCCGACTATTCAATTTGGATTTTCTGGTTGTTCAGGTGTTGTCCATGGGGCAGATCTCTGTATGGCAAATAGTATTGAAGCATTGGTCAATCCAGTCACCTTAGTTTGCGAGACCTTGGATGATCTTATGACGCACCCAGAAAAAGTCGTTGTGATCAAACAGAGCTTTACCCCAAACATAAGCTATGAAGCGTATTTGAAGCTTCATCATATCGATTAGATTCATTAATTCGATCAAGAACAATCCAAAACATCCTGTGCTTCATAAACAAGTCGTTATGAAACACAGGATGTTTTTTAAAGGTGTCAGTCATAATGTCGCCACAATTGACTCATATGATGTGTTCATAGGATAAAAATCCTATAAGTTAAGCAATTAACCAAAATCGAATCATCGATCAAAAGGAACCAAAAATGAAAAAATATGCCGCATTACTAAGTTTAATTTTATTATTAGGGGCTTGTTCAGCTACCCCAGTTGCAGTGGTAAACAACCCAACTCCGAATACGTCAACACCTACAGCCCCAGCCAACAATCAAACGGTAAATCAGTTTACGTTGACACAGTTAGCCCAGTATAACGGAAAGAATGGGGCTAAAGCCTATATTGCTATCTCCGGTAAAGTCTACGATGTAACCGGTGTGAGTGCTTGGCAAAATGGTGGTCATCAAGGTGTGAAAGCAGGTGCTGACGTAACAACCGCCTTTGCGAATTCTCCCCATTCCGCTTCAACTTTGAGTGGATTAACAGTAGTAGGTACCTTAGTTAAATAATAGATAACAGTAATAAAACATCTGCGTTTCCGCTCAGATGTTTTTTAAAGATCTTTTAAAGATAACCCATATTCGCTCTCATGCGCGTTACACTCCATTAATAATTCTTCCAGATACTGTTTCATAAAAAGATGTCTTTGATGTCCAATTTGATTGGCTAAAGGACGGTTATAATGCCCATCCAAGTGTAAGAGCTTTTCGTAGAAGTGACTCACACTGGAACTTGGAAGCGTCCTGTTTTTATATTCCTGTTGGGTTATATGCTTGTTTAATGGCAATTGAGGATTAAAAATCTCACGTCCAAAAGCTCCGCCGAAAGCAAAAGCACGCGCAATCCCGATTGCCCCGACAGCATCTAATCGATCTGCATCTTGAACAATCATGCCTTCTAATGTGGACATGGGTCGATTTAGTTTTCCTTTAAAAGACATGGTTGAAATGATTTCAACAACTTCCTCAATTCTTTGTGGTTCAAGTTCAATCTGTGTGAGCCACGCTCTAGCTGCCCTTGGACCTGCTTGTTCATCTTTACTGAGTTTATAATCTTCAACATCATGTAAATAGATGGCTAAAAGAAGCGTTTCTTCATTGATGGTTTGAGTTTCAGCTTGTGCTAAATGGAGTGCCATGTCTCTGACTCGAAGGGTATGCCACCAATCATGACCACTGGATTCCAAGTGTAATACAGATTCAACATAATCTCTTGTCATTTCAATATGATTTTTCATAAGCACCTCATTGACACCATTATAGGACATTTTAGAATGTTTGAAAGATTGCTTCCGATTTATTCTTATGCTTCTTAAAACAATACGTCTTATCGCTCTAATTAGGCTCTGCGTGGTGGATATGATATGATGGGATAAAGTTTA
>JBBQOY010000058.1:0-5666 GCA_038331365.1 Erysipelotrichales bacterium | reverse complement strand
GTGATTGGAACATAATCACAACCCCAGGTGAAACATTTGGCGAAATCGGTCAGCGTATTCGCGACTTGGATTCACATCACAAGACAGTTGTCACTGGCTATTCCAATGGCTATGTGGGTTATATCCCAACCAAAGCGACTTATTTAAATCCGATGGGTTATGAGATTGCCAGCGCCATTGTCGATGAGCACTCTGAAGATCGCATCGTTGAAGTTGCCAAGAAATTGTTGGCTAAATAATTTAAAAAGTGTTCACATTGTGAGCACTTTTTTATAACTATTTCGATTTATCATTATGTTGATCAGATAAACCTTAAGCCGTCGTCTAAGTTTTTGGTGAACCTATGAACCTTCATAGAAAGTCCTTGTTTATTGAAAATTTGAATCGAAATCAAATGGCTTCTTGTTTTTTGTATCTAGTAACAATTAAATGATTCCTTTTCGATGAAGTACTTCAGAAATTGTATCCGAATTGACATCACCGATGACTTCAACAGCGCACATCTTTAATTCATCGACCGCATTTTCCATGGCATATCCATCCACAACATCAAACATTTCAAGATCATTGGAGTTATCCCCAAAAGCGATGGCTTCTTCGGGTTTAATTTTCCAGTAACTTAAAAGATGTTCGATACTCGATCCTTTTGTGTCACGAATGCTCGAGATTTCTCCGCTGAACTTATCAACACTGGTTTTGCCTGTATTCACATCATTGATCATCGCTAGGAAACTGCCTTTAAGATCATTTAATAGTTTTTCTTTCTTTTCGACCGAATCGAAAAAGACAGTGGCTTTAAAAATCAAATCATCAATCTCGCCTAAACTGATTGGCTCAATTCGCTTTTCATAATTACGTTGACGCACACCTTTAAGATAGCGATCAACACCATAATCTTCTAAACGACCATATAGAAACAATGCATTGCCCTGCATGATAAACCCAACTTTATTTTCTAACAGATAATCGCGAAGGACAACTGCTTCTTCTTTGGTTAAACCGCCTTGATAGATTTGTTTCCCATCCGCGAAATTAAGCGCACCATTGGCCGATATAAAGCCATCAAAAGGGAAATCAGTGACATGCCCAACAGATTGTGGGGTGCGACCAGAAGCAACCACCACCTTAATGCCTGCTTCTCTCATGGCATGAAACGCTTTAATTGTTGAAGGTCTAGGTTCATTTAACCCTACAGCATGTTCAATCAAAGTCCCGTCGATATCAAAAAACGCTGCTTTTATTTTAGTCATAACAACTCGCAAAGATGCCTGTGAATGTCCCTGACATCGATAGTTTATCGGAATGCTTTCCAATCAATACAGTATCCCCACATTTAATGTTCACAGTATCTAGTGTTCCTTCCCCTTCAATCACCGTTAGAAAACCCCATGATTGAAGTTTAATGAAGGATGATGCGGATTTGATCATGGCCAAACGAAATAAATCCTTCTTTTCAAACAAGAGTTGTACCTCTTCGGTTTGTGCTTTGGGTTCAAAATGAAGCTCATCATATGTGTATCGCTCTGGTGCACAAATCACATTCAGAGCATCCTCAACATGAAGTTCGCGCAACTTTCCTGTTTTCATATCAATTCGATTATAGTCATATAAACGATAAGTCACATCCACACTTTGAGAGATCTCATAAATCAACAATCCACCACCGATTGCGTGGATGGTTCCAGCAGGTATGAAAAAGAGATCCTTGGGTTTTACTTCATGGTAGTTTAGAATCTGATCCCATTGATTTGATTGAACCCAACTTTCCAATTCAGTTTTGCTTGTGGCTTTATGACCCAATTCTATTTTTGATCCGTTCTTTGCTTTTAAAACCACCCCAGCTTCACTCAAGGATGAAGGTAATCCTTTTTCTTGAGCATACTGATCATCCGGATGAACTTGGATCGATAAATCCCGTTTGGCATCAATCAAAGTGATATGAAAAGGTAAGCGTTCTGTTTTTAGTGGGAAAAGATCCTTATTCTCTTTCAAAAAAGTCGATAAGGGTTTACCTTGACCATGTACTTTACAATCACCTTCTGGTAAAGCAGAAGCAACCCAAACTTCACCAATTTTAAGATCTTCACCCGGGAGTGAATACCAGTCTTGAAATTGGGTTCCTCCCCAAATCTTAGAAAGAAATAGAGGTTCTAGTTGATAAACAAAATGGCTCATTTTAAGATTCCAAACCTTTCGGGATTCGAAATAAAATGCGCATACAACGGAATTTTTGCCAAAGGAACATCCCAAGGCACATTATCTGTTGTGACATAACTGACAAACAATTTACTGTCGGAATAATGTTGATTGAATTTAAATTCGATGTTACCTTGATCATCTTTCATCGCAAACAAAGGAGCCCCCATTTTTTCTTTTAGGTAACCATAGTCGGCGCCAGCACCTTCAATAATTAAATCTCCGAAAATAAACGGAACATCTCCTGTATTGATGGATAAATGATAATAATCAGGAGGAATCATCAGGTAGTCACCTTGTTCGACTTCTATCATAACGACATGTAATTCTTTATCGACATAAGTAAATAATTCAAAGTAGCCCTTTCCATACAGGATCTCATATGCTTCAACATGCCTTGCTTTACGGATCGGATTGATTCCATGGATATGGCCATGAGCTTTAATGCATTCTCCATTGATCGGTTTATTCAATAAAACTGTTAATTCATATCTAATCTTTTGAGCTTTGAAGAAAATTTTATGTTGAGGGCGATATATGCCGTTGTACATATAATACAACGCAGTCTCATCATCATACCCTGTGGGATTCACAAATAGATCGCGCATATCTTTGAGGCGTCTTACTAGTGATTCTTCGATTATTAAATCATCATCTACAATCAAGAGTTCCTTTTCATCATCAAATGTTGCATTAATTGACGCTTGATCCGAAAAAATATGTTTCATATTAATCCTCCTTTATGCGTTTAATCCTGTTTGATTAAGCGTACTTTTTACCTTGGACATACGTAGAAATCAAATTAAAGTCATCATCGATGATGATTAAATCAAAAGCTTTGCCTTCTTTAAGTGAGCCCAATTGATCATCGACACCCATAAACTTGGCAGGATTAAGGGTCGCCATCGTGACTGCTTCTTCTAGAGACAATAGCTTTCTACGGACAAGTTCGCCCACATTATGAATCAAAGGAAAACAACTCCCATGAATGTCACCGGTTTTATCGATGATTTGATATTTCTCAGTCACGATTAATTCTTTATCACCAATAGGATATGTTCCAGGTTGTTTACCCGATAAGAAAGTTGAATCCGAAATCAAAACAATTTTATCGTGTTCTTTAACGCGTAATATAATTTCAATCATCTCTTGTGAAACGTGGAGAAAATCACAGATTAATTCACAGGTAATGTTTGGATCTAAAAGACCAACACCCAAGACCCCAACATCTCGTTGATGCATGATGCCCATATTATTTGCCGTATGGCATAATGAATCGATTAAACCTTCTTGGGTAAACTTTAAAAATTCATCTCTTTTCATTAAGGTATGACCGGCAGCGATCTTAACGCCATGTGTTTTAAAATAACGCATTGTTTCAGCTGCTTGCGGCAATTCTGGGGCAATCATGACATACTTCAATAACCCTTGCGATGATTGGATGAGTTCTTTGGCATAGTCAACTGATGGGAGCGGAAAGATGCCTCGTTGCCCACGAAAACCGCTGTATTCTTTTGTGGTAAAGAAAGCCTCAAGATAGATCCCAAGTAAACGAGACCCACTTTGATCCTGATATGCTTGAGCTAAAACAGGATAGAATTTCGGTTCAACACTGGGCATACATGCAGTGACACCATGTTTGGCCATCTCATGAAGAAAGCCGATCACATCATCGTGTTGGATCTCATTGGTTGGTGATAACCAACCATTGTATCCATGAAGATGAATATCGATCAGTCCAGGTAAAACGATTTTCCCAGTCGCATCAACATCGACGGGGTTAGGACAGATGCCTTCCCCAATACGCATTATGACCCCTTCTTTTTCTTCGATCCACCCATTGATAAACCCAGTTTCAGTTAGAATTCGATCACTTTTAATGTTCATGGTTTTCCTTTATTTTTAGCGTGCTGTGACAAGTTTATAAACTATATAATTATTCTCTTTGGTTAGATTACTTCATTTCATGAAACAGTCATAAGCTCTTATTTGAAAATATCGCTCACACAGTTCTCAAGATAGGCTCTTATTTACAAAAAAGTTAAATACCAGTTATTAGATCTCTAGATTGGTCCAATCAATATTGAGAGGGATGAGTGTGATCGTAGCGCGTCGTAGCCATACAATCCTGTGTGTCAACTATCAAGATTCCTTCGGCGTCAACCTGTAAATCTGTCAAAATAATATATTTCATGACATCAGCTTTAGGGCGATGTTTGAGACATTCCTTATCTGTTAGATAGTAAGTAAGGGCTACAGATTGAAAGACTCTACACCCGATTTTTATCATTTTGCTAAATGTAATCATGAAGCTAAGGATTTTTGTTGAGTATATCCAAAAGCTTAGTCACTGATTCTGTATACACCGGAGGAAGAAATTGCGTTTTTAGTTTTTCTAAAATTTCTCGAGTTTCGTCGATTTTTCCGCAAGCCAAAAAATATTTACTCTTTATGATATCTAATTCAGGATTGGTCGTTTTGAGTAGGTCTCGATAAAGTTCAGCCAATTTAAGTGAAGCTTGCGCTTTATTAAGATCATTTTCTTTCAAAGCGACTTGTATATTATTAATTTCAATCAAAACACCATATTTTGGATCATTTTGATATGCTTTGATTATTTTTTCAGCGCGCTTTTCAATCTTTTTAACAGATTGAAAATCATCCAACTGGATGTAGTAATTGATGATATTGATTATGCTTAGGACGGCGGTTGGAGACATTGTTTTTGCCCCGCTGTAAATCATGGCCAACTCGTCGATGGCTTTTTGATATTGACCTATATAACAATAACCCAAGGACAAACTCATACGGTGGATATCTTGATAGGTTCTTGTTTTTGTTGTGCTTAACGCTTCTTTAACGGCTTCTATGTATTTATCCATCTCATAGTTTTTTAGATATTGTTCATAGGATGTATAAGAACGTTTCATTTTAAAATAATCATAGAAGAATTTAGATATAAAAATTAACAAGAGAGATGTTGTGGTTAAAACTAAGATAATGTTGGTCAAATGGGCATTCCAATCAAAGAAAAATTTAAAAACTGCAACCAATAGACCAATAACGGACCCTATCAAGATCCAGTTCAATAATCCTTTGAAAGCAAATGCATTTTTCATAGAACATGTTCTTTGTTCACAAGCAAATCAAGGCTGTTACCACACGCTGCTTTATCGACAACGATCGTGACATTTGGATGCATTCTTAAGAAAGAAATGGGGAAATCACAACTGATTGTCGATTCTGACACCAATCTTTCAATCACCTTAGCCTTCTTTGGACCTGTCGCCATAAGGATGAGATGTTTTGATTTTATGATGTCTTCAAAACCAACCGAAATAGCCTGTTGAGGAACCTCATCAAGTGAATTAAAAAATCGTGCGTTCGCGAGTCGTGTCGATGCTGTGATGTCTGCGATATGTGTTCTGGCCTCAAAATGATCACTGGGTTCATTGAAAGCAATGTGCCCA
>JBBQOY010000057.1:0-5736 GCA_038331365.1 Erysipelotrichales bacterium | reverse complement strand
GATTCGGGCCATGTATATGCAAATGGGAAGAAAACCTTCCGAGACCCAAATCAAACAGATTATGAAATCAATGGAACAATACAAATAAAAAAGATCGAAAGATCTTTTTTATATCCAAGTTACTTTTCGTTCAGTGCCATTTCTTAGTCGTTGGATGTTGGTGCGATGGCGATAGATCAATAACAGATCAATCATAACTAAAGCAGTACTGATGGTGAGGTCGTGTTGAACGATAAAGGACAATAGAACGGTAAAAGTTACTGAAGCCATAGCTGAGAATGATACATATTTTGTGAAGTGAAGTAGAGTTAACCCTAGTGCTATCGGCAAGAAGAATAAAACCCATATCAATACTGGATTAACCAAAAATACTGAGACACCCAATAAATATCCAAAGGCTGTTGAGACAGCCTTACCGCCTCGAAATTGGGCAAATATAGGATAACAATGTCCAAGGGCTGCGAAAACACCAGCAAAAGCAACATAACCTGGATAATCAGGTAGGACATTGATGGCGACCCACATCACAATAAAAGCCTTGGTTAAATCAAGAAAGGCGACTGAAACGCCAGCAATTTTACCCAAAACGCGACCCGCATTGGTTCCCCCTAAATTACCTGATCCAAACTTTCGAATGTCGGTTTTATAAAACAGTTTACCTACAATCAATGCAAAAGGGATCGACCCAAACAAATAGGCGATCAAATAAACAAAAAGTAAAGTTAGGATCTGAGTCGTGTTCATAAAATACCCTTCCTTTAAACCTATTATAACAAATTTCACTCCTTTGTGAACTGTTATGAGCGAGTGGTTTCGTGTATAATAGTTAGGTATGAGGATCACCCATGGCCGTTGAAAAAAAATATGATGAAAGCAGTATTCAGATCCTTGAAGGTCTTGAAGCAGTTCGTAAGAGACCTGGTATGTATATCGGTTCAACGGATGCACGAGGTCTCCATCATTTGGTATGGGAAATCGTAGATAATGCGATTGACGAAGCACTCAATGGATTTGGCCGAAACATCATCATCACAATTGAAAAAGACAATGTGATCAAGATCGAAGATGAAGGGCGAGGAATGCCCGTTGGTAAACACAGTTCTGGTAAAAATACACTCGAAGTCATTTTTACGGTACTTCATGCTGGAGGTAAGTTTTCGGCTGAAAACGGGTATAAAACAGCAGGGGGATTACACGGTGTCGGAGCCTCTGTCGTCAACGCCTTGAGTGAGTGGCTCGAAGTGACGGTAGCTTATGGCGGTTCACTCTATTCAATGAAATTTACTGAAGGTGGGAAGAAAGTTGGCCCACTGGTTATGATTTCTAAAACGAATAAAACTGGATCGATGATTCGTTTTAAAGCGGATCCGAAAATATTTGGACATTATGAGTATAACGCTGCACTGATTAATGAAAGAGCACGTGAAAGTGCTTATTTACTTAAAGATATATCGATGAAAGTCATCGATGAACGCTCTAATAAAACCGAGGTTTATCAATACACAGATGGATTAAAAGCGTTCCTTGAATATCTCAATGAGGATAAAGTTGCAATGAGTGATCCGATCACCTTTGAAGGAAAAATCAATGAAATTGGGATTCAAGTTGCTTTACAATACACGGATGATTATCAAGAAAATACATATTCGTTTGTCAATTTAGTACGAACAACGGATGGTGGCACGCATGAAATTGGATATAAGAGTGCCATGACCAAAGTTATGAATGATTTTGCCCGCAAGATTCTTATTTTGAAGGATAAGGATAAGAATTTCGAAGGGAACGATGTTCGAGAGGGCTGTACTGCCATTGTTTCTGTTTCTATTCCTGAGAATTTGCTTCAATTCGAAGGTCAAACCAAGGGTCGATTGGGTACACCTGATGCGAAACCAGCCGTTGAAAATTTTGTTTTAGAAAAAATGAGCTATTACCTTGAAGAACATCGTGAATTTGCGACCAGTATTTTAAAGAAGATTCAGAAAGCTTCTATTGCCCGTGAAGCTTCAAGAAAAGCCCGTGAAGATGCACGTAAGGGTAAACAATCAAGTAAATCTGAACGCATTTTATCGGGTAAACTCGCACCTGCACAATCGCGCGATCATCGTAAGAATGAACTATTTTTAGTCGAAGGCGATTCAGCTGGAGGTTCTGCTAAACAAGGGCGTGATTCTAAAACTCAAGCCATTTTACCCCTGAGAGGTAAAGTGTTGAATACAGAAAAGAAATTGATTGCTGATATAGAAAAAAACGAAGAGCTCAACACTTTAATTCATGCGATTGGGGCAGGTGTTGGTGCAGATTTTGAAATCAATGACATTAATTATGGGAAAATTATCATCATGACAGATGCGGATACCGATGGTGCGCATATTCAAGTTCTTTTATTAACCTTCTTTTATCGTTATATGAGACCTTTAATAGAGGCAGGGAATGTTTATTTAGCGCAACCACCACTTTTTAAAATGACTAAGGGCAAAATGAATCTTTATGCCTACGATGAACAAGCATTGAGTGAATTCATTACTAAAAATGGTAAAGTTGAAATTCAACGATATAAGGGACTAGGCGAAATGAATGCCGATCAATTGTGGGAAACCACTATGGATCCATCAAAACGTACTTTGATAAGGGTCTCATTGGGCGATGCGATTATGGCTCAAAAGACAGTGAATATTTTAATGGGTGATAATGCCTCAGTCCGAAGAACTTGGATCGAAGATCATGTTGCCTTTACCTTAGATGATGAATTCGGTAAGGAGGTCTTTTAATGGACAAAGAGCATGAAAATTTATCCCTTGAATCCATTATGGAAGATCGCTTTGCACGTTATTCCAAATATATTATTCAAGAACGTGCGCTACCGGATGTTAGAGATGGTTTAAAACCAGTTCAGCGCCGTATTTTGTATGCGATGCATGAAGATGGGAATACGTTTGATAAAGGTTATCGGAAGTCAGCTAAAACAGTTGGGTTAGTTATTGGTAACTATCATCCTCATGGTGATTCAAGCGTGTATGAAGCCATGGTAAGGATGTCTCAACCCTGGAAAATGAATTTGAATTTAATCGATATGCAAGGAAACAATGGGTCCATTGATGATGATCCAGCAGCTGCAATGCGGTATACAGAAGCCCGATTATCTTCTTTCTCCAGACATCTACTGGAGGATCTTTCTAAACATACAGTTGCTTTTGTGCCTAATTTTGATGATACCTCAAGTGAACCAGTGGTTTTACCTTCTCGCGTTCCTCAATTATTAATTAATGGGGCGATGGGGATTGCGGCTGGTTATGCAACCAATATTCCACCTCATAATATTACCGAAATTATTGAGGCAACCATTTATCGCTTGGGACAACCTAATTGTTCATTGAATGAACTTTTTGAGATAGTGAAAGGTCCAGATTTTCCAACAGGGGGTATTGTTCAAGGCATCGATGGTATTCGAGAAGCTTTGACAAGCGGTAAAGGACGGATTGTCATTCGCTCAAAAGTTGAAATCTCAGCCAATAAGCACAATCATGTTTTAACCATAACAGAGATTCCTTATGAAGTAATTAAATCCGGATTGGTTAAGAAGATGGATGATATTCGATTGAATCGTTCCATTGATGGAATTGTGGAGATTCGAGATGAATCAGATCGAACCGGATTAAAAATTGTGATCGAAGTAAAAAAAGAAAATGATCCTCAATTGATTTTAAATTATCTCTATAAAAATACGGATCTACAAGTCTACTTCAATTACAATATCGTCTCAATCATCCAACAACGACCGGTGCAATGCGGGTTGATTCAGATTCTAGATGATTTTATTACATTCAGAAAAGAAGTCGTACTCAAGCGATCTAAAGCCCAACTTGATGAGCTTAGTGCACTAGCACATGTCTTGGAAGGTTTGATCAAAGCCATAAGTGTCCTAGATGAAATCATTGCTTTGATTCGTTCTTCCAAAGATAAAAGTGAAGCTAAACATAAATTAATAGAACGTTTTATATTTACGGAATTACAAGCAGAAGCCATTGTGTCTTTAAGATTGTATCGATTGACCAATACCGATATCCTTGAAATCAAGGAAGAATTGGCACAACTTCAAAATACGATTGGGTTTCTTAATGGAATCATCAACAGTTCCGACATCTTAAAATCAGTCATCATCAAAGAAATGCGAGCCATTAAAGATCAATTTCCTATCTTGAGAAGGACAATCATCGAAAAAGATGTTGAAGAGATTGTGATTGATAAACTTGCCATGATCCCCAATGAAAGAGTGGCGATTACAGTCAGTCGTGATGGTTACCTTAAACGTGTATCGATGCGATCTTATCAAGCTTCGGAAGCCATAGACCCAGCCCTTAAAGAGGGGGATCAATTGATTGGTACACTTGAAGTTGAAACCTATGATTCTCTTATTTTGATCACGAATCTAGGTTCATACGCACTGATCCCTGTCTATAGTTTAGACGACAGTAAATGGAAAGATTTGGGTAATCATTTTAGTCATTATGTAAAATCTGGTGATCACGAGAAAGTCATTGCTGCTTTTTCCTTAAAAACATTTGAAACTCAAGCATATATTGTTACCTTAAGTCAAAATGGTTATGTTAAGAAATCATTGATTAAAGATTTTGAAGTTACCCGGATTAACAAGACCTATGATGCCATGTTACTTCAAAAGGGTGATCAAATTGTAAGTGCTTTTGCGTACTATCAAAATGAAGAAGTCTTATTATGTTCTAAAAATGGATATATGGTTCGGTATGATTTCAATAATGTATCTTTGATGCAAACCAAAGCACGTGGGGTAAAAGCCATGAATCTAAGTGATGATACGATGGCCTTCGGGGTTGCCTTAAGAAATACTGGGAATGCCTTATTGCTAAAAACGGAAAGCGGACTGATGAAACGCCTTAAATTAAGTGAATTAAAGCCTTTCAATCGTCCAGCAAAAGGAGAGTTGATTGCGAAACGGGTTAAATCAAATCCTCAAATTATTGAGAATGGACTCATTTTGGGAAGTTTTGATGAAATAAAAATAACCCATCAAAAGGCCAACTGGCTTTCAGCTAAAGATGTCCCATTAATGGATAAAGAATCAACATTTAGTCAAAATGGATTAGCTGCATTCTATTTAATGAAAGGCATTGAAGAAATTCAAATCAAGGATTTTGTCCCTGAACCTGAAAAAGAATCAACTGAACCTAAAGAAGAAGCACACAAGGATGTGGAATTCATCCACTTTGAACTTTAATGATTCGACGTTTGGCAAAACTTTCTGATATCTCACACGCTGACTTTTTAGCCATGGATTGTGCAACTGGGATTTTACTGATGGATGTCGACAATACCTTATTGTCCCCTTATCAAAAGAATATATCGGATGAACCAAAAGAATGGGTTCAAAAGATGAAGCAACAACATAGGATCATTTTATGTACAAACAATATAACGCAACGACAAATCAATGTCGGCGTTGATTTAGATTTACCGATATTGATGACCGCATTCAAACCATTCCCTTGGCGTGTGAAAAAATATTTACGTCAGCAAAATATCAATCTTAATCAGATTATTGTAATCGGAGATCAAGTCATAACGGATGTATTATTAGCATTATGGCTTAGAAGACCTTATCTGTTGATTAAACCGTTGACGATGGATAAAAATATCGTCACCCGATTCTTTCGACTCCTAGAAAGCTTGGTGATTCATGATGAATAAAGTATGTCAAGGCTG
>JBBQOY010000056.1:0-5884 GCA_038331365.1 Erysipelotrichales bacterium | reverse complement strand
TCAATAGTCTTGAATGGTTGTTCACTAATTTATTCATCAATTTGCTTTTCCTTTTTTACGTGATATAACTTATATCCTTGGATGACTTCCGCAACTCAAACCCTTGAGGATCAAACTGTTTAGCGTAAAGTTACACAGTTGGTTATACGATGTACCGCCTGTTAATCATAAAGTTAACAGGTACAATTAACCAAAGTCATCCAGAGACTTGAATGTCAATTCACAATTGACAACATATTTCATCAATAAGAAGATAATGTATTTGACACAAAAGGATGAGTTCAGCAACAAAAAAAACTCAAATCCGAAGTAGGCTTGAAATAAAGCCTGAACCGCTTGACTACACGTATTGTAGTCATCTTACAAAATTGCAGGCAATCGTTAATAGCATGCTGCAAAATCCTCATCCTGGTCATCTTAAAAAAGTATTTGGTGAAGTCATTTTGTTAAAAAGTGAAAAGCATTGAATACTTTTATTTCGCCCATGGAGGGGCTCAACCATGACATTCAAAAATGCAATCAACAATCAACCCACAAGTACCCTCAATGGGATGAGTGCCCATTCAACAAGCCTTAGTGCTTGTGTCGATCTATTTTATAAAATTGGGGCAAGCCGAGGAAATGACATCATCCCAGCCTTTATCGCTGCGCTGGTCGAGGATAATGATCTTGCCCTACGCATTGTGGCTTGGGCACGAGATGTTCGCCAGGGGGCTGGGGAAAGAGGTCTCTTCAGACAAGTTTTAGCCTATTTAGAAAACAACCAAAGCGAAGATGCGCTTCGTTTAATGCGCATGATTCCTGAATTGGGTCGCTTTGATGACCTCTTGGTTTTCAAAGAACCCACTTTAAAAGCGCAAGCTTTTAAGCTTATTCAGAAAGCCTTAGAATCAAAGAATGGGTTAGCTGCCAAATGGATGCCCAGAAAAGGGCTTTTGGCAGTAGAGTTACGGTCCGCTATGGGCTTAACTCCTAAATCCTATCGACAACGCCTGGTCTCTTTGACCAAGGTTGTTGAAACGGCTATGTGTGCCAACACATGGGATGACATCAACTTCAGTCAAGTGCCTTCTTTAGCTCAAACCCGCTATAGAAAAGCCTTTTATCGTCATGGCGAAGCTTATAAAACTTATGTCGGTCAGCTGGTTAAAGGCGACCGCTCGGTCAAAGTCAACGCAGAAGCAGTGTATCCTTATGATGTCCTTCAAGGGGCATTTTCAACCGGTCTCAGCAGAACTGAGAAAGCTTTCATAGAACAACAATGGAAAGCACTTCCTAATTTTATTAGGGAACGCAACGTCTTACCGCTGGTTGATGTCAGCGGATCTATGAACGCCTGGGTAGACGATATTGAGACTTTAAGCTGCTTAGAAGTGGCAGTTGGTTTAGGTCTTTATTTCGCCGATAAAAATCAAGGGGTCTTTAAGGACTGCTTCTTAACTTTTAGCGGTGAGCCGCAACTGCTCAACCTCAAAGGCACAGTATTTCAAAAAATTAGACAAATGCGTTCTTCCCATTGGGAAATGAACACTAACTTAGACAAAGCGCTCCAGTTGATCTTGACAACTGCGCTAAAAAGTCAAGTCAAGCCTTCAGAAATGCCAGAAATGCTGATCATTTTCAGCGACATGCAATTTGATGCCTGTGCAAATTTCACTGGCTTTGAACTCATCAAAGCGCACTACGAAGCGGCAGGTTATAAACTACCTGTGATAATTTTCTGGAATCTGAAAGATTATGAGAATGTCCCAGTTCAACAAACTGAAACGGGTGTGGCTTTGGTCTCAGGCTTTAGCCCCTCAGTCGTTAAAAGCATCTTAGAGGCGGATTTAAATGCCATTACCCCACAAGGCATTATGCTCTCTACGGTCATGAAAGACCGATATAACCCGGAGTGTTACGCGTAACAGTCCTTTTTTTAATCCTCACCCACTGCTTTCTAGTTACACAACTCAATGATTCAAATAATTCATAATGCTTCTTTGAAAATCAAGCATGCTTTCATAATAATCATCCTTCGTCAGTTCAAGAATTTGCACTTGTGATTGGCCGATTGGGGTACTTAAATAGTCTTCCATTTCTAAAAATGAGACATACCTGATGAACTCAATCCATTGGAATAAAGTAGGCTTAGCCTTTCCATCGAAATCCATTATGGCTCTAAACTGATTCGACCCTCTTATGGTTAAGACAAAGAAATAATTAAAATCGAATTCTATGCAGGAAGATAATGTCCTTTCCAATTCTAGATTCCTATTCCATTCTTTAGCCAAAGTCTTTCTATCGCAAATATCACTTACGGATGCTGAACCATTTTTCTTCTGAAAATCAATTTGGAAATACATTTTTGCTCCTTACGTTGAACACGTTTGATGCTCTAATGAAAGATGCACCTCTGCGTTTGAAGCAGTAACACGTTATATCATAAATAACCGTAAAAGCAAAAAAGGTAAGAAAATCTACTGGTTTTCTACCTTTATTAGGATCTTGAACTTGATAATTATCTAAAGAAATTATAATTTTGAGTATTTCTTACTTTTTCCTTTAGCTTTTTCAACAGGATACTTCTCTTCATTCTTATTAAGTTTATTCAATACAATCTCTTCTAGATCAACATCAAGTTTATCCGCCAGTAATATACAATAATTAACGATATCAGCTAATTCATCAACAACTTCTTCTTTTTTAAAATCACTATTCCATTGGAAACACTCTAAAAGTTCGCCTGCTTCAATGGATATTGATTTGGCTAGATTTTCAGGTGAATGGAATTGATCCCAATCACGATCCTGTGTAAACTGTATAACTTTTTTTATTGTTTCTTTCATAGGTTACCAACGCTTGAATTAATTATACCTTATTATGTCTTTCATTGAGCCATTAACTTACTCCCTTGACATCCACCAAATACACTGCTTAAGTGACTATTCACTCTAAATGTTGATGGTTGAACTTAATATGAACCAACTCTATTCGTTTGTTTAGGTTCTTTCGTTATAATGGTATAAAGGCTTCTGTAAGGTACTCCTCAAATTATGCTGTCAAAACTTTCTAAAAACTTTAAATCAAATGTAGCCCTTCTCAATTCCAAACCCATTGGCTTTGCTTTATTGGCTGCCCTTTTATATGGATTAAGTTCCCCTTTTTCTAAACTTTTACTTCAGAAATTACCACCGACTTTAATGGCAGCCTTATTGTATCTTGGGGCTGGTTTAGGGATGAGTTTGGTTCAATTGGTGTCTTGGACTGCTCACAAAGAAGATCTCGAAGCTAAGTTGACTCAGAAGGAAACCCCAATCGTTATCGCAATGATCCTGTTGGATATTGTAGCTCCGATCTTACTTATGTTTGGATTATCCTTAACCACGGCCTCCAACGCTTCTCTACTCAACAATTTCGAGATTGTCGCAACTTCATTAATTGCCTTGCTTTTGTTTAAAGAAAACATAGGAAGAAGAATGTGGTTGGCTATCTTTCTGATTACCTTATCCAGTCTCTTACTTTCATTCTCTGATCTTAGTGTTTTCTCTTTCTCAATCGGCTCAATTTTTGTTGTTTTGGCGTGTATCGCTTGGGGACTTGAGAATAACTGCACCCGTTTATTGTCAATCAAAGATCCTTTACAGATTATTATCTTAAAAGGCTTTGGTTCTGGAATCGGCGCTTTGATCATCAGCTTATTATTTAAAGAAACAAGCAATAATCTTCTCTATATAGGACTGGCATTACTATTGGGTTGTTTTGCTTATGGTTTTAGTATCTACTTCTATATCAAAGCCCAGCGCTTTTTAGGGGCAGCTCGTACCAGTGCTTTTTATGCTGTTGCGCCTTTTATTGGTGTTATTGTCTCTTGGGTCATTCTTCATGAAGCCATCACAAGTCAGTTTATGGGTGCCTTAGTCATAATGTTGATCGGTGCTTATCTGGCTGCCTCTGAAAAACACAAACATCTTCATCTTCATCCTCAATTGACGCATACTCATAAACATTCCCATGAGGATGGTCATCACCTTCATCATGAAGAAAATATTTTAGGCCAACATCTTCATGAGCACACTCACACACCCCTTGAACACGATCATCCTCATACCGAAGAAATTCATCACGCTCATCGCCATAAGAAATAGAGTCTTTAGTAATCCATTCTTATTACCTTAAACATTTTCCATTCGTGCTTACAAACTAGGATTTGTACGCACAGATGGAAATATCTTTTGTCATATTTAGTCATATTTATTTCTTCTTTTTTATGATAACGATGGCTTAACCCTCTGTAGTAACGATTTTCAATCCGATAAGACAGACATTGAAAAAGAAGCGGATATATTCGCATCCTTTCTATTAATGCCTCCTATGGCGCTTAAACTATTCATAGTGAAGCATCTAGAAAATAATCTCATCAATGAACGATTGATTGTATCACTCGAAAATCATTTTGAGATCAGTCGACAAGCCACCTTGGTTCGATTAAAAAAAGAAGGTTTTATTGAAGCCTCAGCGTTTGCACAATACAGTTCAAACATCATTCGATCCGCTTTAAAATATGGTTTCAGTAATAAGTTGTATAAACCCACCAATGAGATCCAACAGTACACTACATTGGGCTATTATGTAACACTTGCGGAAGACCTCTTAAAACAAGGCACCATCACAAAAGGGAAATATGAGGAACTCTTACTAGAAGCCTTTAGATCAGATATTGTTTACGGTAGTGATGAAACTGAGCTTTATGACTAATGACATCTTCTTTGATACTGATTGTCTTTCTACCTTCTTATGCGTCAATCAAGAAGCCATTCTAGTTAAACTTTATTCAGGACGTATCAAGATTCCAATCATCGTCTATAACGAATTATGTCAGCCTAATTTATTATCCTTTAAAACTAAAATCGATGCCATGATCAAGGATGGACACGCATTACTTGTCGATCTCATTTTCCCAACAAGTGAAGCGAAAACCTATATTACACTCATAAAAAATCCACCTTCAGGATTTAAAGTCATCGGAAAAGGTGAAGCTGCTGCTTTGTCTTTGGCGATTACTTTTTCAGGAACATTAGCAAGCAATAACACCAAAGACATCGGTCAATATCTAGATAACAATGGCTTAAAGAATTTGTCACCGACACATATACTTTTTGAAGCCTATTCAAAAAAAATCATCACTGAAAATCTTGGAAATATGATTTGGCAAAACATGCAAAACAGAAAAAGAATCATGCCTTATACTTCATTTTCAGAAGCACTCAAATTTCAGTCACGCTAAATTCTTTATTTAATCTATTTGACCTTCTTTGCTAAGTTTCTTGTGAATCCATCAAAACTTCGTCATAATAGAATCAACAGGAGTCCTTATGAAATACCAAACCGCAGAACCTTTTAGAATTAAAATGATTGAACATGTCAAACACACCACGATTGAAGAACGAAAGGTCTGGCTTAAAGAAGCTGGATACAATGTTTTCAAAATCAAAGCCACCAATGTCTATATTGATTGCTTAACCGACAGTGGCACTTCAGCCATGAGTAAAGATCAATGGTCAGCCCTGATGATGGGGGATGAATCCTATGCCAGTTGTGACAGCTACTTTCGCTTAGAAGCCAGCGTTCATGAAGTCTTTGACATGCCTTATGTTCAACCCGTTCATCAAGGAAGAGCAGCGGATTATATGATAGCATCTATTTATTGTAAGCCAGGTCAGATTGCCATCGGCAATATGCATTTTGATACCTTTAGAGGCAATGCGGAAGTCTTGGGGGCGAAAGTCGCGGATCTGGTTATTGCGGCAGGCAAAGATGCAGCCAGTGCACCACAAGACTTTAAAGGCAACTTAGACATTAAACTGTGCGAAGAATTTATCTTAGAAAACGGCAAAGAAAACAT
>JBBQOY010000055.1:0-5988 GCA_038331365.1 Erysipelotrichales bacterium | reverse complement strand
AGCCCATACGCAAGAAGAAGTGTTGCGTGAATTGAATAAGGCCATCGCCGATGACAGTATCGCCATCGTTTTAATGACGACCTTGGCGATAAGTACGTGTCCTACCATTATCGCTGAATTAAAACTCAAACTATCCAAACCGCTGATCGTAGAAATCCCAGATCGACACGGCTCAGCAAAAATCGGTGAAACCATTGATTCCTACATCAGTGCAGCCATCGGAATCAAGATTTAGGAGATCCCATGGAAAAGAAAAAACTCGAAGAAACGTTGGTTCAAGCCATTCAAGACCAAAGCCAAGAACGTTTAAATCATCTACAGGCTGATTATGACAGTCAACGATTAGAAATCATCGACGATTATCGTCGCGAAGCGACGGATGAGTCGCAAGTTTTCATCGACCAAGTTTTAGCTGAATTAAAAAGCACCTTGGTTCAAGATGAATCACAGTCAAAGTGGCAAGTCAAAAAAGATCTGTTCATTAAAAGAATTGAATTAGTCGATCATCTTTTTGAACAGATTCGCCAAGATCTTTTGGCTTACACTAAAACGGACACCTATCGAAAAGCGATTCATGAAAGTCTAGATAAACACAAGATTAATGCTGAATTTAAAATCGATACAATCTGTGTTAAAGCAGAGGATATTGATTTTGTTCGCAAAGATTTAGATGAAAAAATTAAAGTTGAAGTCAATGAACACATTCATATCGGTGGGTTTATTCTCAAAGAAGCCTCTGGTCGCATTGAAATTGATGAAACCTTAGACGATGCATTGAAATCTCAAAGAGAGTGGTTTACTGGACACTCGACTTTGGATTTCTAGGAGGACTCATGAAAAATAATGCAACGATTTACTCCATCAATGGACCAGTCGTAAAAAGCAAAACGGTAGCCAATTTCCAAATGTTGGAAATGGTTTATGTTGGACAACAAGAACTGTTAGGCGAAGTCATCGGAATCGATAACATTTATACCACGATTCAGGTCTATGAAAGTACCACAAGTCTTAGAGTAGGGGAACCGATTTTTAAAACCAATGCCCCTTTAAAAGCGACTTTAGGTCCTGGCATCTTATCAAATATCTTTGATGGAATTGAAAGACCATTAAAAGAAATGGCCGAAATATCAGGTATGTATATTTCTAAAGGTAAAGGCATCGCTTCTTTAAATGAAACAAAGAAATGGGATATTACCTTAAAAGTTAAAGTTGGAGATCAGGTTAAATCTGGTGATATTTTCGCTGTCATGCCTGAAACCTCTTTGATTGAACATCGTTCTATGATCCCTTATGGGGTTGAAGGTAAGGTGACGTCAATCCAACCTAACGGGTCGTATACCATTTTAGAAACGATTATAACCGTTGCGGATCAATATGGGAAAGAAATTCCACTTACTTTAGCACAACAATGGCCAATCCGTAAGGCACGACCAGTCTTGAAACGTGAGGTTATCTCTGTTCCATTGATCACAGGTCAACGCGTTATTGATACTTTCTTCCCAATCGCCAAAGGTGGGGCTGCCGCAATTCCGGGTGGTTTCGGCTCTGGTAAAACCATGACTCAACATCAGTTGGCCAAATGGTGTGATGCGGATATTATCGTATATGTCGGGTGTGGAGAACGTGGGAATGAGATGACTCAGGTTTTGGAAGAATTCGCAGAACTTGTCGATCCTAAGTCTCACAAACTATTGACTGATCGGACAATCCTCATCGCCAACACCTCTAATATGCCTGTCGCAGCGCGTGAAGCTTCAATCTATACTGGAATTACTTTAGCTGAGTATTACCGTGATATGGGCTACCATGTGGCGCTGATGGCGGATTCAACCTCTCGTTGGGCAGAAGCCTTACGCGAAATTTCTGGACGTTTGGAAGAAATGCCGGCTGAAGAAGGATTTCCAGCTTATTTGCCGTCTCGTATCTCTGCTTTCTATGAACGAGCTGGCTATGTCCAAAATTTAAATTTAAGTGAAGGTTCAGTCACCATCATCGGTGCGGTATCCCCGCAAGGGGCAGATTTCAGTGAACCGGTGACCCAAAACACCAAACGGTTCGTAAGAACTTTCTGGGCTTTGGATAAATCATTGGCTTATGCGCGTCATTTCCCTGCCATCAACTGGACGATTTCTTATTCTGAATACATCGATGACCTTAAGAAATGGTACGACGTCAATGTCGATCGTAAATTCGTTGGATTAAGGGCAGAAATGCTAAGTATCTTACATGAAGAAACACAATTGATGGAAATTGTTAAATTAATTGGGGCTGATGTTTTACCAGATGAGCAAAAACTAGTGTTAGAAATTGCCCGTGTTATTCGAGTTGGTTTCTTACAACAAAATGCCTTTCATCCTGAAGATACCTATGTTCCGTTTGAAAAACAATTTAAGATGTTACAATTAATCTCTTACTTAAAAATGAAGAGTATCGCTGTCTTGGCAACCAAGAGAACGATTCGAGCCATCGTCGATACAGGTATTTTTGATGAACTCGTTCGGATCAAATACGACATCAAAAACAGTGAGATTGAAAAGCTCGATACCTATTACGAAAAGATAGATCTGGCCTTAGCCAGTGTGAAGTAAGGAGGAATCATGAGCCAACACTATGTAGGTTTAAAAGAAATTAAAGGACCATTGATCATCCTTGATCAAGTCACTAACGTAGGTTTTGAAGACGTTGTTGAGATCGAACTTGAAGATGGCAGCAGTCGATTTGGAAAAGTTGTTGAAATTCGTGGTGAACAAGTCGTAATCCAGGTATTTGAAGGAACGATTGGCTTATCTAAGACCAACAATAAGACGCGTCTTTTAGGTCACCCGATGGAAATCCGACTCTCGAAGGAAATTCTGGGACGAATTTTTAACGGTTCAGGGACACCAATTGATGGATTGGGAGAAGTATATGCCCAAGAAAAAGCTGATATCAATGGCAGTTCTTTGAATCCAGTCATGCGCAAATATCCTAGAAACTATATTAATACAGGCATTTCTGCAATCGATGGGTTAAACACCTTAATTCGTGGGCAGAAATTACCAATCTTTTCAGGTTCAGGAATGCCGCATAACAAACTGGCCGTTCAAATCGTTAAGCAGGCCAACATCGCTGCTGAAGAAGGCCAAGAATTCGCCATCGTCTTTGCGGCCATGGGCGTTAAAAATGATGTTGCTGATTTCTTTAAGCGTTCATTTGAAGAGACGGGTGTTATGGAAAAAGTCGTCATGTTTCTTAACTTATCCAATGACCCAATCATTGAACGTATCTTGACACCACGTTGTGCACTAACAGTCGCAGAATATTTGGCGTATACCTGTGATATGCAGGTCTTGGTCATCATGACCGATATTACCTCCTATTGCGAAGCACTTCGTGAATTTTCATCATCGAAAGAAGAAATCCCAGGCCGTAAAGGATATCCTGGTTATCTTTATTCTGACTTGGCTTCTTTGTATGAAAGAGCTGGCATCGTTAAAGGTAAAAAAGGATCGGTAACGCAAATTCCAATCTTAACCATACCGAATGATGACATTACCCATCCTGTTTCAGATTTAACAGGTTATATTACTGAAGGTCAGATCGTGCTCGATCGTAACTTGCATCAAACCAACATCTATCCTCCTATCGGAGTTTTACCTTCGTTGAGTCGTTTAATGAAAGACGGCATCGGTGAAGGGTATACCCGCAATGACCATGCGTCGCTCAGTACGCAATTATTTGCCTGTTATGCGAAAGTTCAAGATGCCAGAGCGCTCGCTTCCGTAATCGGTGAAGAAGAATTATCACTCATCGATCGTAAGTATATGGCTTTTGGCCGCCTTTTCGAAAAATATTACATCGGTCAAGGCTTCACGACCAATCGTACGATTGGTGAAACCTTAGACTTGGGGTGGTATCTTTTAGGACTACTACCTAAATCAGAATTGGATCGTGTTTCTAAAGAATTCTTGGATGCCTATTACAATGCAGATCATGCGATCACTCACTTTATGGCCATGCAAGGTGGCGAATTGGATGAGGTTTTAAGAAAGAACTAATATGGCCATCACTCGAGTATCACCCACAAAGGGAAACCTGATTGCCACCAAGAAATCCTTAACTTTAGCCAAACTTGGCTATGATTTAATGGACCGTAAAAGAAATGTATTGATTCGCGAGTTGATGCTTTTAATGGATAAAGTGAAAATTTTAAGAACTGAGATTACAGATACCTATGAAGAGGCTTATCTGGCCCTACAACAAGCCAATATTACATTAGGTGTCGTCAGTGAAATTGCTCAAGCTGTTACAGTTGAAAATGGGGTCCATGTGGTCTACCGCTCAGTAATGGGTGTCGAGATACCCAATGTATCAATGGACATTACACCCATCAAATTTGAGTATGGATTTCAGGAATCGAATTCAAAACTTGATGAAGCAACCTTGCTTTTCCATAAAGCTAAACAAATGACGATTCTACTCTCAGAAGTTAGCAATGCGGTCTATCGCTTGGCAAGAGCCATTCAAAAGACCCAAAAAAGAGCGAATGCACTTAAAAATATCGTTCTTCCTGCCCTCGGCAGTGACATCAAATATATTTCCGAATCACTTGAAGAAAAAGAAAGAGAAGAATTTACTCGTTTAAAAGTCATCAAAAATAAAAATGAATCTCAAGCTGCTTAATGCAGCTTTTTTTAGGAATAATTCATTTCTTATCGAAAAAGAGAATATGATGACGGCTTTACATAACAATCAAAAAATTTTGATCAGTTTTCATGCCTCGCTTTATCGTTCGCTTTTGACTCGACAAAGATACAACCATGAAGTTTGTCTCAAGCAAGAGCTCCAACACTGTGACAAGACTTATCTTTTTTTGATTCATGAAACACTTAAATATTTATCTTATGAAGAGCAACGTCTCCTCAATAATGATTTTTTGATGCCCATAACGAAAAATTGGTGGATGGATTATTATGCAAAGAGTACTTATTATCGTTTGAGATATGTCGCTGTCAGTCGATTTTTGGATTGTCTGCATCATCAAAAGATGGTATGATATTAACGTCAAAATTGAACAATTTAAAGGAGCCAAGATGTTAAAAGGGATTGCCGCTTCTAGCGGAGTAGTTGTAGCTAAAGCTTATAAACTTGAACAGCCAACAATTAATGTTGTACGTCGAAATGTCGATGCTGAAAAGGAAATCGCTCACTTCAAACAAGCCTTAATCAAAACTCAAAAAGACATCGAAAACATCAAAGCTAAAGCTGTTGGAAAACTAACAGACGAAGAATTGGCCATTTTTGATGCCCACATCATGGTTACTCAAGACCCTGAATTTACAGGTCAAATGGAAGAAATGATTAAAAACGAAAGCGTCAATGCTGAATTTGCTTGTCAAGAAGTCAGTGGGATGTTCATCCATATGTTTGAAACGATGGAGGATCCTTACTTTAGAGAACGTGCAGCTGACATCAAAGATGTTAGTTATAGACTCCAGTGCCATATCTTAGGTTTGGTTATCCCTGATCTATCCTTAATCGATGAAGAAGTCATTATCGTTGCCAACGATTTGACACCTTCTGACACCGCTCAACTCAATAAGAAGTTCACCAAAGGCTTTGCGACGCAGATTGGTGGTCGTACATCACATAGTGCCATTATGGCCAGAAGTTTAGAAATTCCTGCCATTGTTGGGATTGGAGATTTACTCAATCGTGTCAAACATGGGGATATCTTGATTTTGGATGCATTAGATGGCTTTGTTTTGGTCAATCCAAACAAATCAGATCTTGAACATTATAAGCTTAAAGCTAAGAATTTTGCTGAACTAAAAGCCAGTCTAACGGTCTTGAAAGATGCTGAGAGCATCACGGAAGACAAACATAGAGTAGAACTGGTTGGTAACATTGGAACCCCAAATGATGTCGATGCTGTCTTGGCAAATGGTGGCGAAGGTGTGGGTTTGTATCGGACAGAATTCTTGTATATGGATGCCACTGAATTGCCGA
>JBBQOY010000054.1:0-6006 GCA_038331365.1 Erysipelotrichales bacterium | reverse complement strand
CGGTCGATCACCTTTTTTTATCGCCCAAATCGATTGACAATTCTTACAACCAACCATGTCTTTCATAAATCTCCTCACTTCATTTCTTTCTTAAGTTCAACTCTTATTTAACAACTTTTTTCACAAAGAGACAAGTATAATCCGATAATTCATTTGACACAATGAACTAAATTATTGCATTAGCGAGATCGTCTTTTACGAGATATCGTTTCAATATGAAAAAAAGCATAAAAACATAAACCAGATGGGATCAATAGAAGCAACATACTGAGAATAAATTTAAAAGCACTATCAAAATAACTGACTGCTGCCAACACAGTAAGGATTCGGCTGTTAAAACGATAAGCAAGTAAATTGAGAAGTAAGCCTGGTGCTATGATCACTAAAAAAACAATCAACGAAAAAAACATATGAATGAGTGGGGTCTTTCCTTGATCGAGAAATTGATGAATAATCAAATAGGTGTAGAGAATACTCCCACTGATTAGGGCATATTTTAGTGCTGTTTTCCCTTCCACGCTTGTCTCCTTTTATAAAAGGTCTAAATCGTCTTATATAATCGTATATGCATCATACCACAGGTCTTTCAAAATCGTTCCTTGAACACTTTTGATGTTTAAAGGCGTCGTTTGAGGTGCTTCACAGAGCGTCAAAATCCTTTGATTATATATATCGGTCTGGAAACTCAGATACTGGAGAATGTCCATCGTCTTCATCTTTGGGTTTTCTAATATAGGCGATCATTAATAACACAATCGGAATAAGCATATATAAACCATAAGGTAAAAATAGAATAAGAGAAAGAAAATAGAAAACGAGCGCTAGAATCAACAGCGGTCGGGAATCTAAGATCCACGTTAGAATATTAACAAAAAGTCCCATTGCTCCGATGTACATACTAAAAACAACCACCATCCCAGCATCCGCCAATTGACCGTTTTTTACCAAAGGTAAATAGAGCCAATTGATCAGTTGACTGTATAAAAATGAGAATGGAAGTGCGAATAAAAGATAGGTTCGACTTTTATACTGAAAAAACTGAACCATTACTGTTCAATTTTGGTATAAGCAAAAACGATCAATGCTGCTGGAATCAACATGCCCAGACTCATGGGTAAATAGCTGATGGCGGATAAGATACAGAAAAGTTCAGCAGCCAGAATCCCACCTTTATTTACTTTCAGATATGCAATTAAAGTCGCAATAAAAGCACCCATTAAAGCCGTGAAATGCGGAATAATCGGTTTGAGGCTATTAAAGAGATCTGAAAAGTCAATTGAGTTAAGCCCAATTAATTTAAGTACCGCAACATATGCGACCAGAGCCAACAGCGAAATCAGTAAAATATTTTTAGTTTTCATATTCCCTCTTTTTCTTCTTCATTACTTACAATCATACATCATCTTCCAATTTTTTGGACACTTGAATCATTTCTTGTGAATAGAGTGATAAACTAATGGCAACAAGAGGTACTTATGGATTCTTTTCAAATCACAACGATTGCTTTATTAGGCATACTCTTACTCCTGGTTATCTTTGTTTTAATGCGTAAGCCAAAAGATCGGGTAAGTGGCGAACTCAAAGCATTTAGAAATGAAATGGCAGATGAGAATCAACGAACCATTAAAACTTTTAATGAAGTCTTTGTGAGCTCAAATCAAAGTACCAACGCCATCATTGATAAGCGTTTGGCTGAACTCACCAACCTGCTTCACTCTAATCAATTGGCATTAAACAATACTGTCTCTGAATCATTGCGTCAAATCCAATCCCTATTAAACATTCATGCGGTTCAAAATGAACAGAAACTTAATCAAATTCGTGAAACGATTGAAAAACGTCTTCAACTCTTACAAGAAGAAAACAGTAAGAAACTGGATGAGATGAGAATGACCGTCGATGAGAAACTTCAAAAAACCTTAGAAGAAAGAATCTCACAGTCTTTCAAACAAGTCACTGAGCAATTAGAATCTGTCTATAAGAGTTTGGGTGAAATGAAAAACATTGGGATAGAAGTTGGCGATCTTAAGAAAGTCCTCTCTAACGTCAAAACAAAGGGTATTTTAGGGGAAATTCAATTGGGTGCCATTCTTGAACAAATCCTTTCACCTGAACAATATGTTAGAGATACAGCGACTTATCCAGGTTCAAGAGATCGTGTAGAGTTCGCTGTTAAACTACCCGGGGATGAACGTGGTCACGTTTTACTTCCCATCGACTCTAAGTTTCCAACCGAAGATTTCGTTAAGTTAATGGATGCCTATGAGGCTGGGGATAAACGCTTGGTTGAACTTCACTTAAAAGCCTTGGAAACAAGCATCAAAAAATTCGCCAAAGACATTCATGATAAATACATCAAGATTCCCTATACCACAGAATTTGCGATCTTATTCTTGCCGACAGAAGGCTTGTATGCCGAGGTTGTCCGAGGCGGAATGGTTGAGGCCTTACAAAGAGATTATCAAATCAATATCGCTGGGCCGACAACCATGGCCGCTTTGTTGAACAGTCTTCAAATGGGCTTTAAAACTTTGGCCATTCAAAAAAGAAGTGGAGAAGTATGGAGTATTCTCTCTGCTGTTAAAAGTGAATTCCAAGAATTCGGCAATGTTTTACAAAATGCCCAAGATAAACTCAGTAAGACAGGTGAAGAATTGGATAAATTGGTTGGGGTTAGAACTCGTCAGATCAATCGAAAACTAAAAGATGTTTCAATCTTGGATGTGGGTAAATCCCAACTCTTGGAAGTGGATGACAGCGAAATCAATGAATGATCAAAACCGGCAGATGCCGGTTTTGTACTGGGACAGTGAATGAATCTGCCACATTCTTAAAAGAATGATTGACATTATTGAATATAATTGTATTATTGTATTAGGTGCTTAATACAATAACGAGGAGGACCCATGGAACTATTCCAAAATACTCAACCGATCTACACCCAAATTATGGATCTCATTAAGAAGCAAATCGCGACTGCTGTCTTGATGCCTGGTCAGTTGCTTGAACCTGTCAGAGAAATGGCGATGACCTATAAAGTCAATCCCAACACTGTTCAGCGGGCTTTAAGTGAACTAGAACGCGAAGGCCTACTGCACAGTGAACGCACCTCTGGACGCTTTGTGACAAAGGATACAGCGTTGATTCAAGCACTCCATCAATCGCTTTTTGAAGAAGCTACGACGATCTTTATCAAAGCTGTATACAGTTTACAGATCGACAGTGAAACAGTGCTTACGACGGTCAAGAACCGAATGAAAGGAGATAACACATGATTGAGATTAAAAATCTAACTAAGCTTTATGGGAAAAGCCCTGCATTAGTGGATGTGAATTTATCGTTGACCCCAGGCATTATTGGCTTAGTGGGTCCCAACGGTTCTGGCAAGACCACATTGATTAAGATTCTCAATGGCTTATTGAGAGACTACAAAGGCGAGGTATGCATTGATGGGTTTAAGATCTCCGATAAAACAAAAGCCATTGTATCCTATTTACCTGATCGCAATTATCTCCCCAATTGGACCAATGCTGAAGGCGCAATCACCATCTTTAAAGACCTCTATGTGGATTTCGATGAAGCGAAAATGCGCGACTTACTCAATAAATTAAAGCTTGATCCCAAGCAACCAATGAAGACGATGTCCAAAGGGATGAAAGAGAAATTTCAACTGGCCTTGGTGATGAGCCGCAATGCCAAATTCTACATTCTGGATGAACCCATCGGAGGTGTCGATCCGGCCGCTCGTGAACTTATTCTTAACACCATCCTTGAAAACTATTCCCCCGATTCGACTGTCATTATTTCTACTCATCTTATTGCAGATATTGAACAGATTTTTGACTCTGTTATCTTCTTAAAAGAAGGCCAAATTGTTCTTCATGATAATGTAGATAAGATTAGAGCGGATAAAGGCATGTCCATTGAAGCATATTTCAAGGAGGTTTTCAGATGTTAATAAAATCCATAAAGCATGACATTATGGCGACTTATCGGGACTTTTTTGGAATCTATGTTGCCTTATTGGTAGCTGCGATTCTCGGTCCGTTTGTTTTACAAACCGGCAATAACATTGTCAACAGCATTGCTGTTATGACCATCATGGGTCTAAGTTTAGCGACCCTCGTCATTACTGTGTTAACCATCATCAATCTTTATAATCGTAGGATGTTCTCCAATGAGGGTTATCTAACCTTAACCTTACCGGTCAAAACGCATATTACCATCATTGCTAAAATCATAACTGGTATGATTTGGTCTGCAATGACCCTACTGGTTTTCTTTGTTTCAGCCTTGTTCTTCGTCTTATTGTATAGTTTCTTCAGAGTCGACAATGCATTTGAATTCTTCGGAATGCTTAAAGTGATCATGGATGCGCTACTCAAATGGTCCATCATCAAAATTTTCCTGATTCAATTACCTCTGGTCTTCGTGAGCGGAATCCAGGATTTAGTCTTATTGGTCTTCATCATGACTTTTGTGAATACTTCTTTCATTAAGAAAGGTAAATTACCGATCGGTGTTGCTGCCTATATGATTTTAGGAAGTCTAATCAGTGCCCTCATCTCAACCCTTCTTATAAGAACATTTGGCGCTCCAATCGTTTATGGTAATCTACAAAACTCCATTATAATCAATCAATTACGACTGGATTATTCAATCAACTTCATGAGTTACACAGCTCAGTTGATCTTGATTGCCTCAGTGATTGCTGGTTTAGGTTATGCGTCCTGGTGGCTTTTGGAACACAAACTCGAAATCGAATAAAGTAAAAGGAGCGCATCGCTCCTTTTTTTGATTATAAGGTTTTGACAGTATAGGTTTCGCCAAATGTTTCAACTGTAACAGAAACCATCACTTCATTCACTTTGGGTTTATCTTGAGCCCCTGTAGATACATCAGCGATGCGATCAACTTCATCCAGTCCGGTGAGCACTTTACCAAATGCAGCATATTGACCATCCAAATGGGTTGAATCTTTATGCATGATAAAGAATTGAGAACCGGCAGAATCCGGATGTCCACTTCGTGCCATTGAGATGACACCTCTGGCATGTTTTAAATCATTGGGAACTTTGTTGTTTGAGAATTCGCCTTTGATGCGATAGCCTGGTCCACCCGTTCCTTTTCCTTCTGGATCTCCTCCTTGAATCATAAAGCCTGGAATAACTCTATGAAAAATTAATCCGTTATAAAAACCTTTTTGAATCAAATCAATGAAGTTTGCGACCGTATTAGGGGCAACTTCAGGATACAGTTCAAGTGTTATTTTTTGACCACTCGACATCGTTATCGTTACGATTGGGTTTTGCATGTTTTTCTCCTTGTTTGTGCCACCTTATCATACCCAAGATGACCCATAAATACAAGTCTTGTGGTTTTATGATACACTTTAAGGATTGAGGTAATCGAATGAATATCAACCATGCTTTGACGCAATTACGCCATCCCGTTTTAGTCTCAGATCCATCAATGATTGAGTATTTGATTGGTACTCATTTTGAAGTTGGAGAGCGTTTTTTAGGCTTACTACTACAGGATCGTGAAGCCATCTTAATCATCAATCGTCTTTTCCCTTACACAAACAATGAAATTAGAATCATTCAATACAGTGATCATGAGAATCCAATCTTAATGTTGTCACAATTGATTCATTCAGAATCATTAAAAATAGACGCGCATTTAGCCAGTGGATTTCTATTAAAGCTGATGAAATTAATTCCCTTATGTGATTATCAAATCGATACCACATGTGATCACATTCGATCCATCAAGCAAACACATGAAATTGAGTTTATGCGTATTGCCAGTCAACTCAATGATTTGGTGATGACGAAAGTCCCTTCATTATTAAAAATTGGTGTTCGTGAGAAAGACGTCGCAGCGAAGATCATCACCATGTTTAATGAAGTTTCTAAAGGTGAAGGTTTTAGTTTCAGCCCAATCGTTGCCTTTGGTGATCATACAGCTGATCCTCATGCGACACCTGGAGATCGAGTGCTCTAT
>JBBQOY010000053.1:0-6090 GCA_038331365.1 Erysipelotrichales bacterium | reverse complement strand
CCTACATTGATAAGTCGCATTGATTAATTTAGGTGACTTAAGATAGGTGTTTCGATGCATAACCCCATAACGAACGATTTCGGCATCCTGTAATCCGGGAATCATATGAATGATTCTTTTTTGTTCTGGCCAAGTCAAATGTGTTTGAAATCCAACGATGTTATAAAGACTATCCGCTGCATTGTCTCTTCTTAATTGTACTACAGCAGCAGATCTTTTGTGTTCTTTTGATATTTCAAGTCCGACAGGTTTCATCGGTCCATATTGCAACGTTTGTTTCCCTCGTTTAGCCATCACTTCAAAAGGCATACATCCTTCGAAATAAATTTCCTTTTCGAAAGATTTAGGATTAACAACTTCTGCTGTAATTAAAGCTTTATAGAAACGATCAAATTCATCTGCGGTCATTGGGCAATTAATATAATCTTTCCCATCGCCTTTATCATAACGAGATTTATAATAAGCAATTGAAAAATCAATACTGTCTTTGACAATGATTGGTGCAGCTGCATCATAAAAGTATAAAGAGTCCTCTTGAAAAATTGACTGAAAGTAGGATGCTAACTTCATATCCGTTAGAGGACCAGTTGCAAAAACAGTAATCCCATTTTTCGCAGACTCAACAACTTCAGGATGAATTTCAATCAAAGGATGGGACTTAATTTTATCTGTGATAAACTTAGAAAATAGTTCGCGATCGACTGCTAAAGCGCCACCTGCAGGGACATTTGTAGCGTCGGCTGCAGATATAACAAGTGAATCCAGAATTCTCAATTCTTGTTTCAAAACACCCACAGCATTGCTTAATTGATTGCTTCTTAATGAATTAGAACATACCAATTCAGCAAAATAATCAGAATGATGTGCTTCTGATTTTTTTATTGACTTCATTTCATAAAGATTTACGTTAATACCTCTTTGTGCGATCTGCCAAGCTGCCTCACAGCCTGCTAAACCTGCTCCAATGACATTAATTTCCGCTTTCTTCTGTGGTTTTTGTGGCATTTTCTTTTTTCTCTTTAGGTTTGATGTATTTGCATTTAGGATAATTCCCACAAGACACAAATGGACCAAAGCGACCTTTTCGGGTTACAAGATCTCCACCACAAACTGGGCATTTTTCCCCGGTAGGAACTGGTACACTTTTTGCTTTACTTTCACGAAGTATGTATTTACATGTAGGATAGTCACTACATGAGACAAATGGTCCAAAGCGACCGATCCTTTTTACCAATGGTTTTCCACAGGTTGGGCAATTGTCTCCCGTTAATTCTGGTTCTTTTTTGTCACTTTCAGACTTTTCGATGTATTTACAGGTTGGATAATCGCTACAGGCAGTAAAATCTCCGAAACGGCCTTTGCGGGTGACCAATTCATGACCACATTGAGGGCATATTTTACCCGTCTTAATGGGTTGAATCTTCTCCATATTTTCTTTTGCTAATTTCATTAAAGCATCGAAGGTATCATAGAACGCTTGAAGGGCTGTTATTTGATCAAGTTTACCTTCTGCGATTTGATCCAATTGCTTTTCCAATTGGGCTGTATACTCAACATTAATCAGATCTGCAAAATGAGCTTCAAGTTTAGTATCAGTCAATAATCCTTGTTCCGTTGGATAAAAGTACTTCACTTTCGAAGTTTCGGTTTTTTCTAAGGTAACATAAGCACGTTCAACAATCGTATCGACAATGGTCGCATAGGTCGATGGCCGACCAATCCCATTTTCTTCCATTACCTCAATTAATTTAGCTTCGGTAAAACGTGAAGGTGGATTCGTAAAAGATTGTTTTCCTAGAATTGAGAGACTATTCAGCATTTCATCTAAAGTTAGTTTCGGCAAAAGTTTGTCTTGTCTTTGTTCATACTTACCTAAAACCTTATAGAAACCATCAAATTCAATTTTCGACCCTTTGGCACTAAAGTCATAGCCACTTTGGCTAAGTAAAACTGTCATATTCTTGATTTTAGGAGTGCTCATTAATGAAGCCAATGCCCTGGCATAGATTAAAGAATATAGTTTATAAGCATCTTCAGTTAATGAATCCTTCAAAGATTCAGGAGTCAAATGAATATGTGTCGGACGGATGGCTTCATGGGCATCTTGAGAATTCTCTTCGTTTTTAACTTTATAAAACCCAAGATATTTTTTCCCATAATTACTTTCAATATGAGCTCTGGCTTCTTGGACAAAAGTATCGCTTAAACGTGTTGAGTCTGTTCTCATATAAGTAATCAAACCTTCTTGATTGTTCTTCTGAGCACTCCCATCATAAAGTTTTTGCGCGATGTTCATTGTTTTCTTAGCGGAATAAAATAATTTATTGGCTGCATCTTGTTGAAGTGTCGACGTAATATAAGGATATCGATGTTCACTTTTTCCATCTTTTTCTTCTATTGAAGTAACTTTAAATTCTGGTGTCAGCTTAGCTAAAACATCATCAGTACTGGCTTTGGTATTGACTTTAAATGACTTGCCAAGATACTTCGAAAGTTCTGCTTCAAATTCAATGTTATCTTTTATGAATTTAGCTGTGATCGCCCATTTTTCAACAGGCACGAATTTCTTAATCTCATTTTCTCGTTCAACTATTAATTTCAGTGCAACTGATTGAACTCGCCCAGCAGAACGACTTTTAATTTTTGATTGGAGTAATTTAGACAATTTAAATCCGAGGATCCGATCCAATATTCGTCTAGTTTCTTGTGACTTAACCATATCCATATCAACATGACGCGGATGATTAAAGGCCTCCAAAACAGCAGGTTTGGTGATCTCATTAAAAACAACACGTTGTGTTTTGGCGAGGTCCAAGCCAAGTTCATCGGCCAAGTGCCAAGATATCGCTTCGCCTTCACGATCAGGGTCAGTCGCAAGATAAACAGTTGTAGCTGACTTAATTTTTGATTTGAGAGATTTTACCACTTCTGCTTTATCTTCACTGACGACATAAGTTGGTTTAAACCCAGATGCGATATCAACACCTAACCCCCCTTTACCAGTGGTGGCTAGATCGCGGATATGACCTTTTGATGATACAACATCAAAGTCGGGTCCTAAATATTTCATAATCGTTTTCGATTTTGATGGGGATTCTACAATGACCAGGTTTTTCATAATAACTCCTTTTCTTAAATACAATGAAACAAAAACAGCAGCTTGTCAATTGATTTAAATACTCATAAGATCTTCTTGATCTAAAATTATACCTGCGCCTTGTTGAATCAATAGGTTGCAACCTCGGCCTTCCAACGCCGTAATAGGATACGGAATCGTATAAATATCTTTACCTAAATCTAAGGCTGCTCTGACAGTAATCATCGATCCACTTTTTAAATCTGCCTGCATCACAATCAATACTTTACCCAAGGCTGCTACGATTCGGTTACGCCATGGAAATCGATGTTTTAAAGGTAAAACCTTGCCCGGATATTCTGATAATATTAAACCTTTCTTTTCAATCTCATCATAAAGTGTCCCATTTTCAATCGGATAAATAAAATCAATCCCACAACCAAGAATGGCAATTGTTGAAATTTCTTTTAATCCTTGCCGATGGGCTAATGCATCGATTCCTTTCGCCAAACCACTCACAATTACAAATCGCTTAGCGAGTTCCCCTATGATGGTTTCAGTCATCATTGTGGCATAAGTTTGAGGCATTCGACTCCCAACAACAGCGACAGAATCATAATTGAGTAACTCAAGATCTCCCTTATAGTAAAGCACATACGGTGGTTCTGTAAGGTTTCTTAAACAATCAGGATAAGCTTCATCTAATACTGTAAGAACGCATGGCAGGTCTAAAATAGGCGTATAGGGCTCATTGTTGATTAAAGCGCGATTAATCTTATGATACTCGCCGTCATACTTCAAACTATATGAAACCAGTTGTGTTTTGTTCACCTTGACTTATATGCATTCTATTTATCTTTTCCGTCAAATAGATTTAGATTTACTAATTCAGCAACCGGTCTGTAACTCAAACGGTGAATTGGAGAGATGCCAAAAGATCTAAGGGCTTCAATATGGGCTTTGGTAGGATAACCCTTGTGTTTTTTAAAACCATAGTTTGGATATAATGCATCATAATAGCGCATAATCGCATCCCGACTGACTTTGGCAATGATACTTGCTGCAGCGATAGTAATACTACGGGAATCCCCCCTAATAAAATTAAAGACTGGAATTGTTTGATGGGCAATTGGAATTGCATCCGTTAAGCATAGATCCGCATGTGCCAACTGAATCAAATGAATATTCGCATCTTTAGTGGCTTGATAAATGTTTCTTCGATCGATTGTTTCTGGCATCACTTCAATGACACCAACCCATAAAGCATTTAGAACGATATCTTTAAAACAGTATTCTCTTTGTTTTTCACTCAGTTTTTTGGAGTCATTGATCAATGGATGATTATACCCTTGGGGTAAAATTACGCCAGCCACAATACAAGGTCCTGCCAAAGGACCTCGACCTGCCTCATCGATTCCTAGAATTCTTTTAAATTGAGGATATTGCGTTTCAAGCCATGCCATTATTCAAAACTCATGGGTCCAAGTTCACCCTGCCTTAATTCGCGTAAAAATGTCACCATCGCTTCATTCAATTTTAGTGTATCATTTTGAACATAGCCACGATTCTTCGCAATCGTGCTTAAAAGTTCATTATAATCGTTGCCTTCATAGCCATAGCGTTGTTGAAGTGCTTTGGGATAGTTTTCGATGACGAACTTAAAAGCTGCTTCGCTTAATTCCTCGGTCGGTAAGACTTTTTCTGCAATTGAACCACTCAGAGCCAATTTAACAGCAACGTCATGATCTTCAAATCGACCCCATAAAAGACCTGGCGTATCCAATATATCAAGTTGAGGATGAACATTAGCCCATTTTAACGCCATGGTAACTCCAGGTTTATTCGCAACAGTCATCAGTTTTCTTTTAGCCAATTGATTAATTAAGGTCGATTTCCCCACATTTGGAATCCCAAGCACCATGGCCTTAACAGCTCTAGGTTGGATCCCTCTGGCTTTCCAACGGTCAAATTTTGGCGCCATAACCTTTAAAACACCTTCAACGATTAATTTACGAGTGTCATCTTTCAATAGGTTTAAAGCAATAACCAGCGTATTGTCGACTTGAAGGGTTTTAACCCATTCATTTGTTTTCATTGGATCAGACATGTCTTTTTTGGTTAAAACAATCAATCTTGGTTTGTCTTTACCCAATTGATCAATCAAAGGATTACGCGATGAAAGTGGCAAACGACTGTCTCGTAATTCGATGATACAATCGACCATACTTAAACGAGCTTCGATTTCTCGTTTGGCTTTGGTCATATGACCAGGAAACCAATGGATACTCATTTGTTCCCCGCAATCCATCTAAAATGGCTCAGAGGCCAAAAGATATAGACATCTTTACTTCGGATGTTACTGATGGGCAAAGGACCAAAAATTCTAGAATCCGTTGATCCCCCCGTTCTACGATTATCACCCAACACAAAAACTTGATTGGATTTAACCAGAATGGGGCCAAAATTTGCGGTATATGGTTCACCTGTGGCAACCCATTGACGTTTATACTCCGTCTCTAAAAATGGCTCTAAAACGACAGATCCATTAATGTAGAGTTGATCATCTTTCACTTCAACGGTATCTCCCGGTAAACCGATGACCCGTTTAATCAGGTATTCATCGATGGGTTCGTAATAGACCACAACCACATCAAAACGCGCTATTCCTTCAGAACGATAACTCAATAGATTTGAAAACCCATAATCGAGGTTGAATAAGGTAGGATTCATACTACTTCCATCCACATGGATGGGATAGACAATATAATTGGTCATTAACATGACTAAAATGTAACTGATTAAGATACTGGTGATAAAATCATACGCCAAAGCATGTTTTGATTTAAATGCTTTGAATCTATTTTTAAAGTTAGTTAAGGTACGCATAAATGTTTCCACTTCCCATTATAGAATAAAAGTCGGAATTTTCCGACTTTTATGAACGAATGACTAACGAATTTCTTTAAGACGAGATGCTTTGCCAGAACGACCGCGCATATAGTACAATTTGCTTC
>JBBQOY010000052.1:0-6164 GCA_038331365.1 Erysipelotrichales bacterium | reverse complement strand
AATGCGAGATATCGCTTCACGCATATTTGAGTTAGGAATGCACGAATCTGATCATCGGATGATTGCGACATCGAATCTTAATATAAATGTCAAAACTAAAAACATTGGAATATTTACGATGGGAAAAGGATCAACAATGATTGCTAAGGGTCATAAAACAGCACTAACCATGTTTGATAAAATCAGTCAAATTAAAATTCAAAAGAAAAAATTTTGGATTTAGATTGTTCATAAAAAACGCGATGAGCACGAATCATCGGCAAAGCCTCTATCTCCTTTTGATCAAACCATAATACGTCAGATGTTATACTCGTTTTTATCATATAAAAGTCGATTTCCCAAATCAAATGGGTGAAGACATGATGATAATGGCCAAGATAAAACGCATTTTCTGGACGTTCATTTACTTCAGGAAAACGCCAATAACCTCGCATTAAGTTATCTTGATTTGTTTGGGTTAGTGCCAATTTGTTGTCATAAGATAAACGTAGAAGAATTATTTTATGAAGTACAGGTTTCAATTTTGAAGCCTTTTTTCTTGGGTAATCTAAAATGGTTTTATTGCGATAAGCAAGACAACTTTTATTGAGCGGACACTTTTCACAACTCGGTTGTTTTGGTGTACAAATCAAAGCACCGAGTTCCATCATCGCTTGGGTGAAAATTGAAGGTTTTGCTTGACTCATCCAAACTTCCATTTTCACAGTAACTTTTTTTAAGAGTTGAGGTGAACCTAATTCATCCTCAAATTCAAACAAACGCGATACAACTCGATTTACATTCCCATCGATGGCAACACTTTTTGATTCAAAGCAGATAGAAGCGATGGCGGCCGCAGTATAAGGTCCAATACCAGGGTAGTTTAATATTTCTTCTCGTGTGTCTGGAAATTGATACGATCTTTGTTTTAACAAAAGGGCGGTCTTTTGGATGTTTCTAACCCGCGTATAATAACCTAAACCTTCCCAGGCTTTGAGGAGTTCATTTTCACTGGCCTCAGCGAGATCTTTAATCGTTGGCCATTTCATCATCCAACGCTCGTAATACGGAATCATGGTGTCGATTTGCGTCTGTTGAGCCATAATTTCAGAAATCCAAACACGATAAGAATCCTTATTGGCTCTAAAGGGTAAAGGTCGTTGATTTTCAATGAACCATTGTTCTAAAAGTTGAGTTATCGTCATGGATTCATTATAGGATAATTAAAAGCGATTTTCATCGCTTTTAATAGAATAGATTCCTAATTCTAAAATGGTGGAGGGAATGAAGAATATAAGCTATTGTTGAAGCTTCGCTGCTTCACCTATATTATAAATGATTGAATCAAAACTTATATGAAAATAAAGTGAAAGGTGCTTAACCATTCATTCGCCATAAAAAGCAATTTAATGGTATAATAAAGTGTATTTTGAAAGCAGGACCTTATGAGAGATCAAAAAATTATTAATATCGCTGTCATCGCCCACGTTGATGCTGGGAAAAGCACACTGGTAGATGCTTTACTTCAACAGTCAGGAGTCTTTCGTTCCAATGAAGTCTTAGTGGCACAAGTCATGGACTCCAATGCTTTGGAAAGAGAACGCGGAATTACCATCTATTCTAAAAACTGTAGCATTCACTCTCATGGCGTTAAAATAAATATTGTAGACACCCCGGGACATGCTGATTTTTCCTCTGAAGTTGAACGAATTATCCGAACAGTAGATACAGTCGTCCTTTTGGTCGATGCTTCTGAAGGACCAATGCCTCAGACGCGTTTTGTTTTACACAAGGCACTTGAACTCGGTTTAAAACCAATCCTTTTAATCAATAAAATAGATAAAAATGATCAACGTGCAGAAGAAGTGGTTGATTTGGTCTATGATCTATTTCTTTCATTGGATGCGACGGATGAACAACTGGATTTCCCAATTCTTTATGGAATTGCCCGTCAAGGCATTGTTAAACATCATATGAATGATGAATCTACAGATTTGGAACCTTTGTTTGAGACCATTGTTAAACAGATTGGATCATATCCTGACTTGGATGAAGAACCCACCCAAATGCAAATCAGTTCTTTGGCCTATGATGACTATTTGGGCCGTTTAGGGATTGGTAGATTATATAAGGGAACACTAAAAGTTGGCCAAAGCATCATCGTTGCACGTGGGGCTTCAACACTGCGTCATACGATTTCTCAGCTTTTTATCTATGTAGGTATGAAACGGACTCAAGTCCAAGAAGTCCACAGTGGTGATATCATCATCGTTGGGGGTATCCAAGACATTAATATTGGAGATACCTTATGTGATGTCAATAATATAGATCCTTTACCGATGATTTCAATCGAAGAACCAACCTTGTCGATGAATTTTTTAGTTAATTCATCGCCTTTTGCAGGTAAATCGGGTAAATATGTTACCTCCAGAAATATTAAAGAAAGATTAGCCAAAGAACTTGAAGTTAATGTTGGACTTAAAGTTGAATCTTTGGATACAACCGATAAATTCAAAGTATCAGGCCGTGGTGAATTGCATCTCACCATTTTAGTTGAGAATATGCGAAGAGAAGGTTATGAATTAGCGGTCTCTAAACCAGAAGTTATTTATCGTTATATCGATGGTAAAAGAATGGAACCAATGGAAGAAGTTATTACCACCGTACCAGAAAAATATTCTGGCGTCGTTATTTCAAAACTTAATTTGAGAAAAGCTCAAATGCACAATATGGATGAAAAAAAGGGTTATGTGACCATCACTTGGAACGCGCCGACGCGTTCATTGATTGGTTATCGTTCGGAATTTATCAATGATACCCATGGTGAAGGTACCATCGTACGTCAATTCGCTGGATACACAGACTATGTCGGTGAATTGCCTCAAAGAGCCAATGGGGTTATGATTTCTACCGAGAATGGAACAGCAATGACGTATTCGATTTTCTATCTTCAAGAACGTGGCCAATTCTTTATTGGGGCTCAAACTGAAGTCTACACAGGGATGATCATTGGGATCGCTTCACGCGATATGGATATGGAAGTCAATCCCATTAAAGAAAAGAAAAAAACAGCGGTTCGTTCGTCAGGGAATGACGAAGCAATGAGACTGGTTACACCAAAACAATTAACACTAGAATATGCAGTTGAATTTATCAATGATGATGAATTGGTTGAAGTTACACCAGATGCGATTCGGTTACGCAAAAAATATCTCTCTTCCATTGATCGTAAGAATGCGTATAGAAATGCTAAAGTCGAGGAAGTTAATGACTGATTTTTCGTTTGAGATCTTGCATACTTGTGCGCAAAGTGGGGCACGAACAGGGATCCTTCATACACCTCATGGGGATGTTTTAACACCAATGTTTATGCCGGTAGGTACTTTGGCCACAGTCAAATTTATCTCACCGGAAGAAATAGAAACCATTCAAGCTGGGGTTATTTTAGCCAATACGTATCACCTTTGGCTTCGTCCTGGGGAACAGATCATCAAAGCAGCAGGTGGCTTACATTCCTTTATGAATGTTAAGAATCCAATCTTGACGGATAGTGGTGGCTATCAGGTTTTTTCTTTGGCAGATTCACGTAAGATCACTGAAGATGGGGTTACCTTTAAGAATCACTTAAACGGAGATACGATGTTTCTTTCACCTGAAAAAGCAATCCAAATTCAAAACGATTTAGGAGCAGACATCATCATGAGTTTTGATGAATGTCCACCTTATCCAACCACGCATGAATATATGAAACAAAGTGTAGAAAGAACACTGCGTTGGGCAAAGCGTGGTTTGGATGCTCATGTAAATCCAAAACAGGCACTCTTTGGGATTGTCCAAGGTGGAGAATTCGAAGATCTTCGTGAATTCAGTGCTAAAAGCCTCGTTGAGATGAATTTTCCCGGTTATTCAATTGGGGGAACCAGTGTCGGTGAAAGCAAAGAAACACTATATAAAATGGTCGATTACGCGATTAAATATTTACCTTTAGAAAAACCGCGTTATCTAATGGGCGTTGGCTCAACCGATGCAATCTTAGAAGGAGTCTTGCGTGGCGTGGATATGTTTGATTGTGTCTTACCGACACGGATCGCCAGACATGGGACTTTGATGACCTCAACTGGAAGATTAAACATCAAAAATGCAAAAAATGAACAGGATTTTGGACCTATTGATCTGGAATGTGATTGTTACACGTGTAAGAACTTTTCAAGAGCTTATTTGCGACACTTGATTCGTTGTGGCGAAGGCTTAGGTCAACGACTACTTTCAATTCATAATTTAAGATTTTTGATTAAATTAACGGAAGATGTTAGAACTGCCATCAATGAAGATCGCTTTCAAGATTTCAAAGATGATTATTTTAAGAAACATCATTTAAATAGCATTAACTCTAAAGGATTCTAATGAAAACATCTGATTTTGATTTTGAGTTACCAGAAAGACTCATTGCGCAACATCCCTTATCTGATCGATCAGCATCCCGACTGATGATTTTAAATCGAAAAAACCGGTCGATTCATCATGAAACTTTTACCAGTCTTTTGGATCATCTTAAAATGGGTGATGTTTTGGTCTTGAATGAATCCAAAGTTTTACCTGCCCGTCTTTACGGGATTAAAGAAGGTACACTTGCCCATATTGAATGCTTGGTACTTAAGATTGAAAATAATGAAGTTGAATGTCTTGTCAAAAAAGCCAAAGCCATTAAATTGGGTTCAGTGGTTGATTTTGGAGAAGGTCTCTTAAAGTTTGAATGTATCGACATCGGTGAAAGTGGATTAAGACGTTTTAGAATCGTAACCCAAGGTATTTTTTTAGAACTACTGGATCAATTGGGAACCATGCCTTTACCACCTTACATTAAAGAGCGTTTAGAAGACCAACAAAGGTATCAAACTGTTTATGCGAAAAATTTGGGTTCATCAGCTGCCCCAACGGCGGGCTTACATTTTACCCCGGAACTTTTAAAGCAAATAGAAGTCAAAGGAATCCAAATTGTTAAAATCACACTTCATGTCGGATTGGGAACTTTTCGACCAGTCGATGCGGAAGATCTTACGCATCATAAGATGCATGAAGAATTTTATGAAGTCGATCAAAAAGCAGCAGAGGCACTTAATTTAGCGAAAGCAGAAGGGCGAAGAATCATTGCTGTTGGAACCACCAGTGTCCGCACTTTAGAAACCCAAATGCAACGGTATGGTACGTTTGTTAAAGAAACTTCGAGTACTGAAATTTTTATTACACCTGGATATACATTTAAGGCAATCGATGCGTTAGTTACTAATTTTCATTTACCAAAAAGCACTTTAGTAATGCTGGTCAGTGCTTTAACAGATCGAGAATTTATTCTAAAAGCGTATAAAGAAGCGGTACAATGTGAGTATCGGTTCTTCTCCTTTGGGGATGCCATGTTGATCGAATGAAAAAACAAACAGACCACCAATGGGAAATTGAGAAAATTAAAACACTTAAGCAACTTAGCACTAAGCCAAGTCTTTTGATGCAATCGTGTTGTGCAGTGTGTAACAGTTGGCCACTTGAATATCTCTATGAGACCTTCGAAATTACGCTCTACTATAATAATTCGAACATTTATCCGAAAACTGAATATGATCATCGTTTAAGCGAACTTCGTAAATATGTCACTATTTTTAATCAAAAGCACGATACATCCATCAAAATCATTGAAGAACCTTATGATTATGCAACCTATCAAGCAACCTATCTATCCAAACGACCTAATGATGAGGAAGGACATAAGCGTTGTGGGATGTGTTATGCCTTACGCATCACACAAGCATTGAAATATGCCTCAAACCATGGGTTCGAGTATGTTACAACCGTGATGACGATCTCGAGACAAAAAAGTGCGGATAAGATTAACGGTATCGCTAGAAAACTGGCCAGTGGGTATCCTAAGGTTAACTACTTTTATTCTAACTTCAAAAAAGCGAAGGGCATTGATTACAGTATCCAGATTTCTAAAAATTTAGGTCTTTATCGTCAAGAATATTGTGGTTGTGAATACTCTGAAAATAATCTGGTTAGATGAAATAGTAAAATCCTGATTGTAAAGTTAACATCCACATCATTGGATGAATCGAGATAAATCAGCTTAAAAGAGACATAAAAGTGCACAAAAAGAATAAAAGTGGTGTTATAGTGGGCATAGAGCGTATCTT
>JBBQOY010000051.1:0-6165 GCA_038331365.1 Erysipelotrichales bacterium | reverse complement strand
AAAGAAGCACTACATGCCTTTAAACGACCTTTTTGGATCAGAGAGAATGCTTAAACAACACTAATCCATGAGAATAATCGCTGTATAATAAACTTATGAGGCAGAAACAATGAAGTGTAGACGCCACTACTGGATCAGTCTTCTCATCAGTTTTTTTTTATGTTGTGATGGCTTATTTTTACTTCCACTTCAATCAAAAACAAGCGTGGTTTTGATTTTTGAAGATTTGGATCATGTGTCGACTTGTGACTTTAAAGAACCCATTTTATCATCGATAGAATCTCGCTCCATGAGTACGCGTCAAGTCGAGCTAACTCAGATGGACCAAAGGATAGTGCACGCTCAAACATGTATTAATCTGTTGGAAACCCATCAAGTTCCAAGATCGACTTTAGCTTTGATACCGATGGATCCATTTTATACAAGTGAAGATCAGTGGAATCTAACTTGGATCAATACTCAAGACATATGGGATCATACCCTTGGATCAAATAATGTCATTGTTGCGGTCATAGATACGGGCGTGAATACCCAAAGCCCAATCGTCGATTTCAATGTAGGGACAATTATTTTAGGTGCGTCTTTCTTAGATGGGCAAATCAAAGAAGATACAAGTCTCAGTGAATTCTCTTATGATGGGGGATCCCATGGAACAGCAGTGGCTTCTTTGATCGCATCTGCGATGAATGATAAAGGTTTGGTTGGGATTGCCCCAAACGTTAAAATCATGCCACTAAAAGTTATTAAAGATGCGACGACGATCGATGAATCCGTTACCGCCAACAACAGCGACATCGCTGCGGCCATACGTTGGGCAGTGGATCATGGCGCAGACATCATCAATCTCTCTCTAGGTGGCCCAGCCGACCCAGATACACAAAGTGCAGTTCAATATGCGGCAGCCCAAGGTGTTTTAATGGTGGCTGCCTCAGGCAATAATTCAAACAATGCGCTTGAGACTTACTATGATGTGGCCTATCCTGCCGCTTATCCTGAAGTCATCGCAGTTGGTTCAGTGAAAATGAATCATGGTGTATCCGATTTCTCAAACATCGCAGGCACAGGCATCGATCTTTCTGCTTATGGGGAACAAATTCTTTTGCCTTGGGTCGCTAGCGGTGTTTATGGTTATGCCAGTGGAACTTCTTTTTCTGCCCCGACTGTAAGTGGCGTTTTGGCTTTGATTTTGAGTTTGTATCCTGATTTAAGTCGAAGTGAAGTCACCGCCATCTTATTAAGTGGTGTTAGTGATGTTAAAAATGAGAAGAGTGCGGCAGGTTGGGATTCTGGGACGGGGTATGGGGTGGTCAATGCCTACCATTGGTTGCCATTTGCGATCGATTTTGTGGAGTACCATGACGAAAACAAGGATTTCGATACGGCTGCTTTTTTAAATGAACCTGTTACTGAAAGTTTAAGACCCATCTTAGATGTCGATTATTTCAGTTTTACGATAAATGAAAGTAAAGATATTGTGATTACGGCTCAGACGGAAGACATTCAAGATTTAGTCCTTCAATTGTATGATGGATCACGAAATCCTATGATGAAGGTCGATGAAGCAGGCAGTGGTGGAACTGAAATGATAAGCGTGCACGATTTAAGTCCAGGGACATATTATTTAAGTGTTAATGATTTTGCGGGTAGAGCGTACGCATCAAACTATACGCTCTCGCTGAGCTCTCAGCTGTTGGGAGATCTCAACGCCTCTGGAAACATCACAACCACAGATCTGGTTCAACTGAGGCAATATCTGGCTGGTTTAATCACATTAAATAGTTCTGGTCAGATTAATGCGGATCTCAATAAGGATGGTCATTTATCGATAACAGATCTTGTGCTATTGAGGCGTATGTTGGCTGGATTGGAATAACTAAAGTGGAGAAAACATGAAAAACATTGTTATTACTGGAAGTACGCGCGGTATTGGATATGCGATGGCACTCGATTTTCTTAAAGCAGGATGTAACGTCACTTTAAGCGGAAGATATGAGACTGGTTTAAAGAAGCACGAAGATGAACTTAAATCGTTTGTCGATCACGTTCTTTATGTGCCATGTAATGTCCAAATGCCCAATGAACTTCATCGTTTATGGGATGAATCATTTAGGCATTGGGGAAGTGTTGACGTTTGGATCAACAATGCGGGACAAAATAGTCCGCATGAATGGATCTATGACATCGAACCCAAAGATGTGGCCGCGGTCATTAACACCAATCTAATTGGGATGATCTTAGGATCGCAGATTGCGACAAAAGAGATGTTAAAACAAGGCCATGGCCAAATATGGAATATGGAAGGCTTGGGATCTAACAATATGATTCAAATCAGGACAATTCTTTATGGCACAACCAAACATGCCTTGACCTATTTTACAAAGGGACTTGCGAAAGAACTTAAAGGAAGTCCTGTCTTGATTGGACGTTTGTCTCCAGGGATGATGTTAACCGATTTCATCACAAAGGACCACAAAGGTGAAACTGCCGAAGTCATCAAAGATAAGAACTTCCAATTTATCTTTAACACTTTAGGCGATCTTCCAGAAACGGTCGCTGACTTCTTTGTCCCAAGAATTTTAAGCAACACAAAAAATGATGCCCATTTGGTTTGGCTCACTCAATTTAAAGTATTGGCTCGATTTATCTCATCGCCACTTCATCCACGAAAACTCATTGCTTAAACTAAATAAAGGAACAAGTGTATGATCAAAAATCTATGGTATGGCATCTTAGATTCAAAGGAATTAAAAGGGAATAAAGCCATTGGGGTAACTCGAATCAATGAAAAACTGGTGCTGTGGAGAAATAAGGATGGCTCCATCAGTTGTATCGCAGACAAGTGCTGTCACAGAGGGGCAGCCCTCCATCTCGGTCCTGTCGAAAATGACACCATCCATTGTCCTTTTCATGGGTTCGCTTATGATGCCTCTGGGAAAGTAGTTTTAATTCCAGCCAATGGAAAAGCATCCGAGATTTCGAGTCGCTATAAAGTCCACGCCTATAAAGCCGTTGAGCAATATAACTATATTTGGATTTGGACAGGTGACTTTGAGGATGAAACCCCAGAGATACCGTTCTTTAAAGAACTGAGAGAAGGCTTCTCTTATGGCGGATTTGGGGAAGTATGGGATGTCCATTACACCAGAGCCATTGAAAATCAACTCGATGTGGTTCACTTACCATTTGTTCACACAGATTCAATTGGTCGAGGGAATAGAACCATCGTCAATGGACCAGTTGTAGAATGGGAAGACAACCTTATGACTTTTTATGTCGACAACATCCAAGATGATGGGAAGACCATCGCTAAAAAGGCAAAGGATATTTTAGAGTATAAAAACCTCTTTAGTTTACAATTACAGATGCCAAATCTTTGGCAAAACATCATCAGCAATCAGATTCGAATTGTGGCTGTTTTTGCCCCAATCGATGAAAATCATACTAAAATCTATCTTAGATTCTATCAACGGTTTATAAATGTACCCGTTTTAAAACAACTTGTAAACAGTTTAAGTAACATCTCTAATAAACACATTTTTCATCAAGACCGACGGGTTGTCTTATCCCAGATTCCAACAAAATCTGAATTGATCATGGGTGAAAATCTCATACCAGGAGATGCCCCAATTTTAGAATTCAGGAAAAGAAGAGCGCTGTTAAAAGGTGAAATAGGTCAAAGATAATCTATGTGTTCTTGTGTTATTAAGTTTGATAATGACGATTACAGACCATATGGAGTATAATAAGCATACTTCATGACGATGTCTTAGGAGACCTATGAAAAAATTGATGTCTTTATTCTTTACCCTATTCTTACTCTTATCACCAATGACACAAGTTCATGCGGCGACTTCAACCGCAACGATAACTGCACCATCTCAGATTACAGCGGGGCAACAGTTTACTGTGACGATTGGGGTCACGAATGTAACCAATATGAGTGGGTTTTCGGCGACATTTACCTATGATACCAGCAAGTTATCTATTGTTTCATCAACGGGTTCAAATGACTTCGCGCTGACAATGGGATCAAAAGTTGTGCTCGATACGGCAAACCCAAAATCGGGAACATTTAGCATTGCTAAAATTGTTCTTAAAGCTAAAACTGCATTTGCAACAGGTCAAAGTACAAGTGTATCTTTAAGCAATATTGAATGGTCGAATGGCACCACAGATTATTACCCAGCCAATAAATCAATCTCTATAAAAATAGTTTCAGACAATACATATCTTAAGGCATTAACCGTTTCTCAAGGATCGCTTAGTTTCTCAAAGAGCACCACAAGTTATACTGTCGTTGTTGAAAACAGTGTGTCCTCACTTGTGATTGGGGCGACTGTGGAAGATTCGAGTTCAAGCGTTTCTGGGTCAGGTACGAAGAATTTATCGGTGTACACAAACAGCTTTAATATCGTTGTTAAAGCTGCGAATGGATCAACCAGAACTTATACTGTCGTTGTTAAGCGAAAAGATGCGAATGGATTATCTGCTCCACCTTCAACCAATAACTTCTTAAAAGAACTCAAGATCGAAGGCTTTGATGACTTCAATGCGACTTTTGATAAAGCCACGTTAGATTATACGCTTGAAGTGGGTAACTTAATAAGTACTCTAAACATTGTTGCTTTAGGTGAAGATAGTGGATCTAAAGTTGAGATGAGTCAAACTGCTTTGGTGGTTGGACAAAATACCATTACCATTAAAGTCACTGCCGAAAGTGGAGCACTCAAAACGTATACGATTATTGTTAATCGTTCATCGGATGTCCCAACCGTAAATGAAGACGAGATTATCGCTGCTTTACAAAGTGTTACAACGCCAAAAATAGGGCTCAATGCACCAGCAAGTGGTGAAATTAGTTTAGATATTTTGAATGCTTTAAAAAGCAGTGGAAAAACATTAGTCGTCGTTTTTAAAGAAGAAGGCGTAACCCGCTATGAATGGTTAATCGATGGCGCTAAATTAGTCAATGCAACAAGCATTAAAACAAAAATTATTTTCGAATCTGTGTATAAACCGGAGATCGATCAAATCACTAATTTTGCACAAGGAATCTTATTGACCTTTGAAGAGAATGTGGCTTTGCCTGAGAATACAGTAGTAAGATTACATGTTTCTGATCTATATCAAGATGGTGATCATCTGTTCCTGTATTATTATGCAATGGAAGAAGGGAAACTCTCGATTGCAGCCCAAGATTTAGTGGTGGTAGACGGGTTTGTTGAATTTACCTTGTCCCATACTTCCACTTACTTTTTAAGCCAAACCATACTTAAGACGCCAGCTGTCACGGATTACCTCTTTGTGTTTGTGAGCATTGGGGAAGCTTGTATTATAGTCTTACTTTTATTGTTTAGAAGAAAGCCTAGAAAGGCAAAAAGAGCTTTGTCTGAGAATTGACTTTAACATTGGATAAACCTATAATAAAGATTGTCAAAAAGACGGAGGAATAACTATGACAGCAAGAATTGCGATTAATGGATTTGGTCGTATCGGTCGTTTGGCTTTCCGCATTATGTGGGGTAATCCAGCGTTTGAAATCGTTGCGTTAAACGACTTAACTGATGCTAAAACATTGGCTCATTTATTAAAGTATGATAGTTCACAAGGACGTTTTGATGGACATACCGTTAGTTATGAAGGTGATAACTTAATTGTTGATGGAAAAACAGTTAAAGTATTAAAAGAAAAAGACCCAGCGTTACTACCTTGGGCTGATTTAAAAGTTGATGTTGTTATTGAATGTACTGGTTTCTTTACTAAACGTGATACCGCTTCAGCGCATATTAAAGCTGGCGCACGTAAGGTTATCATTTCTGCTCCTGCAGGTGATGATGTTGAAACAGTTGTATTTAATACAAATCATGAAATCTTAGATGGTTCTGAAACAGTTATTTCGGGTGCTTCATGTACGACAAACTGCTTAGCACCTATGGCTAAATGCTTAAATGATAATTTTGAAATTATCAATGGTACAATGACTACTATTCATGCTTATACAAATGATCAAAATACATTAGATGCGCCTCACCGTAATGGTGACTTACGTCGTGCACGTGCGGCTGCAGCTAACATTATTCCTAACTCGACTGGTGCTGCTAAAGCAATCGGTCTAGTTGTTCCTGAATTAAAGGGCAAATTAGACGGAGCTGCACAACGTGTTCC
>JBBQOY010000050.1:0-6706 GCA_038331365.1 Erysipelotrichales bacterium | reverse complement strand
TGCTTGAATTAGGGTAAAATTAAACGGCGCACAAAGAGTATGGCGGTCGTGGCGAAGTTGGTTAACGCATCGGATTGTGGATCCGACACTCGCGGGTTCGAGCCCCGTCGGTCGCCCCATTTGTTCGCAAAACTCTATAGGTAACTATAGAGTTTTTTTATGGTCAAAGTGTATTCACAAATCACTATAGAGCATCATTTTTGTATTTCTAAGAGATTAGACTTATAATGAATTTACAAAGATGAACTTTACTGAAGGAGAAAACATGAAAAAAGAAACTGACATCAACACAGAAGCCAACCGCCAAACAAATCCAAATCGTATTTATGGACTACCATTGACTGAGGGTGAACCATTACCTGAAGGCTTTATTCAAGAGCCACATGCGGATTATGGTGTGCTCAATAATGAAATCACTGGAAATAAAACGAATAAATAGAAACAAAAAAGGATGATTCATTTGAATCATCCTTTACTTTTAAAATGCTTTTCCTTCTGAACCCAAAACTTCTCTAATCTTATGGGCAACGACATCTTTGACATTTTTACGTCCAACCTTGAGATAAGTTCTTGGATCGAAGACATCTGGTTTTTCGATAAAGATTTGACGGATACCAGCAGTCATGGCCAAACGGAGATCGGAGTCGATGTTGATTTTACAAACAGCAGAACTTGCAGCTTGTCTTAACATTTCTTCTGGAACTCCAATAGCATCTTGTAACTTACCGCCATTGGCATTAATGATTTTAACATATTCTTGAGAAACACTTGAAGCACCGTGAAGCACAATTGGGAAATTAGGCAAGCGACGTTTGACTTCTTCTAGAATATCGAAACGTAACTGTGGTTTTGTACCTGGTTTGAATTTAAAGGCACCATGGCTGGTCCCAATCGCAATTGCCAATGAATCACATCCAGTTTTGGTGACGAATTCTACGACATCATCTGGATTGGTATAACTATGGTGTTCAACGTTAATGTCATCTTCAACCCCAGCCAATTGTCCAAGTTCACCTTCGACGGTGACATAAGGATTGTTTGCATGAGCGTATTCAACAACTCTCTTCGTTAAAGCAATATTTTCTTCAAAAGACAAATGCGAACCATCAATCATAACTGAAGTGAATCCAGAATCGATACAAGCTTTGCAAGTTTCAAAACTGTCGCCGTGATCAAGGTGTAAAGCGATAGGAATATTACTGTCCAATAAGGCGGCTTCGACCAATTTTGTTAAATAGACTGGTTTTGCATAATCTCTGGCACCTTTGGACACTTGTAGAATAACGGGTGATTTTAGCTCATTGGCGGCCTCAACGATGGCTTGGATGATTTCCATGTTATTGACGTTGAATGCACCAATTGCGTAGCCTCCCTCATAGGCTTTTTTAAACATTTCTGTGGTTGAAACTAAAGGCATAGGTTAAATTCCTCCTCTTTTCATTATAAATGTTTTCAAACCACTTGTATACTAAGTTAAACAAAGTATGTGCTCTGATTGTAAAGTGAAGTCGAAATCGTTATAATATATAGGTTAAAGAGGAGTCTAAAATGAGTGAAAAGAAAGTTTTAGTAGAGATATCCGCTCGGCATGTCCATGTGACCCAGGCTGATCTTGAGACGTTGTTTGGCAGTGGTGCTGTTCTTCATCCTAAAAAGAACCTTTCTCAACCAGAACAATATGCTTCAGAAGAGAAAGTTGAACTCGTTGGACCAAAATCTTCGATTAAAAATGTATCCATATTGGGTCCAGTCAGAAATGCCACTCAAGCTGAAGTCTCACTAACGGATGCGAGAACTTTAGGTGTTGTCGCTTTGGTTCGTGAATCAGGGAACATCGAAGGTTCTAACGGGATCACTTTGGTAGGTCCTGCAGGGAGTGTTGTGTTAACCAAGGGTTTGATTGCAGCAAAGCGGCATATTCATTTGACGCCTGAGGTCGCTGCGACTTTTGGGGTAAAGAATACACAGATCGTTTCAGTTAAGCTTGGAGCAAATGAACGTTCAACTGTTTTCGGGGATGTTGTGATCCGCGTCAGTGAAAAATTCGCACCGGCAATGCATATTGATACCGATGAAGCCAATGCGGCTGGTCTCTCAGGTGAATCCTGGGGTGACGTTGTGGTTGAATAAGTCGCGCTGCGACTTTTTTCATGATTATGAACTTTTTACCCATCTCTAAAAAAGATATGATTGAGAAAGGACTGGAAACAGTTGATTTTGTCTTGGTCTCTGGAGATGCATATGTGGATCATCCCTCATTTGGGACAGCGATTATCGGTCGTGTTTTAGAAGCACATGGGTTCAGTGTCGCCATATGTGCCCAACCAGATTGGCACGATGATGAGATCCTCAAACAATATGGAATCCCTAATTTGGCTTATTTGGTTACTGCAGGCAATATTGATTCGATGGTTAATCATTATACGGTCAATCGCAAACATCGTGATAAAGACTATTATACGGATAATGGCGTCATGGGTAAACGACCTGATCGCGCCACCATCGTGTATAGTCAATGGATTCGTAAGAGTTACCCAAAAGCACCCATCATCATCGGTGGCATCGAAGCTTCCCTTAGACGGATGAGCCATTATGATTATTGGGATGATAAGGTTCGATCATCGATCCTTATGGATTCGACTGCTGATTTGCTTGTGTATGGAATGGCAGAAAACACCATTGTTGAAATTGCGGATGCGTTAAAAGGGGATATTCCCATCAGTGAGATTACATATATTCGAGGCACAGTTTGGAAAACCAAAACAAAGTCTCACCCAGACAATGCAATCATTTTGCCTTCTTTTGCGGAAAGCAAAGAAGATAAGAAAAAATATACTGAAAGTTTTTTACTTCAATATCGAAATACGGATGCTTTTACAGGTTTGCCATTGGTTGAAACCTATGGAAATGTCCGTATCATTCAAAACAAACCGGCTTTTGCTTTAACCCAAAGCGAAATGGATTGGGTCTATGCCTTGCCATTCGAACGAAAATTTCATCCATCTTATACCAATATCCCAGCCATTGAAGAAGTTCAATTTTCTTTAATTTCAAATCGAGGTTGTTTTGGATCGTGCAATTTTTGTGCGATTACCCAGCACCAAGGTCGAATGATTACATCTCGGAGTACCCCATCTTTAGTTGAAGAAGCCATCAAGATTACTGAAATGCCTCATTTTAAAGGTTATATTCATGATGTTGGAGGTCCTACTGCTAACTTTCATCAACCCAGCTGTCAGAAACAATTAACGTTGGGTACTTGTAAGAATAAGGATTGTTTACATCCTCAACCATGCAGTCAGTTAGAAGTCAGCCATGCGACATACTTAGATGCCTTAAGGCAATTGCGTGCGATTCCAAAAGTGAAGAAAGTTTTTATCCGTTCTGGAATCCGTTATGATTATTTAATTTTTGATCAAGATGAGGCTTTCTTTGATGAATTGATCCAGTTTCATATTTCAGGTCAACTTAAAGTGGCCCCGGAACATGTTTCAAAACGTGTATTGGATAAAATGGGTAAACCCACGTTTGATGTCTATGACAAATTCGTCAAGAAATATGAAGCAAAAAATATCCAATTTAATAAAGATCAATATCTGGTCCCATATTTAATTTCATCCCATCCAGGATCAGAACTTAAAGATGCAGTAGAATTGGCTTTGTATCTAAAAAAGATCAAACATCAACCCCAACAAGTGCAAGATTTTTATCCAACCCCATTTACGGCAAGTACATGTATGTATTACACTGAAATGGATCCCTTTACTGGAGAAAAACTCTATGTTGCTAAAACTGTAAAGGATAAAACCTTACAAAGGGTTTTGATGCAGTATGCAAATCCTAAGAATCAACATTTGGTATTTGAAGCGCTTAAACAAGCCAACCGCCTTGATTTGGTTGGATTTGGTAAGCATTGCTTAATTAGGCCATTGCCGCAAAGGAGAAGTCATGTTAATTCAAAGTAAACGTGTTTGGATTGCTGAACAATGGGTCGCTGCCCAAATCGAAATGGAAGGAAACCTCATTAAAGCCATTTGGCCGTATGGGACAAAATCCGTCGATGTTGATTATGACAATAAGCGGATCTATCCAGGTTTTATCGATACCCATTGCCATGGTGCTTTCGGTTTCGATACAAATGAAGCCACCACGGATGGGTTAAGAATGTGGCTCAAAGATGCACCTAAAGAAGGTCTGACAGCTTTGTGTCCAACAACCATAACGCAAAGTGAAGCCATTTTAACCAAAGCCCTTAAGAATGTTGCTGCTTTGGCGAGCGAATCACCTGAAGGTGCTCGGATCGCAGGAATTCATTTTGAAGGTCCCTATTTAAATACGGCTTATAAGGGTGCTCAACCTGAGGCTTTCATCGTAAAGCCAGATTTGGCTCAATTTAAGCAATTTCAAAAACATGCTAATAATCTTATTAAAGTCATTACAATTGCGCCTGAAAAGGATGACCAATACGAATTAATTCGTTATTTGAATAAAACGGGTGTTGCTGTTCACTTAGGGCACTCTGCTGCAACGTATACCGAGGCACTTTTTGCTTTCGCAAATGGCGCCAGTGGGTTAACACACACTTTCAACGCCATGACGCCATTTAATCATCGTGAACCAGGTTTGGTCGGAGCGGCGCTAAGAATCGGTGATGTGTATGCAGAAATCATCACAGATGGGAACCATGTCAGTTGGCCGGCCATCAATATCTTGTTTAAAGCCAAAGGCAAAGACCATTGTGTCATGATCACGGATTCATTGTGTGCAAAAGGGATGGCGGTAGGAAGATATGTATTTGGTGGCCAAAGTATTGATATTCGGACCAATGGGGGAGCCTATTTGGCGGATTCCAATACTTTAGCTGGTTCAACACTATCGTATAATCAAGGTTTAAGAAATGTCATTGAAAACGCTGGGGTAGATGAGGTTAGTGCAATCAATGCCTGCACGATCAATCCTGCCAAAGTTTTGAGAATTGCCGATCGATTCGGGCGTATTCAAGCCAATTATGAGGCTGATTTGACTGTTTTGGATCAAGATTACTCGGTAATTGCGACCTATGTCAAAGGACAAGTCGTTTATACAGTATAATAAGTTTGTCTTTAAAAGGTACCCCATATGAAACACATCTTCATCATTAACCCAGTTTCAGGTCATGGACGATCATCAAAGCTCATTCCCTGGATCCAAGAATATTTTAAGAATCGAGAAGATGAATATCAAATTTTGATGACCACAGATAAAGGTCATGCAAGTGAATTGGCAGCCCAATTTAGCGTCTTAGATGATGTGACGGTTTATGCATGTGGTGGGGATGGTACAGCGTATGAAGTCCTTAATGGGATCCAAAAAGGTGTACCAATGGCGGTTATTCCTTCAGGAACCGGCAATGATTTTGCCAAAAGTTTTCAATATCCAAAAAGTTTAAAAGCACTTAAGGATATTTTAATTCAAACCATCGAGGGTCGGAATGTTCAAATCGACATCGGTGAAGCCAATGGATTATTGTTTCATAACTGTACAACGATGGGTTTGGATGCCTTGGTAGCACTCAAAGCTCAAAAAGTCGGCAAAAAATTGATTCTACCCAGTAAACTTGTTTATATCGTCAGTTTGTTTCTAACCTTGAAAGAAAGAGCTCCAATCGAACTTCATTTGACCTTCGATGGGAAAACAACGATCCATCAAATGATTCTATGTGCCGTCATGAATGGGAAATACTATGGTGGTGGGTTTAAACCGACACCGGATGCTTCAGTTCAGGATGGTATGTTCGATGTATGTTTGGTTGATTATTGTAAGTTGCCTCGGATATTGCGATTATTGCCAAAGTATATGTTTGGAACACACACCAAAGAAAAGGAGGCACATTTCTTTAAAGCGGATCAACTTGAAATCAGAACACTTGAACCGATTGCCTCACAGATCGATGGAGAAGTTTTTCATCTTCAGGAATATAAATTCATTATGCATCCAAAATGGCTAACAGCCCGAGTCCCGCAAGACTGCGAGATTCAATAAGGAGGAATCATGTTTACGATTCATGTCTATAAAACATATGATGAAGTGTCTCAAAAGGCTTTTGAGATTATCAAAGGCATCATGACTGAAAAGCACTCAGTCACTTTAGGTTTGGCCACGGGCTCTTCACCTGTCGGTATGTATGCCCGTTTGGTTGCCGACCATGTTAAAAATAAAACCTCTTACCAAAACGTTACAACTTACAATCTCGATGAATATGTTGGTTTACCGAAGGGACATCTGCAATCGTATCTTACTTTCATGAATGAGAATTTCTTTGATCATATCGATTGTCCTCGTTCACAAATTCATATGCCTTCTGTTTATGGAGATGATCTAAAAAAAGACGCACAAGACTACAGTCAGGCTGTTTTAGCAGCTCATGTCGATGTTCAAATCTTAGGTATTGGATCCAATGGACACATTGGGTTTAATGAACCGGGAACACCATTTGATTCAATCACGCATGTGGTTGCACTTAAAGAAGAGACACGTAAAGATAATGCCCGTTTCTTTACTGATGTGGACGATGTCCCTGAATATGCTGTATCCATGGGGATTACCGAGATTATGGCGGCTAAAAAAATCGTTTTAATAGCAACTGGCAATAAGAAAGCCCTCGCAATCAATGAAATGATTCAAGGCAAGATCCGTGAAGAAGTACCTTGTACCATCTTACAGAAAC
>JBBQOY010000049.1:0-6707 GCA_038331365.1 Erysipelotrichales bacterium | reverse complement strand
AAACCGGCCATTTTCTGATGTTTTCTTTTGCTCGGTTGATAAGTTCTCTTCATTGTGAGCCACCTCCACTTCTTATTTGATACGTTTGAGCAATGCTCATAGATTATAAACAATATCGTTCTCATTGTCAAATAAACTTTCGCTTGTGTTTTTGTGTTATAAATCCGCCTTTGGACTTGTATCTTTTTGACCCGTAGCGTACAATTCTCACAATGCCAAACACAGTCTTTATTTCCTTTATGATTTATGCCTTTTCTACAGCGATTACGCCTGGACCCAACAATTTACTGACCCTAAATACCGTCAGTCGTTTTGGTTTAAAGAAAAGCTTGTCTCTTTTACTTGGAATCATCACCGGCATTATGATCATTTTAAGTTTAAGTGCCGCTTTAAGTTTTATGTTAAGTCTTTACATCCCACAAATTACCCTTATCGCGAGATACCTTGGCGCACTGTATATCTTGTTTCTTGCTTATAAAATCTATACCAGTAAACCGATTGACCTTGATCCCACAATCAAACAACCTTCTTTTAAAACAGGAATGATCTTACAATTTCTTAATGTTAAAATCATTCTTTATGCGATTACCTCCCTGAATAGTTTTGTTTTACCTTATACACAGGTTTTAGGCGTGGTTATTCTATACGCATTGCTTCTGACCATGATCAGTGTGGTTTGCCTTTGGGCTTGGGCTGTTTTAGGAGTCGTATTGAGTGATCTTATGCATCGTCATTATCGAACCATCAATACAATTATGGCTTTAATCCTCATTGAAAGCGTGGTAACTCTATTTATCTGAGTTGTCCACAATAGTGTGCGGTGGAAAACGCTTCATTTTAGCCACAATTGATTCTAATACTTACCCACTGAATAAATTAATCGTGGATAAGTTGATTAAAGCTTTCATTTAAAGCCCATTTTATGTGGTATCAACTATGGATAAGTCACGCTTTCACATTAAAGTATCCACAATTATTACAATTATCCACATGGGAATAAACTTATCCACAATTGATGTCGATAATAAGTTGGGGATTCTTGTGGAAAACCATCTTAACCCTTTAGAATCAAGGTAGATAATGCGTCTTTCGTTGTGGACAACTGATTCTGAAAATTTTTACATCAACTAAACTGTTTAGAACTTGTTAAAATAATGAGTACATAAGGGGATAGCATATGACCGGCGTTGAACATTACTATCAAGATATTTGGAGTAAGGCCAAAACGATCATTCGAGAAGAAAGTTCTATCGATAAGATTGTTTATGATGCCTATTTTGATGAATCCAGTTTGGTTTTCTTAAACAATGAAAAAGCTGTTATTACTGTACCTAGTTTTGTGCAAAAAACAGTTTTATCTCAAAAATCCACATTAATCAAAGACATTCTAGAAGGTCTAGGTTATATGGTTTCTGTAGAAGTTCTTTTAAATGATGAATATGGCGTAAAAAAAGACAATGAACCCATCGTATTCAATGATCAAGTTCGAGCTGAATACACCTTTGATAATTTTATTGTCGGTCCAAGTAACAAAGAAGCCCATTCAGCTGCCTTGGCTTGTGCCTTTACCCCAGGAAAATTCTATTCTCCAATGTTTATTCACGGTAATTCCGGTTTAGGCAAGACACATTTATTGAACGCAATTGGAAACTATATCAAAAAGAACCATCCTGATCTTAAAGTACTCTATACCTCAGGTTCAGAATTCGTTTCAGCTGTGGTCGATTCAATCACAAGTAAGACAGAACCCATAGAAACATTTAAGAAACGCATGTTTTCTTTGGATGTGCTTTTAATTGATGACATACAGTTCATCGCTGGTAAAGAAAAATCACACGAAATTTTCTTCCATATCTTTAATGAACTCGTCAACAACAAGAAACAAATCGTTTTAACTTCAGATCGAGATCCTTCTGAAATAAAAGGCCTTGAAGATCGTTTAATCAGCCGTTTTTCTTCAGGTTTGATGGTTGGATTGGACTCTCCAGAATTCGAAACTGCTTTAGCCATCATCAAAGCTAGACTTAATACCCAAACCCTTGAAGGTGTGGGTGTCGTCGAAGAGGATGTCTTGAGTTATATCGCGACTAATTTTGCGAAAGATGTTCGTAAATTAGAAGGGGCTTTGAATCGATTGCTCTTCTATGCTGTTCAATTTGGTAATGGTGGAAATATCGATTTTAAATTGGCGATGGGAGCGTTTAAAGGTGCAGGCTCCGTTGCTGAGAAAAATGAAATATCCGTCAATAAAATTAAACGTATTGTTGCTGATTACTTTGGATTAACCAGACAACAATTGATTTCTAACTCGCGAACAAAAAATATCGCCAGTGCTCGTCACATCGCAATGTATTTGTGTAGAAAATTATTAGATTTACCCTTCATAAAAATTGGTGAAGAGTTTGGAAAACGCGATCACTCAACCGTTATGAATGGTTGCGATAAAGTTGAAATAAATTTAAAGAAAGATATTCATTATAAAAACATGCTCAATGAGTTAGAAAAACAGATTGTACAAACTTAATTTATGCACATTAATTCACTATGAATTCACACTAAAAAGTGTTAAAATATCATTAGAATATAAGACTTTTTAAGACTTATCCACTTATCAACAAGCATAATAATAATTATCCTTAAAAGATAATTATAAAGGAGAACTCAAAATGAACTTTAAAATTTCAAAACGTATATTCTTTAATTCTTTATCGGTGGTATCGCGTGCCATCTCTGCCAATTCACCTTTACCTTGGCTTAGTGGAATTAAAATTGAAGTTAAGGATGGTGAATTGACTTTGACCGGAAGTGATTCTGATATATCCATTCAAAAAGTAATTCAAAAAAATGATGAAGAATTTGTCTTTGACATCGTCAATGAAGGATCAGTTGTCATCGAAGCAAAATATATTTTAGACATTGTTCGTAAGATTGATGCGGATGAAATTAATGTTCAAGTTTTGGATGGAAATTTAACAAAAATAAGTGGTCATTCCGCTGAATTTAACATTAACGGAATGAAGTCTTCAGAGTATCCTTCAATTGATTTCACAATGCCAACAAAACAATTCGAAATTAATGCAGATCAACTTTTGAAAATAATAACTCAAACCAGTTTTGCAACCAGCGATAAAGAAACACGACCTGTATTGACAGGTGTCAACTTTAAATGTGAAGGAAATACTTTGGAATGTGTTGCGACCGATAGTTTCCGTTTGGCTAAAAAAACCATGTCTTTAGATGGAGAAAATCATTTCAATGTAACAATCCCAGCAAAAACATTGGGTGAAGTTGCAAAAACAATTGAAAAAGATGTAAAAGTGTTGGTTTGTATCAGTGATAAAAAAGCTCAGTTTTGGATTGATAACACAGTCATTCAAACACGTTTGATTGATGGTTTATACCCTGAAACTTCACGATTAATCCCCCAAGAATTTTTATATGAATTAACTTTAGATTCAAGAGATATTCTAAACGCAATTGATCGCGCGTCTTTTATTAAATCAGAAGGTGTCAGTATCATTAAATTAAGCTGCAGTGGTAAAGAAATTATCATCAGTTCTAAATCTCAAGAAGTTGGTTCCTCTTTAGAAAAATTAAAAGCCATTCATTATAAGGGAAACCCTTTAGAAATTTCGTTTAGTGGAAGATATGTCTTCGATGCTGTAAGAGTGTTAAATGGTACGGTTGTCAAGATTGAATTTAGTGGCGAAATGAAACCTTTCATCATCCGTAATGCGGAAGATGATTCTATTTTGCAATTGATTTTACCAGTTAGGACTTACTCTTAACAATTAAAAGAGGCACTTTATGGGATCATTAACACTACCTTTAAATCTTGTCATCACAATCAATATCCTTTTGATTGGAATGATGTTGGTTTTGGCTTTTGTTGGTTACTTAAGGGGTTTTATTTCTCAAATTTATAATTGGGTTTTTATTGGGTTAGGTATTTCAATTGGATTATTGGTTTCCCCAAGTTTAGCGGCGACTATTTTGTTACTGCCAACTTCATTCAATTTTGATCAAGTTCCTTTTATTGGAATAACCCTCATTGGTTTTCTCAATCGCTTTTTATGGATAATAATTATTGCGACAATTTTATTTATTGTCGGGCTTATTTTTAAAAAATTTATCATTAAGAAAATATTCCATTACGATAAAAAAGTACTACTTGATCGAATTGGTGGTGCAGTTTTTGCGGTAATCCCAGTTGTGTTAACTTGTTTTATCATAGCGTTTGTATTGAGTTTACCATTATTTACCAATGGATCAGAAATCATCTCTAACAGCGTTTTAAGTCCTTTTGGAAGCGTCAGTACGACACTGGTTGAGAATGTTGTGATAGAGAATCCTGTGATTGATCTTTATACAAAAATTTCAGATGGAGAACCTTTGGGTGAATCTGAATTTGAGGTAATTGAAGCAACACTTCAAAAGATGGATTTTCCTCAAAACGTAGTAGAGGTCGCAATGAAGTTTGTTCGCCAAGAAGAAGTGACAGATGAGGATTTGAATGTAATGAAAAAATATGCTGAGCAAGAAAACATCACAGAAGAAACCTTCCGTGGTTGGATGAAAGAATTAGGCTTCACAGACGAACAAATCAATGCATTGATGGCAAACTATTAGCCTTACAAAAACACGCGTTCTAAGCCCTCTACACCCTGTATAAGAGGGTCTTTTTATGGTATAATAGGATAGGCGCATTTTGCAGAAAGGAAGACCCTATGATTAAACTTACCAGTCCGTATATTACCCTAGGACAACTATTAAAAATGACGGATTGGATTGCTTCTGGCGGAGAAGCTAAAAGTGCTGTAAAGACCTTAAAAATAAAGATCAACGGTGTTTTTGAGGATCGGCGAGGACGCAAGATTTATCCAGGTGATACGGTCATCATCGAAGACAAAACATACACCATTGATCAATGAAAATTAAGTCGCTTACGCTGCGAGATTTTAGAAATATAGCGTCTCTCAGTATCTCTTTTAATCAGTCCATCACTGTTTTGGTGGGGGACAACGCTCAAGGGAAGACCAATCTATTAGAAGCGATCTATTTCTTATCAACAGGGCGATCTCACCGGGTTAATGATGAGCAAGTTTGTATTCGATTTGATCAAGAAGGTGCCTTGATTAAAGGTGTCATTGATGGCTTGAATTCTTTCGAACTCAAAGTGGTTATTCATCCCCAAGGTAAAAGTTTGTTTTATCAACAAACATTACTGAGACGTAGTTCGGAATTTATCGGGAAAATGAATGCGGTGCTTTTTTCACCCAGTGATATGGAACTCTTTGATGCTTCACCCAAAGCAAGACGTCGTTTCATGGATACTGAATTGGGTAAGATTAATCCGATGTATGTCGATTTACTGAGTAAAGCGATGAAGCTTCTTAAAGATCGTAATATGATTCTTAAGGAAAAAGACATCGACATGACTTATCTGGAAGTAGTCACAGAACAGTTGGTCACGATTCAAACAGATCTCATTCGATTAAGAACGGCGTTTATAGAACGCATTAATGCATCCCTTAGTAAGTATTTCAATCAACTTTCATTAAGTTCGGAAAGCGTTCATATTGATTATCTAGGGCCAGTTGTGTGGTCCTATACTTGCGAAACAGATCTCAAAGAAAAATATGAACGCCATTTAGAACGCGATAAAATCATGAGAGTGACCAGCGTTGGGATTCATCGAGATGATTTAAGTTTCAGCATGAATGGGATATCTGTCAGTGATGTCGCATCTCAAGGCCAACGAAGAATGATCGTCATCGCCTTAAAATGCGCCTTATTGGACGTTATAGAAGAAACCATTGGAGAAAAACCAATCCTACTGTTAGATGATGTGTTTAGTGAGTTGGATGCGACAAGACGTAAAGCTTTGTTTAACACACTCCACCAAAACACCCAAACAGTGATCAGTACGACCGATCTAGAGCACGTCAAAGAATGGCTCAGCGATGCGGTCACGATCTACGAAATATCAGAAGGGAAGATCAGGGAAAGGAAGCAGTAATGAGCAACAAAGTAGAACATTCTTATACCTCAGACGACATTCAAGTCTTAGAAGGCTTAGAGGCCGTCCGGAAAAGACCTGGGATGTATATTGGGACCACCGCCTTAAGAGGTCTCCATCATTTGGTTTGGGAAATCGTCGATAATTCAATCGATGAAGCCTTGGCTGGTTATGCGGATCGAATTCAAGTCACCATCGATAAAGAGAATATTGTTACCGTTGAAGACAATGGACGAGGCATGCCGGTTGGCATCCATGAAAAAACTGGCAAATCCAGTGTTGAAACCATTTTTACCGTGCTTCATGCTGGAGGTAAATTTGGTGGAGGCGCATATAAAGTCTCTGGTGGTTTACATGGGGTAGGTGCCTCAGTTGTCAATGCCTTATCAGAGTGGCTCGAAGTTGATATTCATCTTAATGGAAAAATGTATTTTATGCGCTTTGAAAATGGTGGAAAAGCGGTTGCTGATCTAAGAGAAATGGGACCAACTGAAAAACATGGTTCCGTCGTTCGATTCAAAGCAGATCCAATCATCTTTACCGAGACTTTAGCGTATGATCACGATACTGTTAGAGACCGGCTTCAACAAATTGCTTTTTTAAACAAAGGCATCGCCATTGATTTTGATGATCAACGCTATGATTTTAAACCAGTCGAGTATTTATATCGTGGGGGATTAAAAGAATA
>JBBQOY010000048.1:0-6813 GCA_038331365.1 Erysipelotrichales bacterium | reverse complement strand
ACTAAAAACGCAAAGCCTTCTGCGCTCATTGGGATAAAATTTAAATAATCATAATTCAAGGCAAAAACTTTTTCTCGATCGATGTTTTTAGCTAAAACTTCGTTCAATGGATAAAGCGTATCATGAAGCGCACCGGCTTGAGCTTGCGTGATAAACAAAACATCTTCTGAACCCGATGATTCAGAGTTCAGTTCATAAGTAATCCTTCCTAAAAATTCGGGATGATACCAATCCCAATAGTCCACAACCGCTTGGCCATATGCCTCATTGGGCACGAGAATCTTGAGTGAGGCCTGGGTCTCAATCTTAAAAGCATTTTTTCGCACATCAAAACAGACGGTCAAACCATCAGCGATGCAATCATCTGCTCGGACTGTAAGATTCACAGCCAAAAAACTGATGAGTAGAATAGAGATCAAAAATAGCTTCTGTCGGCGTGTGTCCATAAGTGCGTCCTTATTCTACCAAAAATGACCTCGGCTTTCAAACAAAGACTGCATTTTCATGCAGTCTTGTTTTTAGATGTGTTTCTTTATTGCCGCAATGATTTCTTTCGAAGTCAAACCATATTTTTCTAATAATGCGTGAGGGGTTCCGCTTTCTCCGAAGGTATCATTGATCGCAACAACTTCCATTAAGGTAGGACACTTCGCAGCTAAGACTTCCGCAATGGCAGAACTTAAGCCACCAAATTTAGAGTGTTCTTCTGCCGAGATCACGACTTTAGATTGTTTTGCGAGTCTAACGACGAGTGCTTCATCCAAAGGTTTAATTGTATGAATATTTACGACCGTGATTTCGATGCCTTCAGCTTTTAAGGCTTCGTATGCCATTAAAGCTTGTTCAACCAGTACGCCAGTCGCAAAGACAGTAAAGTCTTTACCTTCTTTTAAAACGACACCTTTACCCAATTGCCATTTATAATCAGGTGAATTGACAGTAGGCACTGCACCTCGACCCAAACGAACATAGAAAGGTCCTTTGAGGTCTGCGATCGCATGGATGACTTGAGTTGTCTCAATATCATCAACCGGTTGAATAACCGTCATCCCTGGAATACCACGCATGAGTGAAATATCTTCAATGGATTGATGAGACGCCCCATCTTCACCCAAAGTAATTCCTGCGTGAGTCGCACAAATCTTAACACTCAAATGTGTATATCCAATTGAGTTACGTACAACTTCATACGCACGTCCCGCTGCAAACATCGCAAAGGAAGAGGCATAAACAGTGTTCCCACAGGTTGCGAGTCCGGCTGCTATGCCCATCATATCGCATTCCGCAATACCGACATTAAAATGTCTTTCTGGACAAGCCACCTTCGCATCATACGTTTTCGTTGATTTAGATAAATCCGCATCTAAGACGATAACACTTTCATTCTTAACGATTAAATCAGCCAACGCTTTTCCGTAGGCTTCACGAGTTGCCATTTTTGTCATATTAAACGAGCTCCTTCAAGGCCGCTTCGGCCTGTTCTGGTGTTGGTGCGACACCGTGCCATCCAGCTTGATTTTCCATAAAGCTCACCCCTTTGCCTTTAACTGTCTTGGCAATGATGCAGGTTGGTTGACCTTTGATCGTTCTGGCTGTCGCATAGGCATCCAACAGTTGATTATAATCATGCCCATCAACACACAACACATGCCAACCAAAAGCTTTAAACTTCTCATCTAATGGTAAAGGATTCATAACTTTCGTAATGTCGCCATCGATTTGTAAACCATTTTGATCCAAAACAACCAACAGATTATCCAATTTATATTGGGCTGCAGCCATCGCTGCTTCCCAAATCATACCTTCTTGGCTTTCCCCATCTCCAACGACAGAATAGACTCTAAAGTCTTGGTTATGAATCTTATAGGATAAAGCCATCCCTACCGCTGCAGAGAGTCCTTGACCCAACGATCCAGTCGACATATCAACCCCATCAACGTAATTCATATTTGGATGACCTTGTAAATTTGAATTGATCTTTCTAAACGTCATCAGCTCTTTTTCTTCGATAAATCCTTTTTCACATAAGACGGCATAAAGCAAAGGTGAGGCATGACCTTTCGATAAAACAAATTTATCTCTGACCTTGTCTTTGACATTGGCCTTAGTGATATTCATCTCCTCAAAATACAAACTGACCGCGATTTCTGTTGCCGAAAATGATCCACCAATATGACCTGATTTTGCTTCAGTTACCATCTTGATGATGTTTCTTCTGACACGTAATGCAATGCCTTGAAGGGCTTCTATATTGCGCATGTTGTTCTCCTTAACGAGAATATTATACACACGTTGGTGGCTGTTTGTCACAAGCGGAACAAATAATCCTAACTGTGTAAGAACTGGCTTGTTTATGATAAACTTAAGGTATCAGGAGCACGATATGAGTAAAAATCTACACAAAGTCGTTGAATCTCTGCATAAACAAGCCATAGCCCATTCTGGATTAATGAACTATGCGATCCCAGACTTATGGTTTGATCCACAAACAAAAGTTGACCATCTCATCGTCCATGACGGAAATGTCTTACTCAATCCTTACCAATACTATGAAAACTTAATCAATGATGTTTTTCTTTCTAAAAAGAACCAAGAATTATCCCCTTATTTTCTGGATCATAAAGTGGAAAAGAAACTTTCAAAAGGCAACTGGATCAAGAAAAGTAATGTCTATTCAATGATGATTCGTTCAACGTCCTCCTATGATCACGATCGTACAGGCGAACTTGAAAACAAGAACCTTGTTGGGCTAAAAGATACCGGGACTTTTATTAAAACCTTGGCCTATTTACCCACTTTAAAACGCATTGGGATCGATGTTTTATACTTACTGCCCATCGCAAAGTATTCGCTTAAAGATAAAAAAGGTGAATTAGGATCCCCTTATGGGGTCTCCAACTTCTTTGAATTGGATGCTGGATTAAAAGATCCACTGTGCCCAGACACAAGCGTTGAAGAAGAGTTCAAGGCTTTCGTTGAAGCAGCGCATTTGCTCGACATGAAGGTCATCATCGATATCATCCCAAGAACCAACAGTGTCAACTCTGACATGATTTTAGAACATCCAGATTGGTTCTATTGGATCGACTTAGAAGAACTCCCAAGTTATAAGCCACCAATGGCTGAAAACCTCAAAGCTTGTCTACCCCCTAAAGTCGAATACTTCAAAGAACTCTTTAAGTCCCCTGAAGTCGAAGAACACCTCCATAAATTTAGAAAGAATCCAAAAGATCAGAATCCCAAAGCGTGGGCGAAACTCGTTTCGAGTTTTGATCCTAATAAAGAAGAAATCTTAGACGCGGTACGAAAAGCCTTTAAGTTAACGGTAGCACCTGCTTTTTCGGATCACATCAATGATCCTCAACCCGCTTGGAGTGATGTTACTTACTTTAGATTGTATTTGGATCACCCAATCAACTCTCAACCTTATTTAAAAGAACTTGGTACGTTTGAGCCTTATGTTTTATTTGACGTCGCTAAGTGTTCATTGAATCCAGGCAAGAAACCCAATACCGATCTCTGGGATACCCTTTCAAACATCATTCCTTTCTATCAAAAGAACTATGGGATCGATGGGGCTCGTGTCGATATGGGTCATGCCTTACCTGTAGAATTAATCAATATGATCATCTCAAAGGCAAGAGCGATTGATCCTAACTTCTGCTTTATTGCTGAAGAACTCGACACTGAGAATGCAAAAGCTTCCATCGAAAAAGGCTACAATATGATCATCGGCAATGGCTTTATGATGGAACCACGGGTTGACCAAGGCAGTTTCAATGCATTCGTATATACCGCAAAAGAACTGGCTTCACCTGTCTTCGCAGTCGGTGAAACACATGATACACCTCGTCTAGCGAATCGAAGAGGAACAGAAGTTTTAAGTAAAATGTTGAGTGTCTTTAATCTCTTTATACCCAATACAATACCTTTCTTAAACAGTGGTCAAGAAGTGTTTGAAAAGCAACCGATGAATACTGGCATTGATGCTTCCCCAGAAGATTTATTGGCGTTGCCAGAAAACGATCCACTTTATAAGAAACTCGCTTTGTTTGACCGTTATGCCTTCCACTACTTACACCCAAAACGTTGGGAAATGATTGAAGCTTTAGAAGATGCATTCAAAATCAGAAAAAATATTCTTAATGACATCATCGATTTAAAAAAGACTCACTACCTTGGCTTTGGCGCCCCGTGGGACACCGCAGCCGGAGTGGCCTATGAGAGCAAAGATAAAATGACTTTAATCGTTGCGAATACGGATTGCTTCAATGATAAGCAACATCAAATCCGTTGTGCAAACATCCCCGAAGCATTTCTTAAAGAAGGCCAATTCGTTAAACAGATTTTCTCATCAGAAAATAATCCTCAGGATCCGCTTGTCTTAGATTTCGCCAATAATATTTATGTCACCTTCAAAAAAGGCGAAGTTAAGATATTTGAGATTGCCCTATAAGTAGAAAATGAGCGAAAGCTCATTTTCTATTGAATGAATGATTTGTGAATGCTACGCCATATCAATGGAAACTACTTTAGTATTGAAAATACAATTGGATGCTTGGATAAAGCAATCACCCCATGACGGATTTCAACTTTTTCTTGCGTTAAGCTGTGGGTATAAATACCTTCTGGTAGGCTCACATTGATGACCCCAGTTTCCGCCCCTACATTGAAAAGCCCAACTCGAATTTCTGTTTCATTTTCATATTCGAAATGGAGCACGTCTTTGGTGTGGGACACTATCTTATAATGATCATCTTGAGCGAAAATGGGATCTTTCTTCATTTGGGCGAGTTGTTTGATCATCGTCACCATCTCAGGATCAAGTTTGGTCCAATCCACTGGGTCTTTCTCAAATAATCGAGATAAATGATCTGACCCTGTCTCGACCCCAAAGTGTATGAAAGCAATGCCTTTCGCAAAGAAGCAATAGGCCAACCAGTTTAAAGTCTTGTCATAACTTTGCGTGTAGAAACGAATCCGCGCATTGTCGTGATTTTCAACATTTCTGGCTTTGACATAATTTGTTGGATAAATTAATTCCTGAAGACGATATCGATCTCTTAACGTTTCAAGACTACTTTCCCCTTTAAGATAAGCTAAGAATGCCTCTTGGTTATCATAATCATATTCCATTTGGAAATATTGAAACGTTTCCGAATCACTGAGGCAATTGTATCCGTTATAGCGTAAGAACGTGAGGAAACCCGCATCCACGCTTTCCGCTAAGAAAAGAAGCTTTGGGTTGGTTTTTAAAATTCTTGGAAATGCATATTGGTAAAAGGCATGTGGAATCATCGGGGCAACATCGAATCTAAAGCCATCGACCCCAAGATCGACCCAGTAGTGCAAAGCCTCCGTCAATAACTCGATGAGTTTCGGATTATTCTCGTATTCGAAGTCTGCAATATCACTCCAATCTCCGATTTTATTGGTGAGTTTTCCATCTTTCCAATGATAGAATTCAGGGTGTTCTTTAACCCATGGATGATCCGGGGCACTGTGATGATAAACGACGTCCAACATCAATTTCATTCCTCTGTCATGGGTTGCTTTTAGTAAATCCTTAAAATCATCTAAATTTCCCAAATCTTCTGAAATCCCTTTATAGTCTCTTATCGCATAGGGTGAACCATAGGTCCCTTTTCTTTCCTTAAGTCCAATGGGATGAATTGGTAAAAGATAAAGGATATCCACGCCTAAATCGCAGATGCGATCTAAATCCTTGGTGAGCGCTTTAAAAGTGCCTTCCTTAGAATAGTTTCTAACAAATACCTGATAGATGAATTGATTCCGTAGTAAATTCATAAGTGCTCCTTTAAAAACCCGAGAGATCCCGGGTTTAATGTTTAGATGATGGCTTTGGTACTTTCTTTATCAAAGAAGTGAAGTTTAGTAACATCCATCGATAATTTAATTGTTTCATGGGCACGAACATCAACACGGGCTGGTACTTTTGCCAAGATGGGTTGATCACCGAAATTGCCATGAAGAATGAATTCGTGTCCGAGCAATTCAGAGACTTCAATGTCGAAATCGAATGGGGTATCTGGGAAGGTCTCAGCGACAATGCCTTCATAATGAATGTCTTCAGGACGAATTCCTAAAACAAGTGTTTTACCTTCTTGTTCTTTCAATGCCTCATGGAACATCTTAGGAATCATAAATGACTTATTATCGACTTCGAAACGCCCATTCGCGTAAATCCCATTGATGAAGTTCATGGCCGGAGACCCAATAAAGTTCGCAACGAACATATTTTTAGGATTGTTGTAGACTTCTTTTGGAGATCCAACTTGTTGGATATAGCCATCTTTCATAACGACGATACGCGTTGCCATGGTCATGGCTTCTGTTTGGTCATGGGTAACGTAAATTGTGGTTGCATTCAGACGTTCATGAAGTTTAATGATTTCTGATCGCATTTGAACACGTAGTTTCGCATCCAAATTAGACAAAGGTTCATCCATTAAGAATACTTGCGCATTTCTTACGATGGCTCTTCCCAATGCAACACGTTGACGCTGACCACCTGAGAGTGCCTTCGGTTTACGATCTAAATAATTTTCAATTTCCAAAATCTTAGCGGCTTCTTTAACCCGTTGATCGATTTGGTCTTTTGGGAGTTTCTTTAAGCGAAGCCCAAACGCCATATTTTCATAAACTGTCATATGTGGATACAAAGCATAGGATTGGAAAACCATAGCGATGTCACGGTCTTTTGGGGCTGTAAGATTAGAGAACTTCTCATTAATGAAGAGTTCGCCTGAGCTTATTTCTTCAAGACCAGCGATCATTCTTAGGGTTGTGGAT
>JBBQOY010000047.1:0-7082 GCA_038331365.1 Erysipelotrichales bacterium | reverse complement strand
ATGGCAAAGCAAAGATCTCCATAAACTCTTGAAAGATACTGAGAATTATCCGATGAATCGTTATATGTTACTGAAAGATTTTACGCCAGAATGGATTAAAAAAGCAGATGCTACGCTGGCTTGGGCAGATAACATCCACGGTATTGCACCCATCGATGACGATACCAATTATACGGTCTTTGCTTTAAAACTCGTCAAGACCTATGGTAAAGAGTTTTCCGCCAACGATGTATTGGAAGCTTGGCTCAGTTGGATGCCAATGTTCTCTACCTGCACGGCTGAACGGGTTGCTTACAGAAATGCTGCAATGGGATTATTGGCACCTGAAACGGCGAATCATCTAAATCCTTATCGCGAATGGATTGGCGCTCAAATCAGAGGTGATTTCTTTGGTTATATTAATGTAGGAAAACCCGATTTAGCCGCTGAGATAGCGTTTAGAGATGCGAGTATTTCGCACATTAAAAATGGTATTTATGGTGAAATGTTAATTGCAGCCATGATCGCAGCCGCCGCTGCCAGTGATGATATTTTAACAATCATTGAAGCTGCATGCGATGAAATTCCTGCACGATGCCGATTACGTAAAGACATCCAAGCTGTTTTGACTTGGTATCATGAAAACAAATCGTATGATGAAGTCATTCAACAAATCTATAAACTTTATGATGAACGTGACTGGCATGATTGGACTCACACCAACTCAAATGCAATGATTGTGGTGACTGCCTTATTGTATGGCGAAAAAGATTTTGGCAAAACAATTTGTATGGCCGTCCAGCCAGGTTTCGATACCGATTGTAATGGGGCAACATCCGGTTCAATCTTAGGTATGCTGTTGGGAAGTGATAAAATTCCTGAATTATGGTCAGACCCTTATCAAAAGAATTTGGCAACAACCATCATTGGTTATACCGAAGTAACGCTGGATAACTTAGTTCAACAAACATATGAACTCATCAAAGAAAAGATCGCTTAATTGCGATCTTTTCTTAGTCTTCAAATTTCAACATATGTTGAAGTTTGACTTGTTTTGTCTTTAAATACTCCTCATTTTTGTCATTATGATTCAATTGAATTGGGACGCGTTCTACAATCTCAATTCCATAACCGGATAAACCAACTAACTTACGTGGATTATTCGTCATCAGACGAAGTTTATTTATTTTGAGATCTGCAATGATTTGAGCACCAATGCCATAATCACGCATATCTGCCGCAAAGCCTAAGGCGAGATTTGCTTCGACTGTATCCAAGCCTTGATCTTGAAGATGATACGCCCGTATTTTATTGATGAGCCCAATACCACGACCTTCTTGACGCATATAAACCAAAACACCTCGGCCTTCTTTGGCGATGGCTTTCATCGCAGCATCATATTGTTGGCCACAATCGCAGCGCAATGATCCAAAGGCATCTCCGGTTAAACATTCACTGTGAACTCTCATTAAAACCGGTTCTCCATTTTCGATATCGCCTTTTACCAAAGCCACATGGTGTTCTTTGGTTAGCGTATTTTCATAGCCGATGATGGTAAATTCACCATAGCGCGTCGGCATTTTAGCACTTGATGCTCGTTTAATGGTTGATTCTCTTTTAATGCGATAGGCAATTAGATCTTCTATCTTAATGATCAAATAATTTTCTTGTGTTGATAAAGCCATGATCTCTTTGTGATTGAGTCGTTGCCCATCTTCATGGGCAATCTCGCAGACAAGACCAACAGGTCTTAAACCAGCCAGTTTCGCTAAATCGACTGAGGCTTCGATATGACCCACGCGTTTTAAAACACCCCCAAAATGAGACTGAACGATAAACAATTGACCGGGTTGAACGAAATCTGTCAAAGTTGAATTATAATCAGACAGTTTTAAAATGGTTTGTAGTCTATTTGTAAATGGCTTTTCGCCGGAAGCACTTTTTGCTTCAAGTGATATTGTATTGACGACATGATACACATGATCATCAAGGCTGGCAAGAAAGCCAAGGTCCAACATTCGAGAGGGTTCCAATGCAACATGAACTGTTTTTTGCCCATATTTTTCAAAAACTGTCAAGCTTTCGGAGCTTATTTTCTCAGCGGCCATAATAAAATGTGTCTTCGATTCTGCACTGTCATCATCCATAATGATGATGGGTCTTCCCTCTTGAGTGGCATGGATTGCCATCTCTATTGTATTAAATTTCATGGTCTTCTCCTTATTGAATAAATCGTTTCTTCCGCTTCTTCGTTATATCACAAAGCACCCAGTCAATGGTTATATTTGCTCAATATTTAAGTAGAAAGCTTCATATTTCCATCTAAAAGGGAGTTTAATTAATCGTTTATGCTTGTTCTTCTGTTTTAACTTTCATTTGCGTTTTGAATTGTGTCTCATAAAGCGTGGCGTATAAACCATTTAAATCAAGTAATTCTTGATGCTTGCCTTGTTCGATGAGTCTGCCCTTTTCTAGCACTAAGATTTTATCCGCCATTAACACGGTGGATAATCGATGAGCAATGACAATACTGGTACGACCAATCAATAAAGGTATCATGGCTTTTTGAATATAGGCTTCAGAAACAGAATCTAAAGAGGAGGTCGCTTCATCCAAGATAATAATTTTAGGATCTTTGAGGATGACTCTCGCAATCGACAAGCGTTGTTTTTCTCCACCAGATAGTTTAATTCCACGATTCCCTACGATGGTATCATACGCAGCTGGTAACGATTGAATCAAATCGTGGATATAGGCAGCTTTACATGCTTCAATCATTTCTTCCATCGTAGCGTCTTCTTTTGCATATTTTAAATTATCTTTAATGGAAGCATTAAATAAATAAGGTTCTTGCATAACGATACCGATATGAGCACGCAGCGAACTTAATGTGACTTTTCTTACGTCGATCCCATCAATCATGACACACCCAGAAAGCACATCATAGAGACGTGGAATAAGGTTGGTGATTGTGGTCTTACCTGCACCACTGGGTCCAACCAAGGCCGTAATCGTAGATGGCATCGAGGTAAAACTGACGTTATGCAAAATCTCTGTCGTCGGTTGATATGAGAAACTAACCGCTTTGAAATCAATTCGACCTTCTTTAAGTTTAATGTCTTTTGAATCAGGTTGGTCTATAACTTCTTGATCTTGATCCAAATAATCAAATATACGTCCAAATAATGCAAAAGACCGCGTTACATCAATATGAATGTTTGAGAGTTGTGTCACCGGTGCATAAAGTCGATTCAACAAGGCAACGAAAGCAATGATGCTCCCTATGGTCAATTGACCTTGAATCATCAAATAACCCCCATAAAAATAAACCATCATCGGTCCAATCGCCATGAAGATCTGAATTGTCATCATAAACCATCTTCCAACCAAAGATTCATGAAGTTGTAATTTGATCAAATCTTTATTGATGGATTCAAAATGAGCCTTTTCAAGGTTTTCCTTCGTAAATATCTTCATTAGGATCAAACCTGAAATACCCAATGTTTCCTGGATAATTTGGCTCAGTTCACTCGCCTTTTCCTGTGTTTTCAAGGCAATTTTCCATCTTAATTTACCGACTTTTCGGGTAGGGAATATAAATAAGGGTAAGACGACCATGCTCAGCAAAGCCAATTTCCAATTCATTCCAAATAAAACGATAGCTGTCGACAAAAGAGTAAATGATGAATTCAAAGCATTAACAACAGTTGAATTGAAAATATCTTGAATTCCATCGATATCGTAAGTCAACCTCGTGGTGATCTCACCGGGTTTGGCGGTTGTGAAGAAATTCAAAGACATACCCTGTATATGATCATACATGGCATTTTTTAGGTTAAAAATAATGTGTTTTGAGATCCACGAATTTAAATAACTTTGACCCACTTGAATTAAATTAATAAGAATTGTCGCAGAGATTGAAATAAGGACCAGAATACTCAACATTCCAATATCTTTTTGAGGCAAGGCTTGGTCTATGATGTTTCTAAGTAAAAGCGCTGGAACCAAATTAAGTAAAGACATACTTAGAATCGCAATGACGCTTAAGCCCAGTTGAAACGTATAAGGTTTAAAATAACTCAAAATACGCAATAGAATTGCCTTGGATATTTTTGGGGCTTTATCGCCCTCACTGATAAAATGTACTTTCCCTAAACCTGCAGGCATCTTTACCCTCCAATGAATCTTTAAACATTATAGACCGAATCCCTTTAATGATCGTGGTCAAATCTTAATTGATGAATATGAAAACTAAAAAACTCCCACTTCGTGCACTTACATTATTGAGGATACACTTAAAGAATCAACTTACTTTTAAATCTTATAAGAACTTGACCCTTTCAATCGCTGCATTGTCTTTTCCACCGCAAGTTCCATATTTTGAGGACCTTCATCTAAAGCTTGTTGAAGTTCACACACATGAGGAACAATTCCAATTACTTCACTCATTCCCATTTCGAATAACGGGTTGAGATCGCCTTCAATCTTACCCGCGAAAGCAAAAACTGGGATGTTTTTTTTTGAAGCCGCCCGCACAACACCAGAAATGGTTTTCCCATAGGCACTTTGTGGATCGATGCAACCTTCTCCCGTTAAAACCAATGAAACATCTTTTAGTGCGTCATCAAAGTTGATTAAATTCATGACTGTTTCGATCCCAGAACTTAATTTAGCCTCTAGAATTGTCATCAATGTTGAACCCATACCGCCTGCAGCCCCTGCCCCTTTGATGGTATCGATTTCTATTCCCAGTTGATTTTTAAAAATATGAGCAACATGTTTGAGATGATGATCGAGCAGCTCGACCATTTTTGGATCCGCACCTTTTTGAGGTCCGTAGACATAACTTGCGCCTTGTGGACCAGTTAATGGATTGGTGACATCACATGCAACGATGATCTCAAGCTTTCTTAAGCGGTGATCTAACTTCTTTAAATCAAAAGTATTGAGTTGATCGAGATAAGCCCCACCAAGTTTTAATCCTTCGCCATGAGCATCATAAAATTCGACACCCAAAGCACTCAACATCCCCAATCCTGCATCGTTGGTGGCACTGCCTCCTAAACCGATAATCATACGTTTTGGGTGAACGTCAAGGGCAGCCAAGATCAATTGGCCGACCCCAAATGAAGTCGTCATTAAAGGATTCCTTTGATTCATTGGGATCAATGATAAGCCACACGCTTGGGCAACTTCAATGACGACCGTTTCTTGATCACCTAAAAGACCAAAACTGGCCACCAATGGTTCTTGGCGTGGTCCAGTAACTTGAGTTTTAAAAATTTTCCCTTGGGTCGCTGAAACTAAACAGTCTAAAAGACCTTCCCCACCATCAGACATCGGTATTGAGATCACTTCAATCTTAGGGAAAACCTTTCGTAGTCCACGTTCCATGCTTTTACACACAATTGAGGCAGACATGCTTTCTTTAAAAGAATCAGGCGCGAGTAAAATCTTGCGTGGTTTCATAGCTGATTGTTAGACTCATTGTTTGAAGTGAATGGTTTGATCAAAGTTTTATTGAAAAAATCATCGATGATTTTAAGTATATCTTGATTATGATGTTCATCATCTAAAACACGATGGGCAACATCTTGAACAACCAAAAGCATTTTTTGCTGATGATGTACTTTAGCATAAGCGTTTTCACTACTTCTGACAGGGATGGTCTCATCACTACTGCCATGAATGAATAAAATTGGACACTTAATTTTATTGATAGAGTCTTTACAGTTGGCAACAACACTCCTAAAAACACTCGTATAATTATCCGGTAATGGGGCATAACTTGATCCCATATCCTTGGGCTTTTTAATGATCGAGCGAGCCACCCCATGCGCTAAATTTTTCACAGTTTGAATTGAAATGTATTCAAAAGCAGGTGCCAATAAGACAACGCGTTCGACAGGATAAATTGCTGCCAATTGAGATGCGATTACACCTCCCATTGAAAATCCAACGAGCCAAACCTTTCGTTTTTGAGCCAATAAGTTTTCTAAACCTGCTTCAGCTCTTTCGAGCCATAAGTTTAGATCCGGTTCAAGTTCATTGACTTGATCAAACAATTCTACGCTTACGACCTTATGACCCTTTTTTTCAAAATAGATTCTTAAAGGATCAAATTCAACCGTTCGTCTGACCCCAAATCCATGAACACAGTAAAGCACGGGAAGTTTTGCTTCCTTTCTTAATCTAAACCATTTTTTTATCCAGTTAATCAGTTTAATCATATTACTACTATAAACTTCCTTTCCCCATTCTGTCACGCTTTTTATCGGTGGTTTGATTGCCATTTGAAGACTTATCGGTTAAGTTGACGAACATCAAAAGTCGCAATTGGAGACGGCCCACGTATTATTTTTCGTTCTACTTTAAGAAAACCATCTAGACTTACAATTGTCCGCCATTGGACTAAACTCACTTGTTCATCTTCGATTTCGATGGCGGTTAAACTGGAAGGATAAATGCAACAACCCGTATTGAAATAAGGCATTTCTGAAGGTTTAGGAAATTTATATCGATGTGTATGACCACAGATTAACATCATTCGATGTTTCATAATCCACTTAACGTAATTCTTCTCAATTTTGTGACGTTTTAGGGCATTACGGACAGGACTAGAAGGATTTTGAAACCCAAAGGCATGCATAAAACGCCAGAAATAACGAACTGAAAGCATTGATATAAACCAGTTTTGATCATTAGGAAAGTCACCTTGGTGGCCATGAACAACCAAAATTTCCTGATCTGTAGACGCTACTTTTAAAACCAATGCTTCAATTGGGTGAATGTGATTGAGTAGATCAAAAGTAGTATCATTGTATTGATCTAGACAGGTATAAAGGTTTTTAACGACATAATCGTGATCTTGTAGATAAATATTATGGTTTCCGTATAACATAATCAAGCGATCTTCATCATGAAAACTTTTTAAAGCCATAAAGGCATCATTATGGACCAATTTGATGTCTCGATACTTTTTATGTTCCCAAAGTTCATCGCCATCACCAGCCTCAACATAAGTAAATCCCCGATCGAAATAATCATGGAGCGCATAGATATATGTATTTTGATTCCGACTAAATTCATCAGAAAAACTCCCG
>JBBQOY010000046.1:0-7414 GCA_038331365.1 Erysipelotrichales bacterium | reverse complement strand
TAAAGCGGCTGAAATTGCAGGTGCTGGTTTCATCAACTTTAAAATGGATGAATTGTTTTTATCATCCTTGATTGGGACAATCATCACTGCTGGAAAAGATTATGGACATACAACTCAAGTTAATCCATTGTGGTATAACGTGGAGTATGTTTCTGCCAATCCAACTGGGGATCTTCATCCAGGTCACGCCAGAGGTGCAGCCATCGGGGATTCTTTAACACGGATTATGAGTAAAGCTGGTTTTAAGGTCACCAGAGAGTATTATCTCAATGATGCGGGGAATCAGATTAACAATATGGCACGCTCTTTACAAGCACGTTATCTACAGGCTTGTGGACTAGATCTTGAGGTTCCTGAAGATGGCTATCACGGAAAAGATTTGATCGAGATAGCGGCAGCGCTTAAAGTAGAAATCGCCGAACAGTATAAAGATCTTAGTTTGGAAGAGAGTTTTCCTTTGTTTAAAGCCTATGGTTTAAAAGCGGAAACAGATAAACTTAAAGAAGACCTAAAGAAGTTTAGAGTTGAGTTTGATGTCTGGACCTCTGAACAATCCTTGTATGATCAAGGATTAGTTAAAAAAACACTTGACACACTCATCGCTAACGGCCATACTTACACAGCAGAAGGTGCTTTATTCTTAAGAACCACAGATTATGAAGATGATAAGGATCGCGTCCTCATCAAATCTGATGGGTCATATACCTATATTTTGCCTGATATTGCGTATCACCTCAATAAGAAACAAAGAGGTTACGATAAATTGGTGAATCTGTTGGGGGCAGATCATCATGGTTACATCAATCGTCTCCAAGCAGCTTTTCAAGCCCTTGGCTTTAAAAAAGAAGATCTGAGTGTCAATATTATCCAAATGGCACGAATGATCAAAGACGGCGAAGAATTCAAACTCAGTAAACGCACAGGCAAAGCCGTGGCCCTCAAAGATCTGATCGATGAGGCTGGCGTCGATGCCTTACGGTACTATTTTGTCTCAAGAGCCAGCGATACGCATATGGATCTGGATTTGGATATGGCTGCGAAGCAATCCAGTGAAAACCCAGTTTATTATGCGCAATATGCGCATGCGAGAATGTGTTCCATTCTTCGTCAAGGCAAATGGAAAATTCCCACTTCATTTGAATGTATCACGCATGAGAAAGAGATCGACCTGATCAAACTCATGGCGGATTTCCCTCAAATGATTGCGGAGGCGGCAGAAAGCAGAGCCCCACATAAAGTATGTCTCTACATACAAAAACTGGCCACCGCTTTCCATTCTTTCTATTCAGAATGCGTTGTCTTAAAGGAAGAAGAACCTTTAAGATCACAACGCATTGCCTTGGTGAAAGCCACCCAGATCACCTTAAAGAATGCCTTAGAACTTATTGGCGTTGAAGCCTTAGAAAAAATGTAGGAGGGTACATGACCAGTCGTTCAATGTGTGATGTTGCATTTGAGATTTTAGCATCAAAACCAGGACAAATGCCATTTTCCGAATTATGGGAGATGATTGTCCAACAAATGGGATTCACACCTTCCCAAGCCGAAAACAAGATTGCGCAATTTTATTCAGCCTTAATGCTGGATGCCCGTTTCGCACCCTTTGAAGGCAATGTGTGGGATCTTAGGACCCGAAGGACTTATCACGAAGTCCATGTGGATACCTCTAAGATCATTATTGAAGAAGAGTTCGCAAATGTCGATGACGATGATGAATATATCATCAATGAAGATGAGCTCGATTTTGAAAAATCAAAAAAAGATGAAGATGAATAAAGGCGTAAGCCTTTTTTCTTAAACCCTTCTTTTAAAAGGAACAATAGAAAGTGTGCTTTCACGAATATCACATAATTTTAGTTTGTAGAGTACCACTACATAGTGTAGAATAATAAAGGGCAGATGCCTCCATCAGTTATGGGGCATCTTTTATTTTTATCCCAAGAGGAGATGAATTTCTATGACCAAATACATATTCGTAACCGGTGGTGTCGTAAGTGGAATCGGTAAAGGTATTACCGCGACTTCCTTAGGACGCTTATTAAAAAACAGAGGGCTTAAGGTCTTCATGCAGAAATTTGATCCTTACATCAATGTCGATCCTGGAACGATGTCACCTTATCAACACGGAGAAGTTTTTGTCACCAAAGATGGGGCAGAAACTGACCTTGATTTAGGTCATTATGAACGTTTCATCGATGAAGAGTTGACCCAAAATGCCAATATAACATCAGGTCGTGTGTATATGAATGTTTTAACCAAAGAACGCCGTGGGGATTTTTTAGGAGCCACCGTTCAAGTCATTCCGCACATCACGGATGAGATTAAAGCAAAAATCTATGCGGCTGGTGAAGAATCGGGGGCCGATGTTGTCATCACAGAAATCGGTGGAACCGTTGGGGATATAGAATCGTTGCCTTACCTTGAGGCAGCCCGTCAAGTCCATTCTGAGCACGAAAAAGACGAAGTTGTTTTTATCCATATGGTTTTAATCCCAAAAGTACCAGGTAGTGGTGAACTTAAGACAAAACCAACTCAGCACTCCTATAAAGAACTGATGTCTTTGGGCATAAAACCAAACGTTATTGTGACCCGTTGTGAAGAACGAATCACTGAAGATATGAAAAAGAAGATTGCGCTCTTTTGTGATGTACGAATTAATGCAATTATTGAATCCATCAATGTTGAAAATATCTATGAAGTCCCTTTAAGATTTGAAGAACAAGGCTTTGACGATTATGTCTTACACAAACTAAATTTAGACCTTCCAGCCGCAGATATGACGGAATGGAAGTCAATGATTCATAACGCTAATAATCTTAAAAATAAGGTTACCGTAGCTTTAGTTGGCAAATATGTCCAACTTCATGATGCTTATCTGTCGGTCGCGGAATCTTTGAAACATGCAGGATTTCCAATTGGGGTTAAAGTGGATATCCGTTGGGTTAACTCAGAAGAATTAACGGCTGAGAACTTAGATTCGCAACTTTCGGGGGTCGATGGGATACTCGTACCTGGAGGCTTTGGAGGCCGTGGCATTGAAGGTAAGATTGCGGCAGCTAAATATGCACGTGAAAGAAAAATTCCTTATTTTGGGATTTGTTTAGGCATGCAGATTGCGATGATCGAAATTGCCCGAAATGTTTTAGGTTTAGAAGGGGCTAATTCAACCGAATGGGACGAAAGTAGTCCTTATCCAATCATTCACCTTATGCCCGATCAAAATGGGGTCACCAATAAAGGTGGAACCTTACGTTTAGGGAATTGTCCATGTAAATTGACTGAGAACACCAAAACAAGAACAGTATATAATCAAGATTTCATATTAGAAAGACATCGTCATCGCTATGAATTCAACAATGATTTTCGTGAAAGAATGGCTCAGGCTGGGGTAATCTTTAGTGGACTTTCACCGGATGATTATTTGGTTGAAATCACAGAATTAAAAGATCATCCTTGGTTTGTGGGGTGTCAATTTCACCCAGAATTCAAATCACGACCCAATCGTGCCCATCCTTTGTTTGCTGGTTTTATCAATGCTGCTTTCACTTATAGTCAAGGTCAATAATCAGTTAATTCAATGTAATGTGCTCGCACATTACATTTTTAAACTATAATAGATGAGAGGCTTTATGAAAAATAAAACACTTAATCACTTTATCATCGCTTTCTCAGCGTGTATTATCAGTCTTGGTTTAGTTACTGTATCTATTCTTTGGATTCCTAAAGAGCAGATTCTTTTACAATTGACCTTGACATTATTGAGTGCCATTGCAGATGCCTATGTGCTTATAACTTTCTATAATGCCATCAAAGGTTTCTTTTCACGAAATAGTGAAATCGGACTTTGGGTTGCTGGCATCGTCGTATTTTTGTTGATGCCGGTTTGGATTGGGTTCAAACTATATGTCTTTGAAGGAGACTTTAATCTGGCTGTCGTTATCAATACGAATTATCTTAATTTCTTTGATAATTTTATGGTACTTATCTTAGAAAAACTTACCTCTTATTTTAGTACGACTTTATTTAATGCTCCCGATGTTTTAAATCAATTGGTCATTTTTAGTCTTGAATTCATGGATAACGCTATCATTTATTTCTTCATTCCAATCTTGCCATTAATCTTGATCATTAGAGATTTGTTTTCGGGGAATGAAGAATACAAATTCACCAAAGAAGAACAAGAGGATTTCGATGAACTCAAGTTTTGAGATGGCAGGCTATATTGCTGAAAATACCAAACTTAAGCGTAGTTAAAATGGACTCTTAGAGAAAAAAGGATTTAAAATCATTGCTTTAAACCTAAACAATCATGCCAATGTTTTATCTTTAAGAATCCGTGTTGCTTTAGAATTTAATGACATCAAAGACAATCAAATGGACCATATGATTGGGCTTTTATTAAAAGATCCAATCCCACAACACGAGATTCTTTTAGCCGTTATAAATAAAGCCCTTAACGAGAAGGATAGGATCACACCCGTGGTATCTCAAATGACTGTGGTTGTTTTCCCAGTGATATGAGCAAACTTGTTTGATTTATCACCTTTGACTCTACAGAATGCGATAGCGTTTAAACAGAAAAAACAGATTTAGTAAAAATGAATTAAAAAACACAGATTTGTCATAATTACCTCCTATAGTTAGGTTTGTAAAGAAACTTACAGAACAATGGAGAACTAAACTATGATGTTTGATTACTTTCGTGCCGGTGTTAGACCAGACCACTTTAATGGAGCCTCTTGGCTCTTCATCGGATTAAGAATTGTTTGGGCAGTGCTTGTTATCTTGTTTATCATTTGGGTGGTTAAAAGCCTCATAAATGCGAACAAAGTGACATCGGCTAAAGAGGTTAAGTTGGTTGAGGCACAAATAAATAGTGATGCCTTAAAGATTGTTAGAGAACGATATGCTAAAGGTGAAATCACCAAAGAACAATACGATCTCTATTTATTAGATCTTAAGTAAAAAACGCTGAATTTAGCGTTTTTTTTATTCTCTTTGATATAATAGGACTTTGAAAAGGAGTCAACCATGAGTACCAGTGTACAGATCGTCTTAAGTACCCTCACTTTAGTAGCACTATTGATGGTGCTTGGATACTTATCCATTAAATCCAAACTGATCCTTGTAGAACATCTCCCAGGGATATCTAAATTGATCGTCATCATTCTATTACCGATGGCAATCTTTAATATGATTGTTAATGGTTCAAATCTTAGCGATTATATCAGTGCTTTGCCTTACTTAAGCATGATAATAATCGTATACGCTTTTTTATATGGGTTTGGGTATTGGTTTTCTGGCGTGATTAAACTTGAAGGGCACCGAAGAAACGTCTTTAGGATGTTCATGATTTTTGGAAATATCGGTTTCTTTGGGATTCCTTTGATTACTGGACTATATCCGGGTTCCTTAAGTTTCCTTCATTTGACCCAACATAATGTAGTAGATGCACTGATTTTATGGACACTTGGGATTATGATTTTAACGCATCATCTTCAAGCTCGTTCTTTCAAAGAAAGTTTGAAACAAATCGCGAACCCAACCGTGGTTGCTTTAATGTTGGGCTTAATCTTTTTGGGGATGGGATGGAAACTTCCAGATTTAACCAATCGAATCGTGATCGGTTGTGCAGAAAGTTTGAAGTTCATTTCTTTGATTTATATGGGGATGCTGCTCGCGACGATTGATATAAAACCACTTTTAAAAGATAAAAGTATTTATATTTTGATCCTAATTAAAATGGTCATTATTCCAATTTTTGTTTATGTTATTGCCTCACAGTTTTTAATGGATCAATCTGCGGTAACCATGGCATTATTGTTTGGGGTTCCAGGCATGGTGGTGGTCAGTATCTTAGCAGCACTCTATCAATCGGATAAAGAATATGCGGCTGGGGTTGTCTTTATGACCACGGTTGCTGCTTTAATTACTTTACCTTTGTTGGTAACGATTTTCAGTTATCTACAAGCTGTGTTAAAATAGAGAAGGATAAAAAATATGCAAGAAGTAATAAAAATAGAAGGCAAGCATTTATTAAAAGGGTCTGTTAAAATCAGTGGCTCTAAAAACGCGACCGTCGCACTCATTCCTGCGGCGATTTTAGCCGATGGACCAGTAACAATTTGGGGTGTTCCAAATATATCGGATGTTGGCTATTTAGGAGAACTATTAAAAACACTCAATGTGCGTCTTACGCAAGTCGATGATAATCAACTCATCATTGACCCAACAGATATTGCCAATGTCATCCTTGATCATGCAGCGGTCACAAAGCTTAGGGCTTCCTATTACTTTATGGGGGCACTTCTAGGACGGTTTAAAAGCGTCGCAATGAAAATGCCAGGCGGGTGTTATTTAGGACCTCGTCCGATTGATTTGCATCTCAAAGGCTTTGAAGCTTTAGGGGCAAAAATTGAATTTAAACAAGGGATATATCATATTACGGCAGACCAATTGATCGGGGCTAAGATTTATTTAGATATTGCCTCAGTTGGAGCGACCATCAACATTATGATGGCTGCCATTCATGCCAGTGGTAGAACAATCATTGAAAATGCAGCCAAAGAACCAGAAATTATCGATGTTGCCAATATGTTGAATAAAATGGGAGCTCAAATTCGTGGGGCTGGAACCACCGTAATCACCATTGATGGGGTTATTAGCCTGCATGGATGTTCGCACGAAATCATCCCTGATCGGATTGAAGCAGGGACCTTCATTATTTTAGCTGCAGCTGCTGCAGAAGAAATCGTTATCGAAAACATCATTCCTCAACATCTGGAGTCTTTACTCTCAAAACTTCAAGAAATGGGCGTAGACATTACAGTTGAGCTCGATAAAGTAACCATAAAAAAAGCCAAGCAATTAAAACCAGTCGATATCCAAACCTTAAGTTATCCAGGGTATGCGACAGATCTTCAACAACCCATGACACCTTTATTGACCCAAGCAAATGGAAAATCAAGTGTCAAAGAAACCATTTATGTCGAACGATTCAAACACTGCCAAGAGCTCCAAAGAATGGGAGCAGATATAGATTTGGCACCAGCGACCGCTTACATTAATGGACCAAGCATTCTCTATGGGGACAAAGTCATTGCGACAGATTTGCGATGTGGCGCTGCCTTGATTATTGCAGGGCTAATTGCTGAAGGGATCACTGAAATACGTGATGTTTATCACATTGATCGAGGTTATGATAACATCGATGAAAAGCTCAGAAGTTTGGGTGCAAACATTTGGCGTGAAACGGTTGAATAATCAAAAAGCTTGTGGTATTATAAACACGCACTTACTTTGAATCCATCGATTCAAGGCGGAAGGAGATCTGTATGAAACAAGGAATTCACCCGAAATTCAACACGGTCAAAGTTCATTGCTCAGCCTGTGGCGCGGAATTTGAAACCGGATC
>JBBQOY010000045.1:0-7657 GCA_038331365.1 Erysipelotrichales bacterium | reverse complement strand
CATGAGTGCCTCCATCGTAAAAGGTATGATACAATAAAAGTAGAAAACAACCATCATCAAATTATTCTGCAAAATGTTTTGCTTCTAGTCTCAGTTTTAAAATAACTCATTGAATTGAATGAAAGGAAAATTTATGAAAATTGCTCTAGGAAATGATCATGTAGGAATCGAATTAAAGTCTACAATGATTGAAGAATTAAATAAACGTGGCATAGAAATCATAGATTGTGGCACTGACTCTAGCGAGCGATGTGATTATCCAATCTATGCCGAAAAAGTAGCGAGCTTGGTCGCCGACAAGAAATCTGATTTGGGCATCGTATTGTGCGGCACAGGTGTAGGGGTTTCTATTGCAGCAAACAAGGTTGATGGTATTCGATGTGTGTGTTGCTCAGAACCATACTCGGCTAAACTCTCGCGTGAACACAATAATACCAATGTTTTAGCCTTAGGTTCTCGTGTTGTCGGTAAAGAACTGGCACGTATGATCTTCAATGAATGGATTGATGCTGCATTCGAAGGTGGACGACATCAAAGACGAATTGATTTAATTCGTGACATCGAGGAAAAACAATGAACTGGTCTCCCTCAATGATGTGTGTTGATATTTTACATTTAAAGGATGAGATGGAAAAACTAGACAAGGCAGGATGCACCTCTTATCATATTGATGTTATGGATGGTGTTTATGTTCCCAACATTACATTAGGACTCAATGATATAAACGCAATGGGGTCGATTAGCACTCTACCTTTAGAAGTTCATTTAATGGTTCATGACCCTGCAAGCATCATCAAACTTTTCAATTTGGAAAGTATCTCAACTCTATATGTTCATCCAGAAGCATGTCCTCACTTACATCGCACATTAACTCAAATCAAATCGATGGGTAAAAAGGCGGGCTTGGTTATCAATCCAGGGACAGCGCTTTCAGCACTTGAAGAAGTTATTGAGGTGGTAGATGTTGTTATGGTAATGTCTGTAAATCCAGGCTACGCAGGCCAAGCCTTCATAGAATCGAGTTATTCCAAAGTGCAACGCATAAAAAACTTACTTGTGTCTTACAGTAGAGATGTTGAAATTTTAGTCGATGGCGCAATCAGTACGAATAATGTTAAAAAATTGATAGATTGCGGTGCAACAGGGTTCGTCTTAGGATCTGCTGGCTTATTTAAAGATGAATTAGACTACGCAAAAAACCTTAAACAACTCCAAGATTTGGTACAATGATTTTTATGTTGTAAAAAGACAAATTAAATTCAGTTATTGATCTGTCCCTCATAAAAATTTTAAAGTCATACCGATCATTACTTATGACTTGAAATAAAAAGCATCGTATTAAACGATGCTTCAGACTGATGACAAGTGCCCCTTTAAAAGAGAGGCACTTTTCTTTTGGGGATAAAAAAACAGCGAAACCGCTGTCTGAGAGTTAAATATTGAGTTTGAAGCGCGTAAATTAAGGAACTTAAAGAAGCTTGATGGGTGAGTAAGGCCATCTTTTTTAAATTCTGCGCAGCACAAGACAGCCAAACGTAATTCTGTACTTTGGCGAGTCCGCGATGGGTCGCATAGCGGTATCCATGATTCTGTTTACTGTCAGCGAAGCTGCGTTCGACGGTTGTCTTACGTCTCGCATAGAGTTGTTTACCGTGGTCACTTAAGCGTCGCTCTCTGGCGCGTTCGTAGACTTCCTGTTTGACGTGGCGGCGGATTTCTTTACGGTTACTTTTCCCAGCACAACTTATTAGAAGTGGACAGCCTTCACACTGTTTCTTATCGAAGTAGTGTTTGTATCCTAACTTATCAATATTTCTTAACGGTAAGATTAATCCGATGGGGCAGACATAAACGTCTTGAGTTGCGTCATATTTGAAGTTCTTCCGGTCTTCTTTATTCGTATTGAATCGGCGATAAGCGATGGCACTGAAGATGTCTTTACTTTCTAAACCTTCCATTATTTCCCAACTGTAGTAGCCGCTGTCTAAACCCACATTCTTCGTCTGAAAACCATATTTCCTTAAGATATAATCCAAACGGCTTAGATACGACTTAGAATCACGAACGTTGCCTGGAGTGACATAGGCATCCACGATGAAGTTATTCAACCCATCTACCGTTCTGTGATCCAGATACATAAAGCCTTTTTCCTTCTCATCCCGGTGATAATAGCCACTTCCTGGATCCACCGTACTGACTTTCTGATTTTTTACTTCTGTTTCTTCAGTAAACTCCAGATCGTTTTTTCCCAACTCCGCTCTGAATCCATTGATTTCTGTTTCCAGCGCTTGTTTCCGCTGTTTGACCACCACTTGAATCTGATTGGTGTATTTCTGTTTACTTGCGTTGGCTTTTATGTGGGTTGAGTCACTAAATAGATCTCTGCCCGAAACCAGTTTCCGTTCAACAACTTTATTGAGGATGGTTTCAAAGATATCTTCAAAGATATTGGTTCCAACATAATGTCTTAGATAGTTCTGCGAGAAAGTTGAGTAATGGGGCACTGCTTCTCCAAAAGGAATACCTAAAAACCAACGGAATGACGCATCGGTTTCACACTGTTTAATCGTCGAGCGAATTGACTTGATTCCGTACAGGTATTGAAGTAAGACGATTTTAAATAACACGACTGGTTCAACACAATTGCGACCTGAGTCTTGACTATAAAGATGTTTTGTCTTCTCATTAATAAATGAAAAGTCCATACTTTTATCAATTTTTCGTAAAAGATGATCCTTTGGGACCATCTCTTCCATACTCATCAGAATCATCATATCCTGTTGGCTTTTGCGTTCTTTAAACATTCTGAAACCCTCTTTTTACACCCTCTATTTTACCATTTTCAGCGATTTCTTTCAATTTCTACCGCTCCATATAAAAAGACTGTCAACTTAATTTGTCAACAGTCTGAAGCATCGTATTAAACGATGCTTTCATTCATTTTATATGTTTATTAAACAATCATTTTCTTAAAATGGTTTAAGTTTAAATCTTCAGTAAACTTTAAGCCGCGATCTGTGTTTACACTGATTCTGGCTGGTAAAACGATCCCATGTTGAGTGAGATAATAGGCCATCGCCATAACATAGCATTGTAAGACAAAAGCGCTCAAAGGCGTAGATAGAGCTGCTGTGCTTCGATTATTGATCCGTAGTCCAGCATCTTCAAGATCGCATCCATTATCCATAAAAGCATCGGCTTCTAAATAGCTTGGATTTGAAAAGGAATCGGCGAGTGTTTTATTGACCATTACGACAACTTTACATTTTTTCTCTTTAAGCAACTTCAACATTCTTTGAAGTGCTGGTTCATTAAAAGACTGAGATATAAGTAAAAATCCTTCATTTTCTGCTGGATCGACTTGAGCCAATATAGCATCAGCATATTTCTCACAATTCGCATATGCATTTGATTTTTTTAATCCATTGAAAATCATCAATTCAGGTGAATTCATAACCAAAGATTTATTGACCATAATGGTGCCTGCTCGGGCATGTATTTCTTCAACCAAAGAATGATCATGACCCATCCCAAACATATAACTTGCTTTTTCAGCAATAATCACATCTCCAATAACGTGTGAAGCCTGGATGATGCTTGGGTATTGAGTCGATCTAATTTTCTCAAAATGATCCATAAAATACGTAAAATATCTTTCAAGTTGAAAATCGATAGAGGTAGCGTTGACGTCACTTTGATCGATTTTTGATTTCAATACCCCATTTAAGCATTCATCTTCATTAGATTCATATTGATCAAAAATTGTTGTGAAGACCACATTGAGGGCTTGCATGATGAAAGATCCAATCATATTGGAGCTGGCACCCATATTCTTTCCTTCGACCACTTCAAAGGCAGCATCACCATCTTTACCACAATTATCGATAATGTAATCGGCATACTCATAAAGTTTCTTACCCGACGGATGTCTTGCTGAAACTTTTCTTGATTGCGTCATGTTACTGTGGGCAACAACGATGCACCCTCTCGATTTGAATTCTTTCGCCAATTCTACAATGACACCATTGGTGCCTGAATTTGAGATTAAATAGACAACATCGCCTTCTTGAGCATCAAAGAAAGGTAAAATCGCACTCGCAAATTCACATTCCCGTTCTAAAATACCACACTTTAAAGGATTCCCTAACACATCTTCTAAACAAGTTGTTTTTACGAAATGATAGCCCCCAACTTTATCGATCATCTCTTCACACATAACATGAGAATGCCCACTGCCATACATCCAGAATTTCTTACCTTGGGAAAGTTGTTGAATAACTTTGATGCCTAGATCTTTAATGACAGAAAACTGAGTTTCTTTGACTTGTTTAAGGATTGCAGCGACAAAGTCGCCATATGTATTAAGCAATACGGTTTCATTTGGATAAATCATTCGATACTGCCTTTCTCTTCATAATCCTTTGGATCTTTGCTTGAAGGATTAATGCATTCTCTTTTATTTACTTTATTCGATTTTTTAATTTTTAATGGACCTTTAAGTAAAGGATCATTGGTTTTAATTTGGAAATCCAACAGTGCTTTACGTAATTCAAGTACAATTTCAGTATATCTAAGATCATTGATCAAATTATTTTCTTCGGTAGGATCAAAATATAAATCATAAAGTGCCTCTTTGTCTTTTGTCATCTCAAGCCATCCGTGTTCGATGTAAAAATCACGCGTTTGTGAAACATCGACATTGGATGCGTTGACCTTAAGATAAGTCTCATCAAAATACTTGATAAATTTATATCTTTCAGTTCGAGCACAACGAGAAGGTTCATACGAAGTGTGAAAATTAATTTCCGCAAAAATAATTTGATCTTCAAATGTTCCACCTTTAAAGAGTTCTGAAAAAGATTTCCCTTCAAGGTAATTCGGTTTATCCAGCTTCAATAAATCGCATAAAGTTGGAAAGATGTCGATGTGAGAAACCATCGAATCGACGACTTGTCCATTGGCTAAAGAATTTGGTACACGCATGATTAAACTAACTGCAATGCCAAAATCATTCAGGTAGCATTTATGAAACGGCAAAGGCAAACCATGATCTGTCGTAAAGATGATAATGGTATCTTCAAATACCCCTTTTGCCTTAAGTTCATTGATGATCAATGAAAAACCATCATCGGCATATTTTAGTGAAGTTAAGAGTTGGGCATGATCATGCCGTGTCAGTTCGTTATTAACAATTGGTAATGCAGGGTGAAGATAATTCTCATTGATTGTAGGGTCGACTTCAATTGGAAAAGGACGATGGGTTGAGTGCATTCCATAAGATAAAAAGAATGGTTTATTCTCATCATTTTTTCTAATCCAATTCACTGCGTTTTCAGCATTGAGATGATCCCAAATATGGAGATCTTCTTTTTCATAGATGGTTGCATCGGCAGTTAAATTAACTTGATAACCAACCGTATCTGCACCACTGTTCTCTAGATACCACCCTGCTTCATGCTGAATACCACTCAATACAGTTGTATACCCATTTCGAGCAAGAAATTGACACAGATGCTTGCTGTAATCATTTAAACTAAAGCCTCTCTGTGCTAAGCCTAACATTCCATTTTGATGTGGATAAGTACCTGTTAATAAGCCAGCGCGACTGGGTGAGCATGTTGGGGCAACACAAAAGCTATTGGTAAAAACGGTCGCTTCATTCGCAAAGGCCATTATATGTTCTGTTGGAGCTACAAATCCATAAGGACTGATAATTCTACCCATGTCGTGCGTATGTATGTAAACTAAATTCATATTTTTCCCCTCCTTATGAAGATTGGACTACTCCAAGCAACAGAGCCATTATTTTGCCAAACACGAACTCTTACATGATCAAAGTTTAGAAGGTTAATTTGTTGCTCAATAACCATATGATATTCCTCATAGGGAGATGCTTGCCCCACTTTCATCTTATAGGAATTATGCCACCAGGAATCATTTCGATAATATTCAGAAAAATCATACTTACTTTTGATTAAATCGAAAGATTCATCAAAGAAATCGATTACTTGAGAACTGTTCAAAATATCTTTAAGCTTAAGATTAAACTGTTTTCCATTCACTTCTAATGCAATACTTTCTTCATATTTGTCTTCGATTTCAATGATAAACCCTTCTGTCATCATGGCTGAATTCGCCATCCATTTGTCATTCGCCGCATTTTTATAACTCGTTAAGGTGAAATCAAAGCCGTGGTCTGTAACATTTTCAAGTTTTTGACCAAAATTATTCCAACATTTTTCAATGGATATCACCTTACCGTTGATCTTCAGTTTTCCAATCCATTCTTTTTTAGCAATATCTGGAAATATCCTTCGATCTGGTCCCCAACCAAATTCTAACTTAAATTTACATTTAATCAGATCAGAGGATTTATACTTATGAATCTTGCTTAACATTGGAACGACATCAATGACACGATTATCTGCAATGATTTCAACTCGATCGATGCGATTGCTTCCTTCGACCTCTATAAATAAATCATTGTTCTTTTTAGGGGATATTTCGCTACCCATTTGATTTTTATCTATTTGAAAATCCAATTTGATGCGATCTTTACTGACACCGTAAACACGTTTGTTGATCATCGCTGACCAAAGTGCTTCTTTGGTACACTCTGTTGCCAAGCAGGCCATACTTCCAAATTCATACGCACCAGGTACACTATGGTTATCCCCTGAGGCAATAACCCCAAAGCGATGCCCAGCTTCCCATCCTTTAGAAACAGATGTTTGACCGGTTCTTGTACCCATGTGAATATGTCGATCCATCGGAATTGAATCCGTATCATTCTCACTGCTACCATGAGATGAATATATTTCTACAAAGGGAGAAAAATCATCATGATGGGTCTGCCAATTCTTACCACGATTGCCCAATTGATAAGCAAGATGATGCGGAATCGCAATGGTATTTTTACCTTGATTTAGTTCAAATAGAGTTTCATAACGTAAAGGAAAAACAGGATCTTGTTGATTGTCTTTAAAGAAAACATTATGATCGCCATCTCCACCAGATCCTTGCCATTCATACCCCATAAACATCGGGAATCCTTCCGCATTTGCTTGATTGGTAACATTTCTTATCATTTCCCAATCTTTAATAATCTTATCCATATCATGAAGATCTTCAACCAGCCAGCCCGATGGTAATGGCCTCATATAATAAGGATAATAAGCAATCGGCCAAAAATCCATCAGTTGTTTAATGTGCTGAACCCAGGTCTCTAAATTCATCATCTTTTCATGATGAAGATTGCTGTGCATATCCGTCCAATATATCTTGTTGTCAGATCTCATAAGTCCCGCCTTTCACTTAATAAAAGAGGCTTCTTTTTTCTTTAAATCCCTTGATGTGGTCGACGAATCTACGTGTAGTGATGTTCACTCTGGTTAATACTGTCCCTACGACAACGGCATGTGCCCCATAATGGAATGCTCTAATGCAATCATCTGGGGTCCAAAGTTTCCCTTCCATAAAGACGGCACCTTTACCTGCACAACGGTCACACATTTTTGAAAACATTTCCCAATCTGGTAAATCACTTGATTTAGCATTTTTACCGAATCGATAAAATGTTGGAGCAACAATATCTGCTCCTTTTTCAAGTGCTGCAACAGCGTCATCATCGTCTCTAACATCAGCAAAAATCAGAATG
>JBBQOY010000044.1:0-7715 GCA_038331365.1 Erysipelotrichales bacterium | reverse complement strand
GGGGATGTCAAGGGTAAGATCGCCATCATCATTGATGACATCATTGATACCGGTGGATCACTCTTAGGTGGCGTGGATATGCTTTATAAGAACGGAGCCAAAGAAGTCTACTGCGCCTGTTCACATGGTATTCTCTCAGGCAATGCGATTCAACGCGTTCATGATTCTAAAATCAAAGAATTGGTCATCACCAATTCTATTCCAATGAATGATGAAAAGCGTTCTGAACCTAAAATCAAGCAGATTTCGATTGGGTATATGTTGGCAAAAACCATTCAAGCCATTCAACAGCATACTTCTGTTTCTGAGATATATAATCTCTTTAACGACAAATAAGATGGAACAATACATTGGACTGGTCGCAGCCGTATTGACAAGCGCTTCTTTCGTTCCCCAAGCTATAAAAGTCATCAAAACAAAGGATACCTCAGGAATCTCCTTGGTCATGTACAGTATGTTTGTGGTAGGTGTCGTCTTATGGATATTTCATGGTTTGATCATCAAGGATATGGCTGTCATCTTCGCCAACATCGTTACTTTCTTTTTTGCAGCCATCGTCTTGGCATATAAAATTAAATTCAAGTAAAAAGAGCGCAGGCTCTTTTTCTATCCCTAAATATGGACACTTATCAATTGGCTTTAGGTCTTTCTGCTTTCTTCCGTTATAATAAAAACAGGTGAACTTATGACCCAAACCAATAAAACCATCATACTTGAAAAACAAGCGCGCCAAAGCATCGTCATGGAACGCTTAAAAGACAATCCAACCATTGGTGATACCGACTTTGTTTCATTGAATGGTTTCCTCAATACTTTGGTGAAAGATGAACGAACGGAGGATTGGTTTAAGTGTGTCGCTTTATTAGAAAAAGAAGCTGAAAAATTTGAAGTTCTAAAGACTATCTTAAGTTTTCCAATTACGGCAGATACTTTACTTGAGTTCATCACACTTATGGCAGACGAAGGATGGACAATCGATCAATTGCCGCAACGTAATAAAAAAGAAATTGAACTAAAAAAAGTCATCAACTTGATTCTTTCTCAGGAGGGTTTCGACCACCGATTCAGGCAATGGGAAAATTCACTGCGTCTTGATATGAATCAAGTCGAACTTACCGATAACTTTTATACCTATCCGATTCAAAAGCGAATTCAAGGGTGGGAAAAACAAGGACTTAAAGTCAATACTTTCTCAAGCAAGACGCCGTTGATTAAAGCGTTTTATACCAATAATCCTCGATCGGAAGCTCAAGCTTGTGTGCAATACATGTTGGAAGATAAAATGAATTACGATGATCAAGTGATTGTTTGTATGGACCCCAATTTGGAGAGTCAAGTTGAAAGCTTCTTACTGCGCTATAATATTCCGTATTTCAGAGTCAATGAACATAAAACCAATTCATCTTTTAGATTGATCCAAGATCTGATCAATATTAAACGAGATCCTTCTAACAAGAATCTATTGAAACTGATTCAAAATGATCTCGTTATTACACAGGATCGATTGGCTTTAGTGACCTATCTTAAAACCTTCAGATTTAATATGGCGGAAATGCTTAACCCTTTATCCCATGTCACGCAAGCTTTTCAAAATTCCAATCTCAAAGCACTTTTAGGTGGAGATAAAAGCACTGAAAAATTCGAAAGGCTGGAGAAAAAAGCTGAACGAGCATTAAGTTCCATTCGGCTCAAGCTCGTTCAGCTTAATGCATTAGATCAGAGTGATTATGAAATCTTTATTGCTGAGGTATTTAATCTATATGTTGGTTTCTTCTCAACATTCAGTGATGAAGAAGTAGAAAGCATCAATAAGGTCAAACTGACCTTAGAGCGTGCACATCCTTATCTTAAAAATATGAAAGATCCTTATACTTATTTACAGTTTGCTTTGTCAAAATTAACATTGTCGAATAGACAATCCAGTGGAGTTATTTTAACTGATCTTAAACACGGCTTTATTCCAAATAAAAAACGTGCATTTATCTTGAGTTGTACCCAAGAATTTTATCCACAAAATCCAGTCAATGTCGGCTTATTCGATGATGATTATCGCCAAGCCATTGTCAATGACACAAAAGAACGCTATGATTATCATAAAAAAATGTTAGAAAAATTGAGTTCATCGTTTGACGAAGTCATTTATTCTTATCCGTTAGGTGGCTATGACGGAAAGAAGAAAGAGTTTCCCAATGAATTGAGTGTGTATTTTGGATCTAATGGTTTTGCGGGAATTGCTCAACGTTGGAAATTAATTGAAAAAGAAAAGCCTGAAATTGAGAAGCCGATTCACTTATCAACAGCCAGTTCAGAATCTATCTTCTTTAGAGATCAAGAACTTTATGGGAGTGTTAGTTCATTCGAGAAATTTTTTCATTGTCCTTACCAATATTTCTTAACGACAGGGATTGGTTTGAGAAGTGCGGAAAGATATGAAATTGATGCGGCAACTCTAGGCACTTTATATCACTATGCTTTAGAGCAGGGTATCAATGAAGCACAGAAACACTATGCCAAGAATATGTATCTCAATGAAGCTCAATATGTGGAGCCCTTATTCGAAGACTTGAAACGTCTTTATCCAGTCCAAAGTCGTGAAATCGATTTAATGAAAGAAAGAGCAATCACTCTAATTCGACTGAGTTTGGAATTCTTAAAGGACCGAGAAGAAAACACGTCCTTTATACCCTATAAGGTAGAAGAAAACTTTAATACAGTCCTTCCTTTTGGAGAGAAGTTCAAACTTCATCTCAACGGGTTTATCGACAGAATTGATAAGACAAATGAAGGTTTTATGATCATTGACTACAAGAGTTCTACCAAAAAACTGAGTGAAGCTAATGTAATGATTGGATTACAACTTCAATTGGCGACCTACTTGTGGATGTGTGATCAAGAACTTAAATTGGGCTTGCCTTATGGCGCATACTATTTCAGTTTTGGCCAAGAAAATTCGACTATGGAGGCTTTGCATTTTGAGTTAAAAAGTGCAGTTGTTTCTAATGTTTTTGATCCTCAAAGAACGTGGTTCAAAGGACGTCGTTTATGCGGATGGACAACCGCCCCACGCATTAAGAATCCTGATCCAAAAAAGGCTAAGATTGACTCAACGTATTATGAGAAAATGGATTCTATTGCCAACCATACCGTTGGATGGTCGATTAAGGCCAATGGCGATTACTCAATTAACGATTACTTTGACTCAACTAAAATCTATGACCACCTTGAAACACTTTATGGATCGATGATTTATGATTTATCGCAAGCTAAAATTGAAAAGCGAAATTTGGGTTCATCTTGTCAGTATTGTGATTATAAACACTTTTGTCAATTCAAAGGAAAAGTTCAAAAAGCACCTACTGTGCCTAAAGATAAATCGATTTTGAGGATTGAAAAATGACAAATACCAATAAAATGAATCCATATCTTAATGCTCAATCCATAAGAAATCATAATGTTTTGGTGAGTGCTTCAGCTGGCGCAGGTAAAACCACCAATTTGATTGAAAGATTAATGTGTAGAATCCTAGATGATCGTATTCCGGTTACCCAAATCATTGCGGTTACTTTTGCGAAGGATGCGGCAGCTGAATTGAAAGAAAAGTTGGAAAAGAAGTTAACTGAAGCGTACAATCATACAAAAGATGAGTTTTTGTATGAACAGCTTTGTCTGCTACCGCAGGCGAAAATCACTACCATTCATTCTTTCTGCCTCGACATTGTACGCAGTTACGCTTATGTGATTGGGATGGATCCAGCTTGCACTGAGAATATATTGGATGAAACCATGAAATCAGAGATGATGGACCTTGCTTTTAGTGAGGCCATCAATAACGCTTCTATAAATCAAACGAATGGACTTGAAGAACTCTTAGCTCACTTTTCTTCACGACCAGAAAGTACAGATAAACTCAAAGAGAATGTTTATCGAATCGCAAATAAGTTAAAGACGCTCAATCAACCTCAAGCATGGATTGATAAGTCCATTCAATCTTTACAAGCAAGCAACTACAGCGAACTCAGTGAGGATTTAAAGTCATGGCTGGTTGTTTATTATCGTTGGCAAGTCGATGATCTTCTCTTTATGGCTCAAAGTAATCTGCAGCGTATGTCAATAGAGACAATATATTATGATCAACTCGAGCCTAAAAATCAACTTATAGTAGATAAAATTGAAACTGGTTTAGTTGAATTGATTGATGAACTAAAAGTGATCTTATCCAACATGGCTGATTTTGACTACAACTTGTTTAGAGATAAAATAATAAGTCTACCGAAGGAAGGGTTTAAGTCTCTACCGCTGGCGCAAGCGTTTCCAGATTTCGATAAAGCCATGAAAAAGTTGGTTGGTGTTTACCGTAAACATCTAGGAAAACTGTTTGAAGAAGATGAATGGTATATAGATCATCAAGAACTTCAAAATAGATCTAAAGTTATGATTGAATTAACCCAGCACTTTATGGATAGATATCAAAGCATCAAAGAAGAAGCCAAGGTTATCGATTTTGATGATATGGAACATTTTGCATTAAGTATCTTAAGAAATAAGAACTTTGATGTTGTATTGGATTATCAAAAGAAATATGTAGACATTCTTGTGGATGAGTATCAAGATACCAACTATATCCAAGATTCAATCATAGCGATGATTGCGAGACTTGATAATGTTTTTAGAGTCGGGGATGTTAAACAATCTATTTATAGATTTAGAAATGCGCAGCCCGAGTTGATGGCTGGAAGAAAAACAGTACAGGATGAACAAAATGTCGTCTTATTCTACGACAAGAACTTCCGTTCATCTCAACCGATTGTCGAGTTCAATAATCTCTTATTTAGTCGTTTGATGAATCAAAATCATCTGAATGCCAAATACGATCATTTGGATTGGGTTACCATCGGAAGAGATGCCCAACTTCCCAAAGAGGGAGATGGGGTTGAATTTCATTTACTAATCGACAATGAGTCGATCGAACTTGAATCAGAAGAAGAAATCGCGGAGACAGTAGACGAAGGGACACCAGATTTCACACCTGAGGAAGCAACGGACAATGGGCTACAAGAGACGATTCTCGAGCTACATCCAGAAGATCTAAATGGGGCAGAAACGAAGGCCATCTACATTGCGAATCTAATCCAAGACATGAGGAAGAACTCAGACTTTAAGAAATACTCTGACTATACAGTCTTGGTAAGAACCAACGGTATCAAAGCAACGCTTAAAGATATTTTTGATCAAGCTAATATTCCTAACAGTATCAGTGTAAAGACTGGGTTCTTTAATTCGGATGCGGTTCAAGATGTTTTATTGGTGGTGAAGTTTATCATCGACCCATATGATTCAATCAATTTCATAGGGCTTTGTTTGTCAGATTTTACTCAGATGACGGAAGAAGACATTGCGAATTTAAAACAACATAAAAATCGAGGAACTTTTTATGATGCACTAAAGACAGTTAATCCTCAAAAGTATGACCTACTCTATCATTTTAGAGCAGCGGCTTTGAGTAGGAATTTGGTCGAGATTTTTAGAGCCATCTATAACTTTAATAACTATTATGATGATCACTGTACCAAACAACAAAGGGCTAATCTGGATCTTCTATTTGAGAAGGCTCAAGTTTTTGCCAAAGACAATCTTTCTTTGGCTGAATTTTTGATCCTCATTAAAAACATCAAGGATGAAGAAAGCAGTGAAGCCATTCCCTTTACAAAAAAGGATGATGTGGTTAAAGTTATGACCATTCATCAATCGAAAGGCTTACAATTTCCTGTCGTTATCTACTGGTCAGCAGATAAAGGTAAGACCAAAGATAAAGACAATGATGTACTGCTGGATGCTGAGTTGGGATTCTGCTTAAAGACAATAAAACTGCCTAAACGATTCACTCGAAAGAGTCCTGTTCGCATGGCGATAGAAATGAAGGCAATCCAAGATGATGTAGAAGAACAAGTTCGTTTACTCTATGTTGCTTTGACTCGAGCTGAAAGTCGTTTAATCATTATTGATAAAAAACCCACAGCGGACTACCCTACACTAAATTACACCAGCATTCTAAATGGCTTAGGTCCAACCAACTGGATCCTGTTGGCACTTAAACCCAATGAAGGTTATAAACTGCTTGAAGTCCCCGCCCCAACGAACTTAACGCAAATCAATCCATCCATTCATGAAGCCCAAACCTTGGTAATCACAGAGAAGTCTGAAGTACCTATTGAATTTAGAACCCCGTCTTCTAAGCATACAAAATTTACGCACTTCAAACTAAATTTCGATACCAACATTGGATCCAATCATGGGACACTCATTCATGAATTGTTTGAGAAATTACCGCATATTGACGTAAGTGAAGCCATGATTAAAGAACTCCAACCTGATATTGATGATAAAGACTTAAATGCGATCATGCATTTCTACAATGATGAACTGTATAAACATTGCGCAGAGGGCGAAATAAAACACGAATACCCATTCTATGCTTTAGTTGGTCAAGAAGTCATCCATGGGTATATGGATATGGTGGCGTTTACAGCGACCGATACCATCCTTATTGATTTTAAAACCGACAGAGTGGATCATATGGAAACATTAGTTGAGTTGTATCGTGATCAATTGAAAGATTATGCCTTGATTTTAACTAAAATGAGACCAGAGAAACCAGTTAGAACTTATATGTATTCCCTGGCTTTAAGTGCTTTTATTGAGATTGTTTAAACTATTAAGCGCTTATATCATCGGTTTCATTGCTTCGAGTTGAGAAGTACGCTTAGCTCACGTATAATGAAAGACTATGGTAAACACGTCAAAAACGCTCGCAGGTAAATCAGCATTACTCATTGCCGCCCTCATTTGGGGGATCTCTTTTGTGGCAGTGCAAGAGGCACTTAATCGTGGATGGACCCCATTCATTCTTTTGGGGATTCGTGGTTTATTGGCTTCGATTGCGCTAAGTTTCTTTGCTTTCAGGCGACCTTTTTGGAGGGATAAAGGATTGATGTGGTATGGATTTATGGCGGGGATTTTTTTGTTTTTCGGGTTTATATTACAAACATATGGGCAAGCGTTATCCACGGTATCCAATGCTTCTTTCATTACCGTCCAGTATGTTGTATTTATCCCCTTGTTGATGTGGAGAAAACGCAAAATCACGACTTTTGTTTATCTTGGGGTCGGATTGTCTGTGATTGGGACGGCATTTTTAACGCTAACGGAAACCTTTACTTTTCATATCGGGGATATCATATTGATTGGTTGCGCACTTGTCTTCGCAGTCCACATCTTGGTCATCGAAAAAATGACCAAGTATAATAATGTAATGGCTGCGACCTTTATTCAAGTGTTTACGATGAGTCTTATTTGTCTATTTGTTTCACTCTTTACGAAACCAACCATTCCTACAGAAGGATGGATCTATGTTTTATATGCCGGAATCTTCAGCAGTGGCTTGGCCTTTCTCTTACAAGTGTTTGGCCAGAAACATGTTGACTCAACGCTCTCTGGTATTATCTTATCCTTTGAAGCTTTGTTCGGGGCTTTGGGGGCTGTGCTCATTTTAAAGGAATCTTTTACATTTAATACCTTAATCGGTGGATTTTTGATGATGTGTGCAGTATTTATGGTTGAACTTGGACCTAAATTAGGAGTAAAATTAAAAAGAGGTAACTATGACTGAACTGACTTTTTTAACAGAGATCACTGATGAAAGAAAAGGCAATCCAAGC
>JBBQOY010000043.1:0-7768 GCA_038331365.1 Erysipelotrichales bacterium | reverse complement strand
AAACATAACGATACTGACCCCAACCATAACAGTCAGACCCCATACCATATCGATTAAAGACCAAGACACAATCTCAGCCAAACGACCAATGTCGGAGGTCATCCGAGCCATAATCCAACCTAAAGGTGTTTTATCGAAATAAGTAAAAGATAATTCTTGGAGTTTTCTAAAAGCTCGATTACGCATGTCATAGGCAAACTCCATTTCAACCTTACCTGCTTGTTGAACAAAGAAGAAGACAACGATGCCTTGCAGACAAATCATCATGAAATAGCCTAGCCCATAGATCCAAAGTGTACTTTGAGCGCCCAGTCCTTCAATAAAATAATCCATCGCATAACGATTCATTAATGGAAAACCTACATCGATTGATGCAATCGTAATCATCAATAGCACCAAGAATAATAGATTCTTTTTGTATTTCATCAAATCAATAAAAATTCTTTGCCAAAGATGGAGGTCTAGTTTATCTGTGTTAAAGTCTTGTTCTTCGAAATGTTCACTCATACGACTTCTCCTTCGATCATGCGACCTTGTATCTCAACGATTCGAGCATAAAGCCCTTCTTGTTTGATCAGTTCAGCATGTGTTCCCATTTGCGAAACCTTACCTTCTTGAAGCACCACAATCTTATCCGCAGCTTGCGCAGTGGCAACGCGATGCGTGATGATCAAGGTTGTTAACCCACCAGATAACGCCTTCAATGCTTTACGAATTGAGGCATCGGTTTCTGTGTCCACAGCACTTAATGAATCATCAAAAATCAAAATCGGTGATTTATTGATGATGGTTCGAGCAATCGCAATACGTTGTTTCTGTCCACCAGAAAGCGTGACGCCCTTTTCACCAACCAAGGTCTTATATCCTAAATCAAATTCATTGATGACACGATGAACAGAAGCAGCTTTCGCAGCTTCAATGACTTCCCCTTCATTGGCTGAAGGATTCGCTAAAAGAATATTGTCATAAATCGATCGTGAGTATAAGAAAGGTTCTTGTAAAACAATACCGATGTTTTTACGTAAATGATGCCTTTGGATTTCTTTCAGTTCGGTGCCATTTAAGGTAATGGAACCTTTTTGATAATCATAAAGTCGCGTCAACAAATGAACCAAGGAACTTTTACCTGAACCTGTTGGACCTAAAATCGCAATGGTTTGACCCTGTTTAACTTTAAAACTAACATCTTTAAGCACTTCTTGTTCACCATCTTCATATTTAAAGTAAACATGGTTAAAGTGAATATCGCCTTTTATGCTAGGTGTGAGTCCTTCTTCCAACGGTTCAACAGGACTGTCTAAGATTTCCTGTAAACGCCCGATGGAAACCAACATCTTGCCCATATCAGATAAAATACGTCCAACATTACGCACAGGCCATAGAATCATCCCTTCATAAGAAATGAAAATAAAGAATTGGCCGACTGTTAAGATGCCCATTTGGGCATAATTGATGCCTAAAAGCACCACCACGAGAATTTGAGTCAAACAAATAAAATCAGAAGATCCCCAATAAACACCCAGAAGTTCAATCAAACGATAGGTAAGATTCTTATATTCTTTATTTTTAACATCAAATTTTTCAGCTTCATAGACTTCGCGATTAAACGCCTTAACAACCCGAACCCCTGCTAAATTTTCTTGGATTGTATTCGATAAGACGCCTTCAGCTTCATCCGATTGTTTGAAGATTTTTTGCATTCGCACAAAGAAAACATACGCAAAGACAAAAATGATCGGTAGGGCCATAATCGCATACCAAGCCAAAGGCGCATAGACATTGAAAAGGATCACCATCGCAATGATCGTCATCGAAATCGCATAAAGCATCTCAGCAAATTGACCTGCGATAAAACGACGCACCGTTTCAACATCCGAGGTACATCTTTGAATCAAATCCCCAGTTTTAGATTTTTGATGGTAGGCATAAGGCATATGTTGAAGATGGGAAAATAAAGTATTTCTGAGTTTTTCAGCAAACAATTCCGAGATCTGTCCATTCCATTTTCCCCTAAAAAACTGAAGCCCTAACGTTAAAAGATTGACCGAGATAATCATTAATGCCCCTAACCATAAATTATTTCGAATCAAATCGACCCCACCAAAGAGTGAAGAATACCATTTCATTAAAGGATTCGTGATTGGGGCCAGTTGGATGACATTATCGATTAGAAACTGAAAGAGAATCGGAGACAATAATGTTAAGCTCACATAGATTAATACAACAATCATTAAAACCAAGAATTTAAACTTCTGACCTTCCATATAGGTCAATATAAATTTCATTTTCTTTAGCGTATTCTTCTTTTCCTTTTTCATACACGATTTCTTTCTGTCACTTTAAGCCGTTTTAAAACTTGAATACTCAAGGACCCCGTAATGTAACCTGTCGGGACTGAACTAAACCATAACATAGGCAGCCAATAAACCATCATAATGGTATTGTTGATGAAGATTAAGGCAAGGATCTGCCCAACCCCATGAAAAGCACTGGATGCCATTGAGATTCCAATCTTGGTGAATTTTTTTTGTTTAAATAAGACAATCGTTATCAAAGAACTTAACAACATCCCTGACATACTCAACCAAAAACCTGTCCCAAATAGAATTCCACGTAAGAGCGATGCCATCAAAACACGCATGATATTAATGGTCATCATTTCTTTGATCCCAAAGAGATAAAGTGTGATTAGACCTAAAATATTGGCTAAACCCAATTTAACCCCAGGGACCGGAATAGGCAAGGCCGGTTCAATCATGTGCAGCAAGATACTCATCGCCAACAACATCGTCAATAAGGTCAAACGTCGCGTCGCGGAATGTTTTCTCATGAGCTCACATCCGGATCATTGGGATCCACCGTGCCGTTTTTGATGATGATGACAATATGATTCGGTAAACAAACGATAGGAATATTCGCATACTGAACCCAACCTTGGATTGAACAAAGATGATAAGGCGAGGTTTCCTTTTCAACTCTGATTTGACCATCAAGGACTTCAATACTTACTACACCCAAAGCCCCATTGACGGTATACGTCTGATCGACTTTGAGATCAATTCTTAAAACCTCTTTGTCATAAGAATAAACCACGGCCACGATTTGTTCAGATGTTGAAGCCCGTACAAACCATTCCATGGTGGTATACATCACAAGTGAACTCAGGAGAATGAAAACCATCAGTCCTTTATCGTATCTGTTCATAAGCCATTCTATTCTATCAAAAACCACCACAGTTTGAAAGACCTAAGCGTCGATAAAGGAAAGCATTGAACTGGAACCGGGTTTTTGATAGAATAGGTACATTATGAAAGAACTCGCACTGACCCTATTTCTTACGACCTATGCCTGTCTGTTGATTTTTCCCAAGTATCGAACCTATGTGGCTTTAGGATCCGCGACCCTCTTCGTACTTGTGGGGATTATGCCTTTCGCCAATATCTTTGAAGTTGTCGACTTCAATGTCTTGATGATGATCGGTGGAACCATGGGCATTGTCTATCTGTTCATCGAATCAAAAATGCCTGCTTTATTGGCCGACATCATTCTCGATAAGACTCCCAACATCAAATGGGCTATTGTTGCCTTGGCTTTATTTGCTGGCATCATTTCTGCGTTTATCGACAATGTAGCGACTGTCTTAATGGTTGCCCCGGTTGCCATGACCATCGCTAAAAAGCTTAAAATCAATCCAATCAATGCAATCATTGCAATTTCTGTTTCAAGTAATCTCCAAGGGGCAGCGACCTTGGTTGGGGATACCACTTCGATTCTATTGGGTGGTGCTGCCAATATGAATTTTCTAGATTTCTTTGTTTATCAAGGTAAAATGGGCATGTTCTTTGTTGTACAACTGAGTGCACTCGCCAGTATGTTTATTCTGTTGTGGTTATTTAGAAAAGAAAAACAAGTTGTTCATCTCGAAGAAAAACAAAAAGTAACGGACTTCTTTCCTACTTTCCTTTTGGGATCAATGGTTTTATTATTGATTCTTGCTTCGCTCTTTCCAATTGATCATGCGTTTATTTTGAAATACACCAATGGCTTGATCTGTATCAGTTTGATGTTCATTGGATTAGCATATGAATTGTTCTTCAATAAAAATAGAACCAATGCCGTTAGAACCATCCAAGAAATTGATTATCAAACTTTACTTCTTTTAGCGGGTCTATTTGTCGTGATTGGAGGCATTACACAAGCCGGTTTAATTGATGACATCAGCGCCCTGTTTTCCAAGATTGCTGGAAGTAATTTATTTGTCATCTATACCCTTGTGGTATGGGTCTCTGTGTTTCTTTCTGCCTTTATCGATAATATCCCATATGTTGCAACCATGTTGCCTGTCATGACTTCTTTGGCCTTATCCATGAACATCAATCCAACGATCCTCTATTTCGGGTTACTTTGTGGGGCAACACTGGGAGGCAACTTAACCCCGATTGGGGCTTCTGCCAATATTGCCGGATTGGGCATCTTAAGAAAAGAAGGCTACAGCGTCTCCTCAAAACAATTTATGAGCATTGGGATTCCTTTTACCTTAATCGCAGTTTTAACGGGTTATGTCTTGATTTGGTTCATTTGGACATAGAAAAATTGATTAATCGCTAAAAAAGACGCCTAATTCATGGCGTCGTTTGTTTTAGGAAATACATACTCGGCAAACCTTATATAATCTTCAGCATTCAAAGTTTCCCCTCTTCCAGAATCAAAACGATGGTCAACTTCAAGTTCTGCTTGATCTAACAAAAAATAAGTCCAATACTCACTCGTTGCATACGTATCATCTTCCCAAGTGGCATCAACATAAAACCAAGCTTTATCCACATAGATCATATTCCAAGCATGATCATCCTTCTCAGAGGACACCATGATGGCTGGAATGTCCAAATCTTTCAACAGACCCATATAGGCTTGGGAATAGCCGTTGCATACAGCTAGACCCTCTTGAAACACCCCCAGAGCTGTATACGCAGCATCCATACGATTGTCATCATTCAAAGCTTCATCATCATAAGCGGCTTGCTCCAAGAGGTCTATTAAGCTGTATTCAGCTTTCTCCCGATCAGAAACCAGACTGGTCTTATAGCCATAAGTCCATTCATCAATAGCGTTTTCCACCTGATGGATCTCCTTAAAATCATAAGTAAACGAATACGTATACACTGTTTTGGCTTGTTTTAAACTAGGCAAATCGAGTATCCCATCTTCAATCTCAACTTCATTGACCAACAGTGCTGTAAGATACAATCGAGTTTGTTCGTAATCAATGATTCGATCTTCTACATAATAAAAATCGAGGACATAATGATCGATCATAATGGCCAAAAGTAACGCCATTTCCATTTCTGAATGGATGATATAGACCTCTAAATCCTTAAATTCAGGTTCATCCGCCAAATCGAATAGGTAACCCACCCCATAATAAGAGTGATGATTAATCACATATCTTCCTTCAGGAAATTTACCCGTGTTGTCAACAGTAAAAGGACCTTCATCAACGATGATACTTTGACGACATCCACTTAAAGATAAAATCAAAATCAACCCAATCTTCAGCCATTTCTTCATCGTTTAGCTCCAAATCATTTTTTTATTTTACACTAAACCCAAGGATTATTCAAAACCCAAACTAAAACAGCGCAAAGCGCTGTTTATCTAAAAATAGAGCGTGCTTTAATCAAGGTAGCCTCATCCACCACAACATGCATCGTACCCGTTTTCGGATGCGTTTCAATCCTTTTCCCAGTCATATGGATTTGATTGACTTGAGTCACTTCCAAGACTGTTTTTAGATTATCAAACCGAATACCGCCTCCAGGTAATAATTCAATTTGTTTGCCGTATTTTGCTTGAAGTTGACCCAGAAAAACAAGGTGATCATCAATCTTGCCTAAGCCACCCCCAATCAAAACTCGATTTACCCCACAACGAATCAAAGCTTGAAGCGAAGCTTCGATGTCTTTTGTTTCATCAATGGCTTTATGAAAGACCGTTGTTTTACCTTGGGCTAAAGCAACCATGACTTTGACCCGCGTTTCATCGACATCGCCTTGTGATGTCAATAGACCAAAGACAATCCCATCAGCTCCATGCTTAATCAAGATCTTCGCGTCTTTCTGCATGACTTCAAAATCTTGTTCACTATAGTCATAGCGTCCATTATTGGGACGAATCATGACCATAATCGGTAAATCAACACTTGCTTTCGCAATTTCAAATAAAGCCAATGAAGGGGTTAAGCCACCGAGTTCAAGGGCGCAATTGAGTTCAATTCGATCGGCTTTGACTTTTTGGGCACACAAGCAATCGGCAACGCTGCCACAGCATACTTCTAGTTTAACGTTCATGATTTTCAGTTTTAAAGACGGTTACAGCCTCAATGGCCATCCGCCAAAGGTTGAGTTTTTCTTGTCTTTTTGTTTCATCCATGCCTGGTTTAAAAATTTGAGATGCTTTCCATATTTTAGACAGATCAGCGGTGCTTTTATAAACACCGATGGCTAAGCCTGCCAACATGGCGGCTCCTAAGGCTGTGGTTTCAGAAATCATCGGACGAACGACTTGAGATCGCAAAATATCCGATTGAAACTGCATCAAGAAGTCATTGCGCGAAGCACCACCATCCACTTTAAGTTGTTTAATCGGTTGCCGTGCATCCTTCTCCATCGCTTGAATAACATCATAGCTTTGATAAGCAATCGCTTCTAAGGTCGCACGAATGATGTGAAGATCCGTTGTCGAGTGTGTCAAACCAAACATTGCCCCTTGAACATTCGAATTCCAATACGGTGCCCCTAAACCAACAAAGGTTGGGACCACAACAACGCCATTTGAATCATCACAATTTTTACAAACAGTTTCTGTGTCTTCTGTTCTTCTGATGAGCCCCAAACCATCTCTTAGCCATTGTATGGCTGAACCAGCCACGAAAACACTGCCTTCTAGGGCGTACGTTGTTGCGCCTTTAAACCGCCATGCCACGGTACTCAATAGACCGTTCTTAGACAGAATTCGTGTCGTTCCCGTATTCATCAATAAGAAACAACCTGTCCCATACGTATTTTTAACATCCCCAGGGTTTAAACACAATTGCCCAAAGAGTGCAGCTTGTTGGTCCCCAACCAAAGCCGCTATCGGAATTGATGTCCCAAAAAATGAAGGATCCACTTCACCGACAACCGCACTTGTGTCTACGATTTCTGGCAACATATTCATTGGAATGTTCCAGGCATGACACAATTCTTCATCCCAGGCACAGGTTTCAATGTTCATCAATAAGGTTCTTGAGGCATTGGATACATCTGTTTTAAAACATTTACCTAAGGTTAACTTATAGGTCAACCAAGTATCAACGGTTCCAAAACATAATTCACCAGCTTCAGCTCGCGCTTGACCATGCTCAATATGATCGAGAATAAATCGGATTTTAGAGGCAGAAAAATATGGATCCAAAACCAAACCTGTTTTACGTTTAAACAAAGGTTCGAATCCTTTTTTACGTTTTATATCACAGAGATCAGAGGTTTGTCGGGATTGCCACACCAAGGCAAAATAGACAGGATTTCCACTGATCTTATCCCAAACAATTGTCGTCTCACGTTGATTTGTGATGGCGATGGCTTTAATGTCTTTGCCACTCAAGCGCGCTTTAGCTAAACTCTCCGAAATCACTGAAACAACAGAAGAAAATATCTCTTCCGCGTTCTGTTCAACCCACGAAGGTTGTGGATAATAAGATGGAATCTCTTTTTGACCCAAAGCGACGATG
>JBBQOY010000042.1:0-7833 GCA_038331365.1 Erysipelotrichales bacterium | reverse complement strand
TATAGAATAAAAGTCGGAATTTTCCGACTTTTATGAACGAATGACTAACGAATTTCTTTAAGACGAGATGCTTTGCCAGAACGACCGCGCATATAGTACAATTTGCTTCTTCTGACTTTTCCGCGTTTTAAGACAGTGATCGTGTCGATAATGGGCGAATGAACCGGGAAGGTTCTTTCAACTCCAATCGAATTGGAGATCTTTCTGACGGTAAACGTTTCTGAGATACCACTGCCACTTCTGGCAATGACTACCCCTTCGTATGCCTGAATTCTGAATTTTTCGCCTTCTTGGATACGTACGTCAATTTTAACCGTACATCCTGCGCCAAAATCAGGGAGATCAGACCGAAGTTGGGACTTGGTGATGTCATCCACTAAGTTTAATTTCATGGTTTCGTGCTCCTTTTTGAATCTCAGTTCATGTTTTTAAACAGCGGAACTGCTTAATTAAAATACCATAATCCAGTCAATTAATCAATCTTTTTTTAACGACTCAATCAACACTTCGCTTAAGAGTTGTGTTTCTTCTTTACTTAGAGTTTTGTCTTTAAAGAGATCTGGTCGTTTAAGCCATGTTTTGCGCAATGATTCTTTCAAGCGATATTTACGAATCAATTCATGATTGCCATTCATTAACACGGCTGGAACATCCCCTTCGTCAAGATGTTCAGGACGCGTATATTGCGGATATTCTAATAAACCTTGTTCATACGATTCATCGCGATGAGATGCTTCTTTAATCACACCCTCTTTTAAGCGAATGATTGCATCACTGATGACCATAGAAGGTAATTCTCCGCCCGTCAATACATAATCTCCGATTGAAATCTCTTCATCGCACAATTGAACCAAACGTTCATCAAAACCCTCATAATGGCCACACAAGATAATGAGGTGATCATATTCAGCCAGCGCTCTTGCTTTGGCTTGATTAAATGTCGTACCTGACGCTGACGTCATGATAATATGAGCATTTTGATGATCCATTGAATTAAGTGCATCCTTAACCGGCTGAACTGCCATCACAAGACCTTGACCACCGCCAAAAGGATAGTCATCAACGCGATGGGTTTTATTTTTTGAAAACAAACGTATGTCCACACGATCAACTTCAACCAATTGTTTTAAAATTGCTTTCTTAATGATGGATGTATTTAAAAAACCTTCATACATTTCAGGAAAAAGTGTTAGAATTGTTATTTTCATAGACCCTCCATCCAAATAATCGTAATCTTTTTCAAATCGATATCCACCGATTTAATAAATACTGGTACATACGGAATCAAAACATCTCGTGTTTTTGTTTTAACCCTTAAGATGAGTTGGGTATTTTCGATGACTTCAATCACTGGTCCAATCAACTCATCCTGTTCATTATAAACAGAACATTCTTTCAATTGATAGACATACACCGCTTTGGGTAAATCGTCTGAACTGATAAAGAGTTTTCCTTTAATCAGGGGCTCTAATGAAGTCAAATCAGGATAGCCAACAAATTTAAGTAAAACAGCTGCTTGATGAAAACGAACGCTTTCGATGGTTAATTCCATCTCTTTCCCGGCATTCTCATAAAGAAGAACAGCTTTTCTTTTGAATCTTTTTTCTGGTTCAGCACTAAAAACGCGAACTTTTGCTTCACCTTTTAAACCAAATCCTTTTGTAATTTCACCGATCAATATTTTTTTCATAAAGAAATAAAAGGATGCCAAGGCATCCTAATAGGATTCAAACTTAATCGAAATACGCTTGTTTTCTAAACGGGATGCGACCGACATCATATTACGAACAGCGGTTGCCATAGAGCCTTGCTTGCCGATTAAGCGCGCAACATCTTCACTCTTAGCATAGACATGAAGCAGGATTTCGCTATCATCCAGACTTTCCATCTGTTTGACGCTTAAACTGTTCTTATCATCCACCAAAGGTGCAATAAGATCTGTCAAAGCCTGTTCTAAACTCAACATAATTACTTCGCGTTCTTTTCTAGATGAAATTTTGTCATAATCCCTGCTTGAGAAAACAGATTTCTGACAGTATCAGAAGGTTGCGCACCATTATTTAGCCATTTCAAAGCCAATTCTTCATTAATTTTGATGGCGACAGGGTTTGCTGTTGGATCATAATAACCCAACGCTTCGATGAAACGACCGTCTCTTGGAAAACGTGAATCTGCTGCTACAATACGATAGAAAGGATCCTTTTTAGCACCCATTCTTTTTAAACGAAGTTTTACTGCCATAGTTAATTCCTCCTTAAACCTCTCTAAGTATAGCATAAGAATAATACCTGTCAAGGTTTATTCCTTGACACTACTTAAACTTTGAGTTCTTAGCCATTCGAGCAATTAAACGCATTTGTTCTTTTGATTTTTCATACTGATTGATCAAGCGGTTGACTTCTTGAACCGTCGTTCCACTGCCTTTGGCAATGCGGGTCTTTCGTGAGGCACGCAATAATGACGCATCTTCACGTTCATCTTCATTCATCGATAAAATGATTGCTTTGTTTTTGACCATGAGCTTAGCAGCTTCTTTATCATTGACTTGTTGAGCCATTTGACCCATGCCAGGAATCATTCCCAACATGGCCTTCATCGAACCCATTTTAGCCATTTGATTAAATTGATCCAATAAGTCATTAAAGGTAAATTGCCCCTCCATCAAACGATTGGCACTACGTTCTAGGGAAACTGTATCGAGTTTATTTTGTGCGTTTTCAACCAGACTGAGTAAATCACCCATTCCAATCAAACGATTGGCCATCCGATCTGGATAAAAAAGTTCATATTCATTGATCTTTTCACCTGTCCCAACCAACTTAACTGAAACTTGGGCAACCGTTTTTGCGGATAATACAGCCCCACCTTTAGAATCCCCGTCGAATTTAGTTACGATGAGTCCAGTTAAGTCTAAAGTTTGATTGAAACTTGAGGCAACATTTAGAGCATCTTGGCCACTCAATGCATCGATTGTCAACAGAACTTCAGTTGGATTAACAAATTGTTTGATCTGAACCAATTCATCCATCAACGACTCATCAATATGTAAACGGCCAGCAGTATCGATGATGATGGTATCCACATTTTCAAGTTTTGCCGCTTTTAGACCATCTTTTACAACTTGCAAAGCATATTTAGATTGGCGATCCGTATAGACCTTAATGTCCAAAGTTTGGCCTAAGATCTCTAACTGGTCGATGGCGGCTGGGCGCATTAAATCAGCTGCGATGAGATAAGGTTTACGTCCTTTTGATTTAAAAAGATGGGCTAATTTAGCTGCCGAGGTTGTTTTGCCTGATCCTTGTAGACCCACCAAAATGAGACTGACATGTTGGGATGCTGGATAAACAAAAGGTTCTGAAGGTGATCCTAAAAGATCAACAAGTTGATCATAAACAATCTTCATTAACGCTTCGTTGGGTTTGAGTGCGCCAAAAATCTTTTGCCCGATGGCTTCTTGTCTAATTTTATTTAAAAATGTATCCACAGCCAAGGTATGGACATCAGATTCTAAAAGTGCAATCTTGACTTCCTTTAATAACGCATCCAGATGAGTTTCATTGATTTTATCACTTTTAGTCAGTCTTTTTAGGGTTTCGCTTAAAGCGGTAGATAAACGTTCAAAGGCCATGGTTCCTCCTAGAGATAGGTTTCTGGTTTGGGTTGGGTAATGTACAGCATCTCCGTGTTTTCGAAAGCTTCTGGGGAAATGCTTGAAAAATCACATTTAGTCTCTTCATTCAACACATCATTTAGACGTGGTTTTGTGACAGGATTACTAACTGTAAAGATCGTACAACAGTCTTCATAAGGTAAAATTGAGGTCTCATAAGTTCTAATCTGCTCAGCCAATGTGATGATTTCATGTTTATCATACGTTACTAAAGGTCGTAAAATCATCATCTGCGTAACATTTGAGATCACTGACATCGATTCCATCGTCTGACTGGCGACTTGACCCAAAGATTCACCCGTTATTAATGCCAACGCTTTTCTTTGAGTTGCAAGTTTTGATGCCAAGATAATCATCTGACGACGCATTAACGTGATTGCATACGATGGATTGGCTTTTTGATAAATCTCCAACTGAATGGCCGTAAAAGGCACCACATGCAGTTTAATGGTGGGTTGATAATCACACAAAATCCCAAGTAAACTTTTCACTTTTTCAAGGGCTTGCGATGAAGTATAGGGTGGTGCAGCAAAATGAATACATTCAATTTCAACACCACGTTTCATCGTTAAGTAGGCAGCGACTGGTGAGTCGATGCCCCCTGAAATAAGCACCAATGCTTTGCCTTGTACCCCAACAGGAAACCCTAAGCGTCCTTTAAATATTTTCACCGACACATAGGCATATTGTGCATCAACTTCAATTCTAACTCTTTTTTGAGGTTTTTTGATGTCGACTTTATGCGGACTTTTTTCAAGAATATGATGACCAACAATGGCATTGAGTTCCATTGAATCATAAGGCAAATATTTATTCTTACGATGCGTTTCAACTTTAAATGTACAAGGTTCTTCCAATTTCATCAGTTCAACGGCTGTATCGATAATGTCTTGCATTTCACTCGAACATTTATGAGCCAATGAAAAAGATGCAATTCCAAAGACTTGGGATAAAGCACTGGTTACCCCTTCATCCGGAGTACCATTAAGACGAATCACAATGTGATCAAATTTAGCATACATACTGATCAAAGGATATACTTTAAGTTTAACTTTGATGTTGACCAGAAGCTGTTTGATGAAAAATCGTCGATTATTCCCTTTAATAGAAAGTTCGCCAAAGCGAACGATGATCATATCAGCGTAGAGGAGAGCCATAAGCCAACAAACCTTCTTTAAGCACACCAATAAAGCGTTCTGCTTCTTCAGTCGTATTGGAAGCCGAAATACCTAAACGGATTGACCCATTGAGTTGTGCTTCGTTTAAATGCATCGCCCCTAAAGTAATTGAGGCTTGTTTTGTCTTACTGTTACATGTGCTTTGCGAAGAAACATAGATATTATGACCATTAAACCAGTTCAACATCACTTCAGAACTCAAAGTCAAAATCGAAAAATTCAAAATATAAGGTGAAACTTGTGTTTGCGGGGAATTGATCACAACATCGGGAATCAATGTAAGGGCTTGTCTCAGTTTTTCATTCAAAATCAAAACTTTCGCTTGATGGGCATCAAACGCTGTTAAAGCAAGTCTTAGTGTTTTCGCGAACAGAATACTGGATATCGCATTGGCTGTTCCACCGCGACGACCATTTTCTTGCTGCCCACCTGTGATCAAAGAAAGCATCTTAACTTTTGGTTTGATGATCATAAGTCCTGAGCCTTTTACCCCATTGATTTTATGAGCAGAAATACTCGCAGCATCAATATCGTTAAAATCAAACGGAATTTTACCAATTGCTTGAACTTCATCAACATGAAAATAAGCATGTGAGTTCGCTTTGATGATCGCAGCACAAGCTTTAATCGGCATAATGGTACCAATTTCATTATTGACATGCATGATAGAAACCAAAATCGTATCGGCTCTTAAAGTTGATTTAAGTTCGTCTAAACTGATTCGTCCATCTTGGTCAACGCTGAGATAAGACACTTCAAATCCAAATGAAGTTTCCAGTTGTTTAAAACTTTCTAAAACACTGGAATGTTCGACTGAACTCGTAATCAAATGGCGACCTTTGTCAATATTCGCTAAAGCAATGCCTTTAATAATGGCATTATTTGATTCAGTTGCCCCAGAAGTAAACGTAATCATTTCAGGTTTAAGCTTTAAAAGACGTGCAATATTTTCACGGCTTTTCTCAACCATCACAGCAATTTGATGCCCCGCATCATGCAGGGCTTCCGCATTGGCGTAATGATTCGGATACAATTCCTGTTGGGTCTTCAATACTTCAGAATCGACTGGCGTACTTGACACATGATCAAAATAGATTGGTTTAGAATTCTGCACTCTTTGAGTTCTCCTTAATCAAATCATCATACCTACTGGGTTGAATCTTCTCGACGACACTTAAAGCAACTTTAATGGCTTGGGTATAATCACCATTTCTAAATAACAGTTCTGCTCTCGTCAATTGAGCATCCATCTCTGGGCTATATGGGCGGTATTTATTCGCAAAGACAAGTGTATTTTCAATCATTTCAACCGTTCCAACCAAATTATTAACGTTATTGTAAAGGCGATAAACGACATCGATCGAATCATTAACTGTCACGTTAAGTGCTTCGATATTGAGTGGTATTTCATCTAAAAGGCGATCGATAGTATTAATATTGGCATAGGCACGATTAATATCCCCTTCATATGTTGAAGAAATATTAGGCAGTTTATATTTACGGATTTTGACTTGCACTTCATTCATGATCAAATAGAGTTTTAGAAGTTGTTTCTTCGCTCTGTCTTCATCATTTTTTGCATTGGTCAGTGTTTCCTTCTGACGATTTAAAGAATCCGTTAAAGTGCTGAGATCTTGCAATACTTCCTTACTCGAAACCAATATTGAGCTTTCCGGCATCGATCGTTCATCATAAAGACGAACGATTCTGAGTTTATCTTCAGTATACCGATTGAGCTTAAGTTCTTGTTCGCTCAGAGCATCCACTAAAGTCGTAACACCCAAGCGTTTGGCTTCTTTTTTAGTTAACACAAGAAGCGTATCAAACAGATTTTTGGTTGATTTAAGTTTTTCATTCAAATTGTAAAATGCTTTTTGAAGATCATCATGAGCCATTTTTTCTTTTTGAAGTTGTTCATAAAGTTGCGCCAGTCGTAGTGTGTTTTCATTTAAGTGGCCAGAAATATCTTTGATGACACAACGAGTTAAACTAACAATATCTTCCTTTGTGGTATCAACAACCAATTCAAGGTTCTTTTTCACTTCAAGATGAACCAAATAGATCTTGTTGGTTTTTAATTCTTTATAAAGTTGCGTGATTTCTTCAACTTGTTTTGGAATGATGCCTTTGGCTAATGCAATGAGATCTGGTAAGGTATCCAATAAGGTATTGAATTCATCCAGACCAAGTTCAATCTCATCGACTTTGTCTCTTGCTTTGGTAAATTCTGAAGCCATCATCCATTCTTCAAACATGATAAATGTATGATCCAAATCATCAATTTTTTCTTGTAAAGCACTTAAACTGATACTGAGTTGATTGCTGCGTTGGTTGAGAAGATTCTTAACATTTCGAAACTTCTCTTTGAGCTCCGTGATTTGAGAACGTTGTTGGTTTTCCTCTTCAAGTATCTCTTCAAGTTTATGGTCTAAGTCATTGGCTCCAGATTCAAGTTTGACGATTTCAGTTTCAAGATATTCAAGATCTAACTTACAGTCTTTAAAGTGATTGGTGAGATATTCATCTTCACATTCACCCAAAACCAACGCCATATTCTTAAATCGTTCCTGAATGCTATCAAAATCATTCTTAAAATCATTCGTCAACACAAAAACTTCATCTTTTACTTTGGCCAAAGCCAATGCTTTATTGATTTTAAAAGGTAAAGGCAAGCTTTTAAGCGTATTATAACTTTGTTCAACTTTGCGTAAGCGCTTTTTAAGGCTTTGCTTACGTAAAATAAAGAAAACAAAAGAAAGTACCAAAATCAAAACAAAACCCAGTAAGATTAACTGTGTTGATTGATTATTTAAAATGTCGATAAAAGCGTCCCAGCTCATTGTCTACCTCACCTACTTATTGTATCATAAATGCCTTTTAGTAAGGGATGATTTTACATTTGACAGTACCAACTCAACATGCTAAACTTTATAAGCGTCAAACGCGGCAGACAAAGTCGACCGGTAAAGCGTTCATCACATT
>JBBQOY010000041.1:0-7983 GCA_038331365.1 Erysipelotrichales bacterium | reverse complement strand
GCACTGGCGTAAATAATGACAGCAGTCATTATTTTAACCACTTCTTCATTAAACCCTGAACGCGATAGGGCTGGTCCTGCATTTTTTAGCGCTGCGATAAAAGCAGCAGAGAAAATGATACCGATTGGATTGCTCATGCCCAATAAAGCAACTGAAATACCATCAAATCCTTCTGGGGCTAAAACCAAGAGTGAATCAAACACCTTAGTAACACTGGAAATATACACCATAGCTCCGCCCAACCCTGCTAAAGCACCAGCAATCCCCATGGAGAGCGTTATGCCCAAGCGATCGTTTATACCCGCATAACGGGCGGCATTACGGTTATAGCCACAGGCTTTCAATTCATACCCAAAAGTCGTACGCTCCAAGACGATGTAAATTACAATTGCCACAAGAATGGCAATAAAGATACTGATGTCAGTGGTGTTATTACCAAATATTTTATCGAGCCCTAAAGTAGGGATTCGACTGAGGGGCGGTGTCGTCCGAGAAGGATTGTTTCTATCTGCAATGATGGATACTAGATTACTGACAGAGATCATCGCAATGTAATTCAACATGATCGAACTGATTACCTCATTCACATTTCGATAAGCCTTCAATAAACCACTAATTAGCCCAACCAAGCCACCAGAAATGATGGCCGCTAATAAGCCAACTATCCATAAATACTCTAGAGGAATAAAAGTCCATTTAATACACACATAGGCAGCAACAAAGCCACCAGTCACAAATTGACCCGAAGCACCAATATTAAAAAGTCCTGTTTTAAAAGCAAAACCTACCGACAAGCCGGTCATTAAGATGGGAGCAAGGAATCGTAGAATGATACCAAAACCTTTTAATCCTGAAAATCTTAAGCCACCAGTAACTATGGTATAAAGGGCATCCATTGGAAACGTTGCTTTAGAGATAAAAAAACTGGCAATGAATAATATTACAATACCAAAAACAAGGCCAAACATAACTGCCAAAAGTGCCGCTGAGATCTTTTGCATTCCTGGATTCATTAAGAGTTTCTTCATTGAATATTCTCCCTCTTGGAACCAGACATGTAGAGTCCTAGCTCTTGTTGTGTGATTTTAGTAGGATCAAGTTCGCCTACCAATTCTCCTTCATAAATGACTAGGATACGATCACTAATGCTCATAACTTCACTCAGTTCCAGTGAAACCAACAAAATAGCTTTACCGGCATCACGTTGTTCAATTAAGGTGTTATGAATGTATTCAATCGCCCCAACATCTAAACCTCTGGTTGGTTGGACGGCAATCAAAAGATCAGGATTGATATCCAACTCTCTAGCCAATATGGCTTTTTGTTGGTTGCCCCCAGACATACTTCGGGTAATGGACTTAGCTCCATTTCCAGAGCGAATATCAAAGCGTTTGATCATTTTCTCAGCATGGTCATAAATTTCTTTAAATTTAAAAAATCCATGTTTCTCAAACTTATCAGTAAAATAAGTCTGTAATATGAGGTTTTCGGCTAGATTATAATCCAAAACAAGCCCATGTTTATGCCGATCTTCAGGGATATGAGCAATCTTATGTATGGATCGATAACGTATCGATTTAGTGGCCAAGTCTGTTCCATTGTATAGAATCTTACCACCACTGAGTTTTTGTAAGCCTGTAATACCATAAACAAGATCCGTTTGACCATTGCCTTCAATTCCAGCAATACAAAGGATTTCACCACGTTTGATGTTAAAACTCACATCTCTAACGGAATCCTTGGTGTGTTTTGATTTCATCGACAAATGACTTATTTCCATAATAACTTCGCCTGGTGTGGCTTCTTTTTTATTCACTTCCAATTGAACTTTGCGCCCAACCATCATTTCTGATAATGATTCTTTTGTGCTTGAAGCGACATCTACTGTATCAATCAACTTCCCTTTTCTTAAAATTGAAACACGATCTGCAACGGCTTTAATTTCATTAAGTTTATGCGTAATGAAAATGATGGTTTTACCTTCACTGATTAATTCCTTCATAATTTTCATTAATTCTTCGATTTCTTGAGGAGTTAAAACTGCCGTTGGTTCATCGAAAATTAAAATATCATTGTTTCGATACAACATTTTTAGAATTTCAACTCGTTGTTGCATTCCCACTGAAATATCTGAAATCAAATGATCGGGTTCTATGAAAAGTTTATACCTTTGTGACAGTTCTAAGACTCTTTTTCTTGCTTCTTTCATGAAAAGTGAACCATTTTTGATGGTTTCAACCCCTAAAATAACATTCTCAAGCACAGTGAAATTATGTACTAATTTAAAATGCTGATGAACCATCCCTATTCCATATCGATTTGCATCATTTGGATTTGCGATGTTCGCTTCCACACCTTTAATAAATATGCTTCCTTTTTCAGCTTTGTATAAACCAAAAAGTACACTCATAAGTGTCGATTTGCCAGCTCCATTCTCACCCAACAAAGCATGAATCTCACATTTCTTAATCTTTAACGAAATATTGTCATTAGCAATGATGCCAGGAAATACCTTGGTTATATTTTTTAATTCTATAACATACTCCATGATGCACTCCTTTTTTAAAATTATACCAAAATTAAACTCATCGTGGGGATAAAAAAAAGACGGACTTTCGTCCGTCTTATCAATAATTATTCAGCCCCTACAACTGTTACAAGAACATGTGGGACAACTAAATCAACAACTTTAGCTGCATCTTTTTTAACGACGATTGCGCCACTAACTAGTTTTGCATAGATTGCATCATATTTTGCTTTATTGAAAGTAGTAAATCTAGATAAATCTGCAGGTAAACCAACGCCATTTTTAACGACATCTAAGGTAACAATGGTGCCACCTTTGAATGCATTAGCATAGAAGTCTGTCAACGCAGCGTATACAGAAGAGGTCAAACCCTTCGTAGCTGAAGTGATGACAGTCGTTGACAAATTAGATTGGTCAACATCGACACCGATAACTTTAGCCCCTGTTGATGCTTCAGCAGCAGCCATAACGGATAAGCCTGCGCCTCCAGCAGCAGCGAAGATTACTTCAACGCCTTCAGAATACCAACCAGCAGCTTTTGTCTGGTGGGCAGCATCTGGAGCAAAACTATTCAAATATTCATATTTAACTGTAACTTCGACACCCAGTTCAACAGCAGCAACTTCAGCGCCTTGAACGAAACCGTGACCGAAACGGACAACAGCAGGTACAGCCATACCACCCATGAAGCCTAAAGAAGTATATCCGTCAATAACGGCAGCATAACCCGCCAAGAATCCAGATTGTTCTTCAGCATAATAGATAGCATATACATTCTTATCAATACGGAATGTACCATAGTCTTCGGTATGTGGATCAGCATCCAACAAAACGAATTTTACTTCTGGATACAGAGATTGTGCTTCAAAAACAGCTGGAGCAAACATATAACCAGGTGTAACAACAACTTTGGCACCGCCGTCAACTGCTAAACCAATGGCTTCAACATAAGCTGCAGTTGATGCTTCGGTCGGTTTATAGTAGTTATAAGTGATGTCTTTTTCGTCAGCATACTTCTTAACACCTTCCCATGCGCCTTGGTTAAAGGATTTGTCATCAATCGTACCGATATCGGTAACCAATGCCAATTCATAGGTAGGAGTTTCTACTTTTTTAGCACAAGCGGTCAAGCTTACGACAACGAGTAGAATCGCTAGAACAGCAATAATCTTCTTCATTTCATTCCTCCGTGGCAAAATTTGCCACTTTCAGTTTATATTTTATCTGGCTTAAAGTCAATTAATGTCTAAAAAAAAAGGCGATTTGATTAAAAACCACCTTCATTATTTTTTCCATAGACATCTCTTGGCTTTGAACCTTGTTGAGGACCAATGATTCCTCTTTGTTCCAACATGTCAATAATTCGAGCTGCACGATTATAACCCAAGCCAAAATGACGTTGAATGGTCGATGTTGAGGCTTTTCGAGTCTCAAGGACAAATTGTTTTACCTCGCTATATAACGGATCTTCACTCATATTCTTCGAACCATAATCTGATTCAGGATCATTTAGATGGAGAAAAGCATCATCGAAATTCGGTTCTCGTTGGATCGATGTTGCATCCGCTAAGCGGCGCACTTCTTCATCTGAAACATAAACACCTTGAATTCTGATTGAACTAGGCTCACCGACTGGGAAAAACAACATATCACCATAACCTAAAAGTCGTTCAGCCCCAACATGATCCAAAATAGTTCTTGAATCAATTCCACTTGAAACTGCAAAAGCAATTCTTGATGGAATATTGGCTTTGATGATGCCAGTGATGACATCTGTCGAAGGACGTTGAGTCGCTACGATTAAATGAATGCCCGCTGCTCTGGCCAATTGGGTAATTCTTTGAATACTGGATTCAACCTCTTTTCCGGCAACAATCATTAAGTCAGCCAATTCGTCGATAATAACGACAATCCACGGCATAAACTCTAGATGTTCCTGAGGTTGTTTAACCAACAGTTCATTGTAGGTCGTGATATTCCTAACCCCTACTTTCGAGAAAACTTCATATCTATTTTCCATCATATTGACGATGACTTTAAGCACTTTAGCCGCTTCTGTCGCATCGGAAATAACTGGACAAATCAAATGCGGTATTTTTTGATAAGCAACGAACTCGACTTTTTTTGGATCGATTAAAAGTAATTTAACCTCATCCGGCGAAGTTCTTAATAAGATCGTTGTGATAAATGCATTGATACAAACACTTTTACCGCTTCCCGTTGCCCCAGCAATTAAAAGATGTGGCATTTTATCGAGTTCAGTGTAAACAATTTTACCCATTAAGTCTTTTCCCAAGGGCACCAAAAGTTTTTTGGTACTTCGATCACCGATGGTAGGATCTTTCATCATTTCACTCATGCGAACAGGAATCATCTCAACATTTGGAATTTCAACACCCACAGCATTACGACCTGGAATTGGTGCCTCGATACGAAGTTCTTTCGCTTGAAGTTCCATTTTAATGTTGTCTTGAATCGATGATATCTTTGAAATTTTTATATTAGAGTCCGGTTTTACTTCAAATTTTGTAACCGCTGGACCGATATGGGTCCCTATTAGCGTTGCGTTGATATCGAATTGACTCAATATCTCAATCAATCGTTTTCCTTTAACAACGGCAGCATTTTGATTGGCAATCGATTTGTTTTTAAGGACAACTTCCTCAAGTAGGTTCACAGAAGGTAAATTATAGTTACCAATACTGTGAATTGTAGCAGCTGAGGTTGTCGGAATATCTGGAAGGATCGCTTCTCTCATTGTTTTACGTCGAACCAATGGTTCATCTGGTTCGATAAACAATGTATGCTCTTCAACCACAGTTTCTTCTATCAATTTTTGTTTAGATTTCTTTCGGTTAAGATTTGGCCACCACTGATGATAATCAATCAATAAAACTGAACCAATAATCATTAAAACGAAAGCTACGATAATTGTTCCAGTTCGAGCGACCATGACATTAAACAAAGAATACAGTGCGATACTAATAAAACCGCCTTCATCGCTTTGAGTTTTAGAGAATATTTTACCAAAATCATTCATCCAATCACCCAGTGATGAGGGTTGAGCCGAACGCACAATCGCATTAAACAATAAAATACTCAAAGCAAATAGAATTATTGAAATCCAAATCCTCAATAGATAATTTGGCCATTTTCGATAAATTAGGGTATACATAAAGAATAAACCAAACACTGCATACAAAACGATATTAAATCCTGAGCCAAATATAACAACTGCCAAATCATCTAAGAACACCCCTACCATACCAAAACGTGCACCAGCGATCAAAATTACTGCCAATGCGATCAACGAGTAAATAAATATTAGTAATCTTCTTTCTTTAGTTCTGTTTTTTCTGGCCATATTATTCGGGGAGATTTAACTCGACGATAACCGGTAAGAGCAACGGACGTTTTCCGGTTTCTTTCATTAAATATTTCTGCATCCGATCTTTTGCTTCAAGTCTTACCGCCATATTCTCATATTTTCTAGCTGCAACATAATCTATAATTGTGCTTTCGAAAATACGCCCAAGTTCTTTTACAATGTAATCCGCATCTTTCAGATAAATAACACCTCGAGATTGAACATCTGGTCCGCCAATAACAGCTTTTGAATTGAAATTAACGACCATTCCGATCACGATAACACCATCTGTAGAAAGCAATTCGCGATCTCTTAAGATTAATCCTGAGACATCAAGATGTTCATTTCCATCGATCATGATTTCCTCGAGTTTAATGATTTCGGTCATGTCTTTGAGTTCACCATCAATAAACTTAGCAATTTGACCATTGTCTAAAACAATGATTTTATTCGCTTGATAGCCCATGTCTAAAGCAACATTGGCATTATTGATAAGATGACGATATTCACCATGAACTGGAATATAATATTTCGGTTTTAAAAGATAAGCAACCATCTTTAAGTCTTCAATTGAAGCATGCATAGAGCTTACTTTTTTGCGATCTAAAGTGATGATATTGACATCTTCCTTATAGAGTTCATTTTCCATTCGACCAGATTCTTTTTCAGTTCCAGGAACCATCGGTGAAAGAATGACAATGGTGTCTCCTTTTTTAAGTTCTAGTAAAGCGTCTTCTGATGTGGTGATTTTATACATAACATTAAAGACTTTAGGACCACTGCCTGAAACTAAAACAATTAAGTCATCCCGTTCGTTAGAAAAATTCTCACGACTGACTTCTATTCCTACTGGCATCCTATAATAGCCAAGCTTTTCGACTTGCCTTAATAACTTTCTGTGATCTTCATTGTAAAAAAAGACTTTCTTTTTGTATTTAGCCGCTAAATCGAGCACTTCAATTAAACGAAAAACATTTTGTTCGTAAAGCGTTACTATCAAACGTCCTGAGGCATCATCTAAAGCCTTTTCCAAATAAGGTGAAATCTTGTGACTTGGTGAAGTATGGCCAGGTCGATCCGCCCCAACCGATTCTGCCATTAAGGCAAAAACACCTTGTTTACCTAACTCAGAGAACTCAGTGATGTCACATTGAAACGCTTCATTGTGAATATCAAAATCAATAATAAATTCACTTGTGTAGACAATCCATCCATATTCAGTCCAAATGGCCACCCCAAAAGCATCTCCAATGGAGTGTGTGATTCCAAAAGTACGGATTTTTCGAGAACCTATTGAAAAAGTCCCATTACGTTTGATTCGATGTATTACAACATCTTTTAAATCGAATTGTTTGCATAAGTCATCCAGAATCATGGCAGTTAAAGGTGTCGTATACACCGGTACTTTAGCCTCTTTAAGAAGATAAGGCAAAGCCGCCATAACGTCATCATGCCCCTGGGTAATAAACACCCCTTTGATTCGTTCTTTGTTTTTAATCAGATATGAGAAATCAGGAATAATCATTTCGATTCCTAAGTGCTCTGCATCTGGATATTTTAAACCTGCATCGATGACAAAAATATCATCGTTTATCTCAATGATAGTAAGATTTTTACCGTCTTCATCTAGTCCGCCTAAAGCGAAAAGTCGTATTTGTTCCATTATATTCCTCCTGAACTGCAGCAGTTTTCTGTTGTAGTTATTATAGTACAAAATTGATTGATATGATAGTCTACACTACTTGTTTGCCTTGAAGTGTCCATGTTTTAGCTGAAGTGATCTCAACCTTGACAATTTTACCGATACATTCCGTTGTTGGAATGAAATTAACAAATTTATTGGTTTCAGTATAACCACTAAAAACCTCTGAATTCTTCTTAGATGGTCCATCCACCAAAACATTGACTGTCTGATGGATCATCGCTTCGTTATGTTTTAAAGCTGCTATTCCAATTCGCTTATTAAGACGCTGCAAACGATCTTCCTTTTCCAATCGGGAAACATTATCGAGCATCGCAGCAGCCGGTGTCTTTTCGCGTGAAGAGTAAATGAATGAATAGACATTGTCAAATTGACAAAGGTCAATCA